>NZ_JBEKYX010000077.1:0-20919 GCF_049510455.1 Occallatibacter sp. | reverse complement strand
ATCGGATTGAATCGATTTGCGGGAGGATTTGTCGGTGTTGATGTCTTCTTCGTTATCTCCGGCTATCTGATAAGTTCGATTATCTTTGCCGAGGTCAACGCTTCGCGCTTCACAATCGTCGGATTTTACGAACGGCGCATCCGTCGAATTTTTCCAGCGCTTTTCGCCATGCTGGCAGCATGCAGCATCGCCGCAGCCATTTTCCTGCTTCCGCGCGAACTGGTCGATTACGCAAAATCGATGCTCGCTGCAACGGGTTCAGTCTCGAACATCTTCTTCTGGCAGCATTCCGGTTATTTCTTGCTGTGGAGGAGCAGTTCTATCTCTCATTCCCACTGTTCCTGCTTGTGGTTCGTCGCTTCTTCCCCGGAAAGCTCCGCACGTCAGTTTCGCTCCTGTTCATTGCATCCCTTGTTACGAGCGGTATTGTGGTTCTGCATGATCGAACCAGCGCATTTTATATGCCATACACTCGCGCCTGGGAGCTGCTGCTAGGCACCCTGCTGTCACTCAAAATATTTCCGGCACTGAGATCGGCAGGGCTGCGAAATCTAGCTACGCTGGCTGGGCTCGTAATGATCGCATGGTCGGTGATGTTTTATTCCGAGGCGACACTGTTTCCGGGTTTTAGTGCGCTGCTGCCGTGTGTCGGATCGGCGCTGATTATCTGGGCTGGAGAAGCTGGTGGATCACTTGTTGGCGCGGTGTTGTCCTGGCGCCCTGTGGTGTTTGTCGGTCTCATCTCCTACTCCTTGTATCTATGGCATTGGCCGATCATTGTGCTGCAAAAGATGGGCGTGCTCATTGGCCTAGGTGGAGTTCACCTTGGAACGCACGCGGGTCTGCTTTCCGAACACCGTTTCGATATGTTTGTCGAGATTGTTCTCTCGCTCGTGCTGGCCGTATTGTCCTGGAGATTTGTAGAGACGCCTTTTCGTAGCGGCCCCCTTCGTCTGAGCCGGCGGCCGCTTTTCGTGCTGGCCGGTGTGGTCATGGTGGTTTTTATGGGAGGTGCCGCATGGACAGTACTCGCTCAGGGTTTTCCCGGGCGTTTCCCTGAAAAGGCGCTGCAAATTGCCTCTGCTCTTGATGGCCAACAGGAAAGCAAGTCGGGGCGGGTTGGAACCTGCTTCATCACCACGGAGTATCACTTCGAGAGCTACCGCCAAAATACCTGTTTGCGTCAGGACAGTGGGAAGAAAAACTACCTGCTGATCGGCGATAGCCATTCAGACATGCTCTGGTCCGCTCTCGATACGGGTCTCAAAGACGCCAATGTGATGCAGGCCAGCACGGCGGCCTGTGTTCCATCGCTCGCTCCTTCGGGGAGCGAGGACTGCAAGAAGATGATGGCGTATATCTTCCGGAGCTACTTGCCGGCACATCCGGTACAGGGCGTTTTTCTGGCCGCCCGATGGGGACAGAATCACCAGGTACCTGTAACTGTCTTCGGCCCTGTGCCGGAGTATGATGCGCCCCTGCCGCGACTGCTTGCTGATTCGATTGCCTGGAATAAACCTGGCCTAGCGAGTCAACATTTGGTACAGGGTCAACAAGGCCTAGACGCACAGATGCAGCAGATGGCCGCAACGACATGGCATGTGCCTTATATTTCGCTCTACGACGAGATCTGCGGCGCGAATGGCTGTCTTGAATATGCCGATCCAGCCCATAAGCTGCCGTTGATGGCGGATGATAACCACCTCAGCAACCCAGGAGCTGCCTCCCTCATACAGCGGATGGTAGATCAGGGTAAGTTACAGTAAGCCTTCGCAGGATTTCTCATTCTGCAAAATAGTTTTCCAAATGCAATCGCTGCCGACCATGACACCCATTGAGACCGTGCCTCAGAAAAATCAGGACTTGGCTGTGAGGCCCGAGTTGCCGGCGACTGCCAGTTCGCCAAAGGCCCAGCGGATTCACGCGCTCGATTTCACCAAAGGCGCGCTGGTCCTCATCATGGTGCTTTACCACTGGATTAACTATTTCATTGGAATTCAATGGAAATACTATTTCTACCTGAGGTTCTTGACCCCCTCGTTCATCTTCATTACGGGATTTCTGATTTCTCACATATACCTCTCAAAATACTCGGCCAAGGATCCAAGTCTCTGGAAGAGGTTAGTCACAAGAGGACTGAAGCTGGTAGCAATCTTTTTTGTTTTGAATCTCGCACGCAATCTTGTGGTTCCCTTACTCGGCACTGGCACTGTAGGGCAGGGTTTTCTATCTCTTGCCAATCTATTTATCGTCTTCGTCTCAGGAAATCTGCCGACCTTCGGGACCAAGCTGGTGTCGTTTTCTATTCTCGTTCCTATCAGCTACGTTCTTATACTGTCGGGGCTGCTTATTTTCCCCTTCAGACGATACAGGCGAACTTTTCATATTGCTTGCCTAGTCCTCCTCGCATCTATTGCAACACTGGAAATCTTTGGCTACGTAAGCTACAACCTTGAATATGTCGCGATTGGGATGATGGGTGTCCTGTCAGGGTTCATGTTGATCGAAATGTTGAACAATGTCACTCGTCACTTATGGATTCTTGCTGTTGCATACGCCGGCTACGCAATTGCGATCACAGTTTGGAATGTCTCGTTTCCCCTTTTAGTAGCCGGGGTAATCCTAAACCTTCTGGTTCTCTATGTGATTGGTGCTTACGGAAATGACACAGGTTTAGCTAAAAATGAGGTCATACTGCTAGGGAAATACTCGTTGTTTGGATATATATCGCAGGTAGCAATTCTTCAGGCCCTTAGCGCAGGGTTTCAACGCATGCATCTTGGTTTTGCCGCGTTGCCAGTCTCGTTTCTTGCAGCTTTGGTGCTTACAATCGCGAGCGTAGAAGCGATTGATCGTGCAAGAGCAAGATTCACAAGCGTGAACAGGCTATATAAGGCTGTCTTCGCTTGAGCGGCCGCGTAGAAGTCTCACACGCAATGGTTTATTCATTGGATCAAGGGATGGAATTGACACATCAAACGACGCGGGATCAGATAGATCATTGCGGCCTTCCCAAGGAGAGTTGAATGGGCGCTCCCCTTGCCCTCCTGATTTGCGGCGTTTTTGTAGCAGGGCTTTTTTTTCTTGACCGTGATAAATCGGTTCGAGTCTCCAAAGTTTCCTGGTTGCCGGTGCTCTGGCTTTGCATTATCGGATCAAGGCCGGTATCCACATGGTTTGGGATGTCGGGTCCAAGCTCCGGGGATGTTCTCGCATCGACTCTCGACGGCAGCCCCATGGATGCGGCGATTTATGAGGCTCTCATTGTTGCCGGTATAGTTGTGCTCGCTCGGCGAGGGAAACGGACAAATACACTCCTCAAAGCGAGCGGCCCCGTACTCCTATATTTTGCGTACTGCCTGTTAAGCACGTTGTGGTCGCCATTCCACGAGCCGTCTTTTAAGCGTTGGATTAAATGCGTTGGCGACCTCATTATGGTTCTGATCATTTTTACCGACGTCGATCCGGCCGCGACATTGCGTCGAATTTTCTCTCGAGTTGGTTTCTTCCTGTTTCCCTTGTCCATTGTTTTGATTCGGTGGACAGATATGGGCCGCACGTACGATCCCTCTGGCGTCCCTATGAACACAGGGGTAACCACGAATAAGAACACGCTTGGCCTCATTTTGTATGTCATATCGATTGGCGTGGCGTGGAACTTACGCACACTGTTGTTGAATCGGAAAGCGCCTAACCGTACACGCCGCATGATCGCGCAGGGGGTTCTTCTTCTCTTGGGGGTGTGGCTTCTGCAGATGGCTCATAGTGCGACCTCCACATTCTGCTTTTTCCTCGGCAGTTTTTTGATGTATGCAAGCGGGCTGTCAGTGATCCGAAAGCGTCCCGCCAATCTGCACGTTCTTTGTCTGAGTATTCTCCTTTTGGGCGCCGGGGCGATGCTGTTTGGAGGAGAATCGGTTACGAGTGCGATGGGAAGGAGTTCGGATTTTTCCGGGCGTGGCCCGATCTGGGCGGCGGCGATTGCTTCTGCCGACAATCCATTGATCGGCACGGGATTTGAGAGCTTCTGGAACGCGAATGCGCACAAAGTTGCGCATATCCTCAGCGATTATCACGACGTGAGCAATCTAAACTCAGCTCACGATGGCTATCTTCAGATTTATCTGGATCTTGGCTGGGCGGGTGTGTGTCTCATATTAACGATCGTATTCGGTGGATATTTTAGGGCCGTAAGGGCCTTCCAGCGTGATCGCGAGCTTGGCTGCCTAATTCTGGCCTTCATTGTGACTTGCGCCTTTTACAACATCACGGAGGCAGGCTTCAGGATCATGACACCTTCGTGGATTTCTTTGTTGTTGGGTGTCATCGGCGCGACAGGCATTACCATTGGCCTGGTCCGTCCCGAGCAGCGAAAGAGCCGTATTTCAGGAGCTTCCACTACCCGCGGATCTGCGGCGATCGGTAAACCTATTTCTGCGGGCACGCCGCTTGCACAGGTGAGCACGCGGTAAATCTGATTTGAACTTATTGCTGTATGCCGTTCACATAACTATTAAACTTTGATGTTATTGTTAGTGACACCATTCAGGAGATGTTTTGAGACCGTTTCAACCCGATGGCACCTTCCTTTCGATTACAACTGGAAGAGGGCTTCGTCGCAGTGCAGTTCGTGGCGCCGGCACGGCGATTGCCGGAGCAGCGAGCAATTTTGCAGTGCAGATGGGGGCTGTTGTTATATTGGCAAGGCTTTTGACGCCTGGCGATTTTGGAATCGTGACCATGGTTACAACGTTCAGCCTTCTGCTTCGCAGCTTTGGGATAAACGGATTCACGGAACTGATCATCCAGCGCAAGGAAATGACGGAATCCCTTGCCAATAATTTTTTCTGGATGAATCTCGGCATTGGAACGATTTTGACGGTTGCGTTTGCCTACGCGGGTTCGCTGCTGGCGCTTCTTTATCACACCCCCGACGTGGCCCAAGTCACTCGAGGCATGTCGATTACGATTGTGATCAGTTGCCTGGGGTATGTCCACATGGCGCTGTTGCAGCGTGCCATGCAATTCCGAACTGCCGCGATCATCAACTTTATCGGGCAAGTGCTTCAGTATGGAGTGTCCATTGCCTTGGCTATTGCAGGATGGCACTATTGGGCGCTGGTGTGGGGCAGTGTAGTGCAAGCAGCAACTGTCACCATTGGCTCCTTAGCGATCTGCCAGTGGATGCCAGGGTTGCCAGGGCGAGCCAAAGGGACAGGAACCTCGTTCAAGTTTGCGATGAACGTCTATTCGCACTACGCCTTTAGCTACTCGACACGCAATTTAGACAATCTTCTTGTCGGCTGGCGATTTGGCGATCGGGCCTTAGGGTTTTATAAGCGGGCATACGATCTATTTGTGCTTCCAGAGTCGCAGTTATTGGCTCCCCTGTCCGCGGTGGCCGTCAGCACGCTAAGCCGCGTGCAACATGATCGCGAACAATTTATCCGGTATTTTTTGCAGATGATATCGGTTTTGGCGCTGGTAGGCATGGGAGTTGGAGCGAATTTTGCGCTGATTGGCGAAGATGTCATGCGCCTCCTTCTCGGACCAGGCTGGGGGGAGTCAGGTAGAATCTTTGCTTTGTTTGGTCCTGGAATCGGAATCATGTTGTTGTACAACACGCACGGCTGGATCCATCTTTCGATCGGCCGCCCCGAGAGATGGTTCAGATGGGGATTGATTGAATTTGCCTGCATTGCAGTCTTGTTCTTCGTTACCTTGCATTGGGGCCCTTCCGGAATCGCTTTTGCATGGACGGCTTCCTATTTTCTGCTAATGTTTCCCGGGTTTTGGTATGCGGGCAAGCCAATCAACCTTGGAGTTGGGCCAATATTTAATGTGATCTGGAGATTCTTTGTGGCTTCCGTTCTGGCGGGAGGATCGACAGCTCTGATTTTCCGGAACATTATCAAGGTTACGATTTCCCCCGGCCCTCCGAGCATTTTTCTTCGGATGTGCCTCGTCTCATTGGTGTTCTACGCTCTGTACATCGGCTTCATGATTTTGCTCTACGGGGGCCTCAAACCGCTGAATGATGCTGCAGGGATAATCCGCGAATTTTTGCCTGAGCGTATGAATCGTCGCGCATCGTCGATGCCTGCCGATATAGAGGCATCCGAGAAAATCTCTGAGTGGTCTGCGGATATCAAACTGGATTCCGAACTTCTCGTCGTTCCCGATAAAACCGGCAGCAAGGTGTAAGGCTGCTGGAACTACCAGAGACCTGGCCAATGAACGTTTCGACATGCACGAGCATGCTAGCGTTATCACGAATTGAATCGATCTTTCGAATGGATAAAGGACAAATAATGAAGACTCAGCCTACAAATATGACGGCGTCGAATCAGTTCGTTGAAGTCAGAGTCAAGGGACGCTGGGTCAAAATGCCGGTGATGGAAGTGAATGGCCATAGACTTCTGTCCAGAGGCAAACAGCTAAAGATTGCTTACGTTCGCGGCGAAGAAATGAGTGAGAAGGAACTGGAGACACCAGAACTCTATTTGGCGGCATTGAAAAGCAAAGCCAATCATATTTTAAGGGCGGACATTTTTACCTTTCCGCAGAAGCTTCCTTCGATCGATCCAAAGTATGCATATCCATTTGAATTGGAGAGCGTCGCGGCCATTCGGCTCGAAAGCTTTAAGCAGTGGTGGGAGGGTCTATCTCAGGTAACCCGGAAAAACGTAAGGCGAGCTGAAAAGCGCGGTGTTCTGGTAAGAGTTAAAGAGTTTGATGAGGCGTTGCTCAAGGGGCTCAAAGCGGTAAATGACGATTCTCCGACACGCCAGGGGATGAGGAACGCGTATTACGGACTGACTTTGGACGAGACCAGGAATCGCTACGCGGAATATGTGGGACGATGTGACTTTATTTGTGCGTATTCCGGTGACGAGATGATAGGATTCTTACACTTGGTATACAGAGGGGATGTAGCATCGATCTTAAATTTAACGACAAAGCCAAGTCACTTTGACAAGAGACCAGCAAATGCACTCATGGCCAGGGCTGTGGAGATTTGTGAAGCACGCAAGATATCACACATCAGCTATGGTCTTTATCACTACGGGAACAAGCGCGACAGCCCGTTGCTGGAGTTCAAAATTCGAAATGGTTTTGAAGAGATTCTTGTTCCCAGGTATTTTATTCCTCTCAATGTATGGGGAAGATTTTGCATTAAGGCCAAATTTCATCGCGGCCTGATTGGTATTCTTCCGCCTTCAGTGATTGCGGCTGGATTAAATGCACGGACACGAATGTACCAATTTATAGATTTCATACGCCGGTGTAGCTTAACAGCAGAGCAGCCGAATAGTAATCGGCAGATGGAGTGTTCAAATCCTCCCGCCGGCTCCACTTCGCTTGAAGGATGACTTGCTCATCTTCTGATGTGCAACGATGTCTCCTCTATACAGCGCGATTAATTCGTAGATTTCATAGGCCGGTGTAGCTTAACAGCAGAGCAGCCGAATCGTAATCGGCAGATGGAGTGTTCAAATCCTCCCGCCGGCTCCACTTCCTGTGAAGGATTTCCTACTCATCTTTTGATGAGTAGGAGTGTCTCACCAAATACAGCAATCATTTAGCGAAGGTAAAAATGCCAGGGATCACGGGTTTAATCACCAAGCGGCCTCGCGATTGGGCGGAGCCGCAACTCATGCGGATGCTCGAGACTCTTAAGCACGAGTCCTTTTACGTCTCCGGAGTCTGGATCAACGAAGAACTGGGAGTTTATGTAGGTTGGGTGGCGCGGAAAGATTCCTTTGCGGATGGGATGCCATTTTGTAGCGAGGATGCTCAGATAAAGCTTTTCTTCTCTGGAGAAGAGTTTCCAGAACCAGGTTTAAAGAGCTTGCTTCGGCAACATGGCCACCAGTTCTCAGAAACGGATTCCTCTTATTTGGTTCATCGTTACGAAGATGAGGCGGACTTTCCTAAAGGATTAAACGGACGATTTCATGGTTTGGTAGCCGATCGTCGACGGGGTTCTGCAACGCTGTTTAATGACCGGTATGGGTTGCAGCGCCTGTACTATCACGAGTCCCAAGATGGATTCTATTTTGCCCCGGAAGCCAAGGCCATTTTGAAGGTGCGCCCGGAACTACGCAGTATTGATGCGCGCGGTCTTGGAGAGTTCATTGCATGCGGTTGCGTCCTTGAGAATCGGACGTTATTCAATGGCATCTATCTTCTGCCTCCGGGTTCTGCATGGAACTTCAGGAATGGCTCGATTGAGAATAAAAGCTGCTATTTTCAGCCGAGTGAATGGGAACAGCAGGAAGCGGTCGGGCCGGAAGACTATTACCAGCAGCTTCAGAACGCTTTCGTAGGCAATCTCCCGCGGTATTTTAGTGGACGCGAAAAAGTGGGAATGTCGCTGACTGGAGGACTGGACACGCGCGTTATCATGGCGTGGCATAAGGCCAAGCCAAACTCGCTTCCTTGCTATACATGGGGCAGTACGTACCGCGATCACGAGGACGTAAAACTCGCTCGCCGCGTCGCTGAAATTTGTGGGCAAACTTACGAGGTGATTACTGCAGGGCCTGAGTTTCTGTCGCAGTTTTCTCATTACGCGGAGCGTACGGTTTTCCTAAGCGACGCGTCTGTCGATATGAGCCGTTCTCCCGATCTTTACGTACAAGAAAGAGCACGGGAAATTGCGCCGGTGCGCATGGTGGGAACTTATGGCAGCGAAATTATGATGCAGAGCGTCATGTTCAAGGCGGTGCCACCGACAGAAGGCCTATTTGGGCCCGTGCGCGAAAACATTGATGCGGGGATTAAAACCTACGATACCGCTCGACGAGTCCATCCGATCTCGTTCGTGGCGTTTCGCCAATCGCCATGGCACCACTACGGCATATTGGGCCTGGAACAGACTCAAATAGGGATTCGCGCTCCATTTCTTGACAACGAGGTCGTCAAGACTGCGTATAGAGCTCCTCGTCTGGATACTCTGGGACAGAATGCAAAGGTTAGAACCCGGCTTATTCAAGAGGGTAATTCTGTGCTAGCAAAGATACGGACTGACCGGGGTACGCCCGGGTTTAATAGTGCATTAACCAGCATGTATCTCAAGTTCACATTTAAGGCGGAATACGCATACGACATGGGTATGCCCCAGTGGATGGCACGCATCGATCACATGTTGGCTCCGTTACATCTGGAGCGTATCTGGCTCGGCCGCCACAAGCCGTTTCATTTCCGTGTCTGGTATCGAGATCACCTGAAAGACTATGTACGCCAGATCCTTCTCGACGATCGCGCTTTGGCGCGGCCTTACGTGACCCGCGCGGGAGTCGAGCGAGTAGTGAATGGTCATTTGCGCGGGGACGAGAACCATACGGACGAGATCCACAGGCTTCTGACGCTGGAACTGGCGCACCGGCTCTTCGTGGAATCTGCTTAGAGAGGCAAAGGTTCAAGGAAAATCACATGAGCAACGAAGTCAACGATCTTCCCTATGTTCTGATCAGTCCCAGTCGCAATGAGGCGCGCTTCATTGAGGAGACACTTAGATCTGTCGTGGCACAGACGGTGCTCCCATTGAAGTGGGTCATTGTGAACGATGGCTCGACGGATGCAACCGCTGAGATAGTGGGGAAGTACACTGCCGCGCATAGCTGGATCGAGTTGGTTAATCGTCCGGTCCGCAAAGAGCGTCATTTTGCAGCCAAGGTTGAAGCAGTCAGGGCTGGCTTGGAACGGGTCAAAGGACTTCCGTACAAGATTGTCGGCAACCTGGATGCGGATGTCACACTGGATTTCGACCACTTTGAATTTCTGCTCTCCAAGTTCAGGCAGGATGATCGGCTGGGAGTCGCGGGAACGGTATTTCATGAGCCGAGCGGCTATAACTCCGCGACGGACAGCTTTGAGGGCCAGTCCTATGTCTCCGGTCAGTGCCAGATATTCCGCCGTGAGTGCTTTGAGGAGATCGGCGGATATGTGCCCAGCAAAGTGGGTGGAATCGATTGGATGGCTGTAACAACAGCTCGCATGGTTGGATGGAATACCCGCTCATTCCGCGAGAAATCTTTTCTGCATCACAGGCCGTTGGGGACTGCTGAACGAGGCGAGATCGGTTCCGCATTTGCTTATGGCAAAAAGGACTACATCCTCGGCGGGCACCCTCTGTGGCAAGTATTCCGAAGCGTGTATAGGATGAAGAAACGCCCTTACATAATTGCAGGTGGCGCACTGTTCTCTGGTTACGTAAATGGTTTTTTGACCCGTGCCGAACGGCCGGTTTCACCGGAACTCATGCGCTTTCACCGCAGGGAGCAAATGCTTAAGCTGAAGATGATCTTGTCATCTCTGTTCAGGCTCAAAAAAATTGATAATTTTGAGCTTTTGCCGGTCGAGCCGAATACAACTCGTATCAACAGCGTGAAGTAAAGCGATCTCCGTATTTCACAAAACAATTGCTCCAATGGATTTTCTATGACGCCAGCTTTATCAGCCGCAATCGATACCAACGCAATACCCGAAGCGAACTATTCACCTACAGGAGAAGTCCTTGGCGGTGTTCGCCGCTTTATCTCCTGGCTTGACCGCTATGGCGAGACCTCCTGGGATTTTCAAACTTTTTATGCCAGCGACCTGTGCCGAAATATTAAGCAGCTTTACTATCGCCAGCCGCTCTTAGGCACGATGGCTGTCTCTCCCATCATCTTCTGTGAGGCCTTCCTGCCTTCGGCCCGGAGTCTCTTTTGGAAACGTCAGAGATTTCCTATCGCAGACGCACATTACGCCATGGGATTTGCGTTTTTGTCGCGTCATCTGAATTCTGACGAGCACTATCAGCGCGCGCGCCACTTCTTGCAGGTGCTTGAAGAGACTCGCTGCGCTGGGCATGATCGGTATTGCTGGGGGTATCCGTTCAACTGGGGAACGTTGCGTGGAACGATCTGGCAGGGAACACCGCTCATTACGACCGTGCCTTATGTGTACGAGGCTTTCCGCGAAGTTCATGTGATCGATAATGATGCTCGGTGGCGGGAAATCATGCGGTCCATCGCAGAGCACGGCGTGGAGGATTATCACGATTTCAATACTTCAGAGCTTGCGTCTTCCTGTTCCTACAGTCCATTCCCTGAGCAGTCAGTGGGCGTTATTAATGCAAATGCCTATCGCGCTTTCATGCTGACGCAGGCGGCGATAGATTTTTCTGACGACCGCTATTCAAAAGTCGCCAGCCGAAATCTTCATTTTGTGCTTGAGTCTCAGAATGCCGATGGATCCTGGCATTACGCAAACGACGGGACGAGGCATTTTGTCGATCATTTTCACACTTGCTTTGTCATGAAGGCCCTTGCCAAGATTGAAGCGCTCACTGGCGATGTGGAATGCACGCGTGCAATTGAGCGCGGCGTCGATTTTTATGTGCGCAACCTTTTTGATGAACACGGTGTGCCGAAGCCCTTCGCAAAACCGCCGCGTCTGATTGTGTATCGCCGTGAGTTGTACGACTATGCTGAGTGCATCAATCTCGGTATGTTGCTAAGGGGCCGTTTTGAAAAACTGGATCGGCTGGTTGACGGAGTCGTGAACCAGGTTCTGACGATATGGCAACGGCCTAACGGCTCGTTCCGATCGCGGCAACTGTTGTTCGGCTGGGACAACGTTCCAATGCATCGCTGGGCGCAGGCGCAACTGTTCCGTAGTCTATCTCTGCTCCTGCTTAAAAGTGGTCAGCAGGAAGATCTTTCCGGCGTGAGGACATAAGCTTTAATATGTGCGGAATCTGCGGACAATTTAATTTTGGCCGGCAAGCTCCGGTCTTGCTGCGCGAGGTACAACAGATGGCGCGTAGCATCGTCCATCGCGGCCCCGACGACGAAGGCTATTACGTCAACGATCGGGTTGGATTGGGCTTCCGCCGTCTCTCGATTATCGATATTGAGGGCGGCCATCAGCCGATGTCCGATGCTGAGGAATCGGTTCGCGTGGTGTTCAACGGGGAGATATACAACTTCCCAGAACTGCGCCGCGAACTCGAAAGCTTTGGCCATGTCTTCCGCACCCGCTCTGATACCGAGGTAATTGTTCTCGGCTACAAACAATGGGGCGACGACGTTCTCAATCACCTGAATGGAATGTTCGGTCTGGCAATATGGGATGAGCGCAAGCGCCGACTGCTGATTGCGCGGGATCCATTCGGCATTAAGCCAATCTATTACAAGATCAAAGATGGCAGCGTGTGGTTTGGTTCGGAGATTCGCACCATTCTGGCCACGGCGACGGATAGTCCGGAACCGGACCCGACGGCGCTGAATCTTTTTCTTCGGTATCGCTTCACTCCGTCTCCGTATACAGTTTTCAAGGGCATAAGCAAGCTCGCCGCCGGAACCATGCTGGTTTTCGAGGAGGGCAAGTCGAGTCAGCGCCGGTGGTATCGCAGCAATCCCCAGCCGTTCTCTCCGATGAAATCCGAAGCGGAGGCCCGTGAGGAGTTGCTGGAGATTTACAAACGCTCCGTCAAGCGACATCTGCTGAGTGACGTGCCGGTTGGATTGCTGCTGAGTGGCGGCATAGATTCCTCGCTACTTCTGGCGCTTATGAACCTATATGGGAAGTCGTGGCGCACATTCACGGTTGGATACGGCAAGACTTTTGCGGATGATGAACTGAGTGATGCGGCGCAGACCGCAGCTGAGTTCAACGCTATACACACAGAGGTTTTGCTCGACCGGCAAACCTTCGAGAATTCACTGCCACGGGTGGTGGAGTTCATGGAAGAACCTGTCGCTACGCCCTCGGTTCTGCCGATGTTTTTTGTTTGCGAGCGTGCCAGGCGCGATGTAAAGGTTGCACTCATTGGCCAAGGTCCAGACGAACTGTTTGGCGGATATCGCCGCCATCTGGGAACTCGTTATGGCCAAATGTGGGGTACTCTGCCAAAGTGGGTAAGAGGGCCAATTTCTTCCATGGTTGAAGCGCTACCCAGGAATGAAACTTTAAAACGCGGCGTGCGCTCACTGGATACACCGGATCGCCTGAGGCGATACCAACAGGTTCTTTCACTACTGCCCGACGGGCAGATCGATGGGCTCTTTAAGTCGGATATCCTGCCTCCCGCGCCGGGAGACGAAATTCTTAAATCGTGGGGCGACTTCTCCGATCTCATGGAGCACACAGACGAACTCGGCGGCCTGCAGTTCATTGAAATGCGCTCTACTCTGCCGGATGAACTCCTGATGTATGGCGATAAGCTGTCTATGGCTCACAGCCTGGAAGTGCGGGTGCCTTATCTCGACCGAGAGGTGGTCGAGTTCGGCGAAAGACTGTCTGCGGACTTCAAGGTGCGCAATGGCGTGGGCAAATGGATACACCGGGAAGTCTGCAAGTCCTTCCTTCCTGACTCGATTATGCGCCGCAAAAAACGTGGTTTCGCTATGAATGTCGTGGACGAATGGTTCCGTGCCGAGCAGTCGAAGAAGATGGAAGGAATGCTGCTGGATACCCAGTCGCATATATTCGATTATCTGCAGCCAGCCGCCGTTCGAGCGCTTCTCGATCAGCATCGCTCCGGCGCGAGCGATCACCACAAAATTCTCTTCAGCCTGGTCGTTTTGGAAGAGTGGCTCCGTGGCAGAGTGGTGCCAACGGTTTAAGAAGTGCACCAATAGTGGAATTGATTCTCGACAATTCATTCTCGTAACATCGTTTAAAGTTAGCCCGTACCGGTACAGACTCATGAGTAGCATGCCAACTCTTGCTGAAGACATTTCGGTTTCCGCAAAACCCTCTGCCTCACAGACACCATTAGAGGTGTCCTTGCTGACGGGCGGAGTCGATCGTCCGTATGCCCAGGGTCTGGCGATGGCTTTGATAGCAAAGGGTGTTCGTCTGGACGTGATTGGCAGCGATTATGTCGATAGTCCGGAAATGCAAACCACATCAGGGCTGCGCTTTTTCAATCTATGGCCGCCCCAGTCGGCGAATCGCACAGCGGCCGGCAAGCTTTCGAGGGTACTGCGGCATTATGCGAGCCTCATCCGGTATACGGCAGCGGCAAAGCCGAAGGTCTTTCACATCCTTTGGAATAGCAAGGTACAGTTCTTCGATCGAACTCTTCTGATGCTCTACTACAAAGCCATGCGGAAGAGGGTTACACTCACGGCGCACAATGTCAATGAAGCCAGGAGAGATGGAAAAGATTCATTTCTGAATCGGTTGACGCTGCGGATGCAGTATCGGCTGACGGATCACATATTCGTGCATACGCAAAAGATGAAGGATGAACTTATCTCCGACTTCGGAGTGCGCGATCGAGTAGTTACTGTTATCCGGCATCCCATCAACGACGCTTTTCCCGATACGAGCCTGACTTCCGCTGAGGCCAAGCAAAAACTGGGCTTACAGAGTCATGAAAAGGCGTTGCTCTGCTTTGGCAGAATCAAGCCTTATAAAGGCATCGAGCACATGCTGGAGACGTTTCAGATTCTGGCTAAACAGGACAGGAGCTACCGTCTGATCATTGCGGGCGAGGCCGAAAAGAGAAACGAGGATTATCTCAACGAAATCAGGCGACTGATTCCGTCAGAGCTCATGCACGACGAACGGGTCCTTCTTAAGGCCCAGTTCATTCCCGATGAAGATGTGGAGCTTTACCTGAAAGCTGCGGATGTAATGGTTCTACCCTACAATCAAATCTTTCAAAGTGGCGTTCTTTTTCTCGGCTATAGTTTCGGATTGCCAGTTGTCGCGACCGATGTGGGCTCATTCAAAGAAGAGGTTGTTGAGGGCCGGACAGGATTCATGTCCCGGCCGGGCGATCCAGCGGACCTGGCTAGAGCGATCAGCGACTACTTCTCAAGCGGCCTTTATAAGAATTTGAGTAAGACGCGGACGGAAATCAAAGAACACGCCGATAGGCATCACTCGTGGGCGGCCGTGGCTGAATTGACAAGTAATGCATACGTTGATCTGAAAAGTAACTAGCATGCCGGTCTTAAACGTGGTTATAGCGCACATGCGGAGACGTAAAGACCAGGTGTGAGCCTACTGAACTCGATTTGTAGTTTCAAGAATTCCTAACCAGTACTGAGTGTGAACATAATGAGCGAGAAATCCGTTTCAAAGTCTGCTTTAACAAGAATCCGAAGAAGCGCTACCTATCAGCGAATCTCAGCATCATCGATTGGCCGGCTTTATCGGAGACTGAAGGGAACACCGCAGGGTGAAGATCAAGCCCATGAGGTGGAATTCTATCGGGTGCTGCTCGGTGGCTTTCAACAAGGAGACACAGTATTCGACATTGGGGCGAATACCGGCCAGAAGGCAGATGCGTTCCTTCAACTTGGGGCACGTGTGGTCGCAGTCGAACCAGATGAACTGAACCTGACGAAGTTGCGCAATCGATTTGCCGGCTCCAAAGGGACACCTCTGCCCGTGTCGATTGTCGGAGCAGCAATAAGCGACCACGAAGGAGCCGAGACGATGTTGGTCGATGGGCCCGGGTCTGCGCTGAATACGCTAAGCCGGAAATGGGCCGATACATTGAAGAGTGATAAAGAGCGCTTTGCGCACACAATCGATGCGCTCGAATTCAAGCACGAGAAGAGCGTCAAGACGACAACGCTCGACCGCCTGATTGAGGAGTTCGGCGTACCGTTTTTTGTGAAGATCGATGTCGAGGGTTATGAGCTTAAAGTTTTGCAGGGTCTGCATAAACCTGTGCCATATATTTCCTTCGAAGTTAACCTTCCGGAATTCAAACAAGAAGGGTTGCAATGCATTGAAGTTCTGAAGTCTCTGCAAGAGACAGGAGAGTTTAATTACTCGTCCGACTGCTGGCAGGGACTTGCGAAAGACAAATGGCTTCAAGCTAGCGAATTTTCTCATGTGTTCGATCAGTGCACCGAGAGATGCGTTGAAGTATTTTGGCGAAGCAGTCTTTAGAGCCATGGATTCGAAGGGAAATGAGCCAGTGAAGATTAGCATTTTTGGTTTAGGTTACGTCGGGACAGTGTGTGCAGGATGCCTCGCACACGAAGGTCATCAGATCGTTGGTGTGGATCCTGTTCGCGCGAAGGTCGATCTCATTAACGCTGGCCATTCGCCCATTATTGAGGCTGAAATCGAGCCGATTATCAGTGATGCGGTACGGGCAGGAAGACTCAATGCGACTACCGATCAAGACGAAGCAGTCAGCGGGACGGATTTATCGTTTGTGTGTGTTGGCACGCCGAGTCAAAGCAATGGAAACTTGGATCTGACCTATATCAGACGTGTGTGTGAACTGATTGGAGACGCCATCCGTAAAAAGGCTCACCGGCATACGGTCGTCATTCGGAGTACGATTTTGCCCGGAACGATGCGTCAGCTTGTTATCCCAGTGCTTGAGGAGCATTCCCAAAAGAAGGCCGGCGTTGATTTCGGCGTCTGCAATAATCCAGAATTTTTGCGTGAGGGATCGGCGGTCAGTGATTTTCGAAAACCGCCCAAAACGGTGATTGGACAGTTGGATGTCGAAAGCGGCGAGATGCTGGCTTCGCTTTACGCGAAGCTAGATGCGCCTTTAATCAGAACAGAGCTTGAGATCGCAGAATTGGTGAAATATGTAGACAACAGCTGGCATGCGCTCAAGATCGGTTTTGCCAACGAAATCGGAAATCTCAGCAAGGTTTTATCGCTTGATGCTCATGAAGTCATGAAAATCTTCTGTCAGGATAGGAAGCTAAATATCTCTCCGGCTTATCTCACTCCGGGCTTTGCTTTTGGCGGATCCTGTCTTCCAAAGGATCTTCGCGCATTGAACTACAAAGCAAAGGTGAGTGACCTGGAACTTCCTATCATTTCTTCAATATTGCCCAGTAACGAAATGCAAGTGAACCGGGGACTACAGATAATCATCGGGAAGGGAAAAAAGAAAGTTGGAGTTCTCGGTTTCAGCTTCAAGGCGGGAACAGATGATCTGCGCGAAAGTCCGATGATCGAGATTATTGAGCGTCTATTGGGTAAGGGATACGAAATGCGAATTTACGACAAAAACGTGAGTGTGGCGAGCCTAGTAGGCGCCAACAGAGATTTCATCTTGAATAGAATCCCTCATGTATCCCGTCTGATGGTCAACAAGATCGAAGATGTTCTGGATTTTGCGGAGACGATCGTTATTGGAAACAAGGACCCGGAATTCCTTGACACCGCAAGTAAAGTTCGGACGGGACAGACGATTGTTGACTTTGTGCGCATAGCCGAACAGAGGAGTGCGAACGGCTACGATGGCATTTGCTGGTGAAGCGCTTAGGATCACCGAATACTCAGATCAGCCAACCGAACTGGAGGTATATGGCAGCCATTTTTAGGAGAATAGACCGCCGTGCCGTTCGGGGGTGTAACGATATCGCAGAAGAATGTGTTTGAATGTCCCCAGAAAGGGAGCCCCTTGTAGTACTATTACAATAGAATAGTTACTAAAATTGAAGTAATTGATTACTCTTGTAATCATCTTGTAGGATTTGGGCTCACGTCCGCATTAGAGTTGCCGAAGACTTTTGTGAAGGTTGGAGGGACTTGTGATCAGGTACTTTAATAGCTGTGTAGTGTTTACTATGTTGTGTATATCTCTTTTAGTTTCAACGCGTTTAACCGCGCAACAACCCTGGAGCAACATCATCAGCACCAATCGTGCAGCGAACTGGACTACGGCCGGAATCGCAGGCGGAGTGCCCTCTGCAAGCTGGAACCAGTGCGGGGCCACGATTGCGGCATATGGATCGAGTAGCGCAGCGGCATCAGCGGCACTAATCAACAATGCAATTGCAGGAAGCGGCAGCGGATACACAGGGTGTGCGACGCCATACGTTGTTGTCCTTGGAGCGGGGGATTTTTACCTGAATGGCGGGATTACGCTTCGCAGCAATGTGGTTCTACGCGGACAAGGAGCGAACAGCACACGGCTACATTTTAGTGCTGTCGGCTCGTGTAATGGCTTAAACGCCGCCATTTGTATTGCCGGCAGTAATACCTACGAAGGCGGAGGATATACGCAGGCAAACTGGACCGGTTGTAACGGCTCTACAGTCAATTCCGGAAGCTGCGAAGGCGCCACGCAGATCCAGCTTGACAGTGTGAGCGGGATCGTAGTGAATCTGACGCCGATTGTGCTCGACGAGTGCAACACGGGCTATACAGGAACCGCAGGTAGCGCAACCTGCTCGGGATCGGCTGCAGATAATAACAATTTATTTGTATGTGAGGTGGCGGGAACGTGCTCATCGCAAGGGGCAAATACCGGCCTCCATCGCCTAAACCGAGCGCAGGAGGATGTAGTGGTAGCTACGGCCTGCACGGCAGCCAGTGGGACATGCGCAAGCGGAAAGGGTCCCTACACGCTGACACTCTCCAATGGCCTTGCATGGCCCGGATGGAGTAGCAGCCAAACGCCAGAGGCCTGGTGGGGTAGTTCAACCATTACCAATGCGGGCGCTGAAGACTTTTTTATCGACGAATCAACTGTCGGGCAACGGGCAGTGACCATGCAGACGGCCAATTCCGTCTGGGCTCGAGGCATTGCGTCAACGACGGCGAATTTCTATTCTGTCTTTAATTACATCACCGCCCACGATGTCATACGCGATAGCTACTTTTATTGGACCTTTACCGCTTCTACAGAAAGCTATGGTGTTGGCGGCGGAGTTGTAGGCGACTTGTTGATGGAAAACAATATTCTGCAGGGCATTGCAGACCCAATCAATTTTGACTCTCAGTGCTCCCGCTGTGTGGCTGGATACAACTTTGCGGTCAATCAGTATTACAGTAGCAGTTCAGCGTATGAATTTGGAATGTTCTCCTGGCATGGCGCCGGTGAGAGCGAAGTACTACTTGAGGGAAATATCGGCTCTTATCCGGACTCGGATGACATCTGGGGTACTCACACTCTGAGCACAATCTTCCGTAATTACTTTAACGGTTTCGAGTCAAACAATGGAACGATGCCGATCGATAATGCAGAAGCTATTCACCTAGCTGCATTCTCGCGCTACTACAACGTAATCGGAAATGTGCTTGGGAATCCATTGCATCACAGTACGTATCGATGCAGTCCAAGTTCTCCGACGCAAATGTGGTGTCCGGATGTATCGCAAGACGTGTGGACGCATGTGTATGACATCGGTTGGTCTGGTAACACGCATGGCAAAATAGATGTGAGTGGCTCGCTTAACGATATGCTGACGCTGCCAACGACGATGTTATGGGGAAACTACGATGTAGTCACCAAGGCAGTGCATTGGTGTGGAAATTCGTCTGACACAGGTTGGGGCAGCACATGTGGCGGCGCGAGTTCCAATGTCTCCAGTTGCGCACAAAGCGGAAATACAGTGACCTGTTCCAGCACCCTTAATCCCGGTATAGGATCGGGCTACTATCCCAACACCGTGACAATTTCAGGTAACTCTGTCTCTGGCTACAATGCAACAGGTGTAGTTACAGCATCAAGCGCGTCAAGCTTCTCTTTTTATCTTCCGACGAGTGGACTAGGAGTTGGAAGCGGCGGTACCGCTGTTGTGGGTTCTGAGATTCCAACTACAGACACCTATTACCCTAACAGTGTTCCAACCTCTGGTGATACAAACTCAGGGCAGTCCCGATTGCCATCAAGCTTCTACAATGGCGTCACCGGCAACTTTGCATCGTGCGGCACCGGCCTTTCATTCTGGAAGAATCCGACGACCGGCACATGCCCTCCCTATCCAGCAATCGGTCCGGACGTGAGCGGAGGCGGCTTATCGGTTTGTTCCAGCGGAACATACAAGTATTCCGTTGTTGCAAATTCTTCGCAGTGCAGTGGAGGAACTAGTCAAGCAGCGAATGGCGGCTATGCATACGCAAATCCAGCTATGCTCTGCTATCTGAACACAATGGGCGGCACGCCGGATGGCACAGGTCCAGTGCTAACGTTTAACCGGGCTAGTTGTTATGCCAATGATTCCGCGTCGGCGTCGGCGCCACTTTCTCCTCCAAGTAACATAAATGGCAACATTTCACCGCAGCCGAATCAATAACTTTAGTGACTTGAGTGTAAGTGTAGTGCTGTTTCGAAGGGCCTAGTTTCCTACACCAGTTGAAGGGCGTGAAAAGCAGTACCAGTTAGAGGGTAAATTCCTGGCCTGTTTTGTTTCAGTCAGATCGCGGCTAGCCGCGATCTGACTGGCCAATTCTACACGCGTACAGTCGACTGGAACTCTGCAGATACAACTCGTACTGTATTCCTCGCGCAGGCCTCGATAATCTATCTTGCCTGTTTCAGCGATTAGAGCCAGTTCGTGTCCAAACATTGTAACCGGAAGGTTCCATTGAATGACACACAGAAGGCATTTCTGGTAGTCTTTGCTGGACGGTAGAAGCCGACCTTCATCACCGCTGCGATACGTCTCCCTCCCTTTCCAGCGGCAGTACATCTGCTTCTTGATGCCTCCGTGCGAATCTGCTCTGCAAAAAATTCTTCTTCATCGGCAAAACCTCCTTCCCAGCATCGGTGATGCTTTTGCTCAAAACTACCGCCTTTTCAAGACTGGACCAACTTTGAAAACTGCAATTAGCGAACAAAGCTCCTCCTTTGTATGGTGGCAGCCCGCTATGCTTTGTACCCTTGCAGGGCTTTACAGGAAAATTCTTAACCACTCGAGGTGTGTGTGAACCGGAAAGTTCTCATCATTGTTGAAAACGCACCCGTTCCTCTGGATCCACGTGTCTGGAAAGAAGCGCTTGCGTTACGCGAAGCAAACTACGACGTGACAGTTTTATCTCCCAAATACAAAGGTTATACAAAGGGTTATGAGTTTACAGATGGAATTCATATCTACCGTCACCCTATGCCGAAAGAAGGAAACGGGGCATTTGCATATATATGGGAATATTTTTGTGCCCTGTTCTGGGAATTTTTACTCTCGTGGTGGATTTATTTCC
>NZ_JBEKYX010000076.1:0-35633 GCF_049510455.1 Occallatibacter sp. | reverse complement strand
TCGGATATGATCCTCGATTTGATTTGCGCCATGAATCTGAGCATCGTTCAAACAAATGCTGCATGCGACAAACCATCCTCCACAGGAATCAACTCAGTACACTATTTAAGGATAAGCTCTAAATCCCAATAGTCCCCGTCTTTCCCCCATTACCAAAGTCCACCTCCCTTTCGTAACGTCCCCACCCAAAGAAAATTTGCACAGAATTAACGGGTTTTCTGAAACACTCATATTCAGCAGTAGAAATAGGCCCGATCCCATCCCGGAATCGGGCCTTTTTCTTTTCCTCACACATCCACATAGGAGCCACCATGCCGAACATCACCATCCAGGTTTCAGACGAGCTCTACCAGCACACCCGCCTCGCCGCCGCAAAGCGAAATATGACCGTCTCCGCCATGATCCGCGCCCTGCTCCTCACCACCCGGAAAGATCCTGCCGAGGCTATTCCTCAAGGCCGCACATTCGAAGACCGTTTCCGCCCCTTGGGCGAATTCAGCGTCGAGCTCGAAGCCGAAAATCTAGCTACGGAACAGCACCGCAGGAATATCTATTGCTTGAGCCGCGCCCGTTAGTGAAAATGCGGAAAGGCAGAGCCCCCCTCCCCCCTGTTTGCCACCAGAATCTGTAAATCTGTAAGCGCGAAGGCGTACCCCCTCCCCCCCCTTACGACCAGAATCTGCAATTCTGTAAATCTGTAAGAACGCGGCGGTCCTCGTATGATGAAAACAACCGCCGATGCCCCCGACAACAACCCAAAAGCGCGCGCTACCCACGCTGCACGAGTTCTTCTCGCCCGGCGGCATCCTCGCGCAGTCCAAACTGCCCTTTGAATACCGCCCCGGCCAGCTCCAGATGGCCAAAGCCATCGAGCAGGCGCTCTCCGAGCGCCGCCATCTCATCGTCGAAGCCGGCACCGGCACCGGCAAAACTCTGGCCTACCTTCTGCCCGCGCTCCGCACCGGCCAGCGCGTCATTATCTCCACTGGAACCAAAGCTTTACAGGATCAGCTCTATTTCCGCGACATCCCTTTCCTGGAGTCGCTCTTAGGCGATCTGAACGTCTGCTACATGAAAGGCCGAGCCAATTATCTCTGCCGCCACAAGCTCGTCCAGCTCCGCGATCAGCCCATCCTCAACGGCCTCGAAGAGATCGACCAGTACCGCCAGATCGCCGAGTGGGAACAGACCACCGAAACCGGCGACCGCGCCGAGCTCTCCGGCCTGCCCGAGTCCAGCGCCCTCTGGCACAAGCTCGACGCCCGCTCAGAAGCATGCCTCGGCCAGACCTGCCCCAGCTATCAGCGCTGCTTCATCACGGAGATGCGCCGCAAGGCTCTTGAGTCTGACATCCTCATCGTCAACCACCATCTCTTCTTCGCCGATCTCTCCGTCAAGCGCGAAGCCGCCGGCGCACCCGACGCAGGCATACTCCCGGAAGCCGCCGCAGTCATCTTCGACGAAGCCCACGAGCTCGAAGAGATCGCCTCCAGTTACTTCGGTCTATCGGTCTCGAACATCCGATTCGAAGAGCTGGCCCGCGACCTCGATGTGCAGCTACGAGGCAAGGAAGGCTCTGGCATGATCACGGGCGTAACCCAGCAGCTCCGCGACCGCGCCCGCCTCTTCTTCTCCGCCCTGCCCATCGGCGACGGACGCCAGCCCTTCGCCCAGCGCGAAGAGTTCCTCGAAACCTCCGGCGACCTCTACCTCAGCGTCCGCGCCACGCTCCAGCGCATGGAAGCCGATCTCGAAGGCGTCAAAGCCGACGAAGTCCCCGGCCTGCGCAAGCGCATCGCCCGCCTCCGCGGCGAGCTTGAATTCGTCATGGAGTCAGACGCCGCAAATCTCGTCTACTGGCTCGAACGCCGCGCCTCAGGCGGCCGCAACACCGGCAACCGAACTACTTTCGTCCAGGCCACGCCCATCGATGTCTCCGAGCTACTCCGCGAGCTGGTCTTTGAACCAATCCCAACAGTCGTCCTCACCTCAGCCACGCTCACCGTGCAGGGTGGCTTTGAGCATCTGGAGCGCAGACTCGGCCTCGAAGGCGCACGCGAGCTCGTCATTCCCTCGCACTTCAAATACGGCGAACAAGCCATGCTCTACCTGCCGCCCGAGATGCCAGACCCGCGCGAGCCGGACTTCCCCGCCATGGCCGCCGACTGCATCCGCCGCGTCCTCGACATCACCAAAGGCCGCGCCTTCTGCCTCTTCACCAGCTACAACCAGATGCGCGACCTCTACGAGCGCCTTCTGCCGGTGCTCGATTACCCGATCCTGCTTCATGGCACCGCTCCGCGCCATGCCCTCCTGGACGAGTTCCGTATGACGCCAAACGCGGTCCTCTTCGGCACCTCCAGCTTCTGGCAGGGCGTAGACGTGCAAGGCGAAGCACTGAGCTGCGTCATCATCGACCGCCTGCCCTTCGCCGTCCCCAACGACCCCGTCGTCCAGGCCCGCATGAAAGCCATTGAAGAAGCCGGTGGCAAGCCCTTCTTCGACTACCAGGTCCCCGAAGCCGTACTAACACTCAAGCAAGGCTTCGGCCGTCTCATCCGCTCGCTCGAAGATCGCGGCGTCCTCGTCCTCCTCGACCCGCGCATCCGCCGCCAGCGCTACGGCCAGGCCTTCCTGCAATCTTTGCCACCCTACCGCGTCACCACCGAGATCCGCGACGTAGAACAGTTCTTTGTCAATTTGTAGGAACTATCTCCGATATCTAGATTAGCTTCTGAATATTTCTCGCTATTTTCCAGTACAAGAAAACGCTCTTATGTGGTATTCGCGCGCGTGCGCGATTCGCGTAGGAATACGTCTACGCGTACTACGCGCGCATATGCGCGCGACATAAGTCTTTTAAAATAAACAGCTTAACTCTTGACTTCGCCCCGGAAAATATGATTCGATTTTATGCAGACGGAGGTACGAAAATGCATGAGAATTTGTTGGCAACACACGAGGCCCTGAAATCTGTGCGTCTGACAAAATGGGAGCCAGCTCATTATCGAAACAGGTATGAAGTTTGGGGGGTGTATCTGTCTTTCTGGAATGCTGGCGTGTGGCACATGATCTCGGTTCATAATTGCGATACGACGGTTCAACCAAACGATGTGATGAAATTGATTGCAGGAATTGATGTGATTGACGATGATCACTGGGGAATCTACGCAAATGGCAAAGACGTGCCAGGATTTTATGCTTCGGCACGGAGCATCTGCATGTTCAATGGAACAACAAATCATTGGATTATGATTGCCCGATCGCCCGAAAGAAATTTTGGAAGGCTGCTCAAGCAAAAGCGACACAAAACGGCAGAGGAAATCGATCTGATTTCGTACCTAGAGCGAGCCAAAGAAGATTCGAGACTTTGTGCGTGAATCGAATGCCAGTGCGTTTCTCCACGAGAGAGAAAGCAAAGGGGACGCATTGAACGCTCAAAACAAGCCTGCATTCGACCACAGCGGCTCGACGTTCGACAGCTTTCTTGAAGAGGAGGGCATCCTCAATACAATCGACGCTGTTGCACTACAACGAGTCTCCGATTGGAAAGTCAGCGGCGTGCAGAATGGCGCAAGTTCCAGCGGAGACTCCTTCTTTCAGCTACAAGAGCCTATCAACGGGAACGGATGAAAATTACTTTCCACGACGCATTGATCGTCATCGACGTCCAGAACGACTTCTGCCCAGGTGGCCAACTGGCCGTAGCAGGCGGCGACGAAGTCGTCCCGATCATCCAGCGCATCGCCCCACTCTTCAACCACCTAATCCTCACCCAGGACTGGCATCCCGCAGCGCATCAATCATTCGCCTCGTCACACCCCAGCAAACAGCCCTTCGAGCAGATCGAACTGAGCTACGGTCCACAAACTCTCTGGCCGGATCACTGCATCCAGGCAAGCCCCGGCGCTGAGTTTCATCCCGATCTCAATCTCCCGCAGGCCGAGCTGATCCTCCGCAAAGGCTTCCGCCCGGAGATCGACTCCTACTCCGCCTTCTTCGAGAACGACCGCACCACACCCACCGGCCTCGCAGGCTATCTCCACGAGCGCGGCCTCACCCGCGTCTTCTTAGCGGGCCTCGCTTTCGACTACTGCGTAGGATTCTCCGCGCTCGACGCCCGCCGCCTCGGCCTGCCAGCCGTCATCCTCCGCGACGCATGCCGCGCCATCGACCTCCACGGCTCCGTCGCCCGCATGGAAGCTGAATTTGCCGCCGCCGGCGTCCAGATCGTCGATTCAGTTGCGTTGTCAGGACTGGTTTAGGATGTACGCGGCCCTTCTGGCGTGGGCCAATCCTGAGCTGCATGAAGAATGCGGAGAATGTGGATCAACTGCTCATCCACGGAATAGATAAGCAGTTAAGGAAGCGGTACAAGAACAAGCTCCCGAGTCCCTGATTTGCGGCCAACGCGTCCTTTGTGCGGATGAGCTTTGAGTGAGCGCGTAGCGTCATACAGTCGCTGAATGGTTTGTGTCCGATACGCAGGGAAGTGCTGATCGAGATAGCGGTCGATAGATTCAAGATCGCTTGCCGCCGCTGGAGCCCAGCGCAGTTGTCTCACCGATTAAGCATCCGCGCGACGCGGACATCCATCTCTTCTTCGGAGAGGAATTCGCCGCGCGCAATCTGGTCAATAGCGACCTGAACCTGTTCGCCAAACCACGCGTCCTGCGCGAGCAACCGATCCACGGCCTCTTCGACCAGCTCGTCCGGAGTGCGCCCGGTACGCGAAGCGAGAATAGCGAGTTCCGCAGACTGACGATCCTGAAGGTGCAGTTCCATGTGGTGAGGGTAGAAATCTTCGGGCTCTATGTCAACTCGTTTGACGGAGTCATACAATGACAAAAGGCCCTCTTTGTGTGGGCTTCAGGTAATTGGAGTCATGTCCCGCAACTTTTACATCCTCGCCGCGGTTCTGGTCTTCTTCGCGCTGATCGCGGGCGGCATGTCGCTCATTCCGTCCGGTTTTCAGCCGGGATTGCCGGCCAACGGCTCTCTATGGCGCACAGTCGCCCTTCTGCTGCTCCTCGCGGGCCTGGCCTCAGCGCTCATCGGCACCATGAGCCATCTCTTTGAGCAGGTAGACCGCCGCAGCGAAGAAGCCCGCCTGGCTACGCGGCAAAAACGCCGGGGCAAGAACTACTAAAATCGAAGCAGGAACGCTTTTCCCGCGAGTACAAGACGAGCCATGTATGAAGTCACAGTAGATGCGAGTTTTTCCTCCGGCCACTACCTCCGCAACTATCACGGCCGCTGCGAAAACCCTCACGGGCACAACTACAAGGTGCGCGTCACACTGATCGGCAAAGATCTGGATCAGACCGGCCTGCTCCTCGACTTCAAGCAGCTCAAGCACGTCATGCGCCCGGTCATCGATCGCATCGACCACCAGATGCTGAATGACCTGGAGCCATTCACGGAGATCAATCCGTCAGCGGAAAATCTGGCCCGCTACTTCTACGACCAGACCAGCGAACAACTCCGCGAGATGACCTCTGGCCGCGTGCGCGTCAAGGAATGCACCATCTGGGAAACGGACACGACGTCAGCAAGTTATTACGAGTAGTCGTTGGCGATGACTTCCCCATTTGTGCGAAGCGCAGTTCGCCGTGCGCGCAGCACTCAGTTCATCTGGCTGGATTTCGACTGCAGATACTTGTCGAAAGGAATCTCGAAGTAGAACAGCTCGTCGCCTTCGGAATTCCGCAGCTTATACAGGTAGAGCTTGGCGTTTTTCAGCGGGTGGTCCAACTGTGACACATCGTAAAAGAGAAATCCGGCGCGCGTGGTATGCGCCTCTACAACAAGCGCTCCGTACTCAAAGGTATTGAAGTCGTCCTCAATGTCCTTGTTGCTGGCCTTTGCTTTAAGCTTGATCGCAGGAATTGGCCCGGGCATGGGAATCTTTCCGCCCTGGCGTTCCTTGCGCGTCATCAGCCGTTCCACATCCTCCGGTTCAGCCGTCTGAATGCGATCCCCGCCCGCGGTCTCGAAGAGAATACGCGCGTCCCGCAGCGAAATCGGTTTGTCGCCGTTGTTGGTCACAATCAGCCGCACCGGCATCACGCCGTGCGCCAGATAATCCACGCGAAAGAGCGCCTCTTTCTCCTTGGTGTCATACGGCTCAGCGGCAATCGCCACCTTCTCATCCGGATGCACTTCCACAGCGGCAAAGGTGGTGGCCGACTGTATTGGCGGTTGCGCGTGATCGTTCGCCTCAACCGCCGGAGAAAACCACAGCACTGCAACCAGGGCAATCAACGGAAGCAAGCGCGAAACTCTCATCGCCATCGACTGTATCATTTGATGGATTAGACCGAAAGAAGGCGAAATTCGTAGCTGATGATTCTGCTTTTCTATAATCTCGCCCTGCTCGCTACGCTCATCCTTGGCCTGCCTTGGTGGCTCTGGCGCATTGCCACGACAGAGAAGTACCGCAGCGGAATCTGGCAGAGACTTGGACGTGTTCCGCAAGGGCTTAGCTTAGATGGTAAACCCGTGATCTGGCTGCACGCGGTCTCAGTAGGCGAGGTGCTGGCCGTCTCTCGTCTGGTCAGCGAACTCGATGCCGCATTTCCCAATCATCGGTTGATGATTTCAACGACAACCCGCACCGGCCAGGCTCTTGCGCGCGAACGCTTTGGACCTGATCGCGTCTTCTACTGCCCACTCGATCTGCCATGGGCCATCCGAGCCTATCTCAATACCATCCAACCCAGGATGCTGATTCTCGCCGAGACGGAATTCTGGCCGAACCTGCTCAATGGCTGCTTCCGGCGCGGGATTCCGGTCGCTGTCGTCAATGCGCGCATCTCAGACCGCTCCTGGCCCCGGTATCGGGCACTGCGCAGCCTTTGGAAGCCGCTCCTTTCGCGGCTCAGCCTGGTGCTGGCGCAGAGCGAGCTGGACGCTGACCGGCTCAAGGTGATCGGCTGTGCGTCGGACCGGGTTGCGGTGGCAGGAAATCTCAAGTTTGACGTGCGCGCCAGCAGCGAATCAACGGTGACCAGCGAAATTAAGACTCGCGGGGCAAATCTGCGCTTCGTCGCCGCGGGCAGCACGCTCGAAGGAGAAGAATCCGCTCTTCTCGAAGCCTGGCCTCAACTACTCACCGCCGATCCCAATCTCGCCCTCATTCTTGCGCCACGTCATCCGGAGCGCTTCGGTACAGTAGAAGCGCTGCTGGATGCTTCAAGACATCGCTGGATCAGACGTTCGGTTTGGAAGAACCATTCTTCTGGGTCACTGCATGCCGGTCAGATTATTCTTCTGGATACGATTGGAGAGTTGGCCACGGTCTACTCCCTGGCCTCGGTCGCCTTTGTTGGTGGCAGTCTCGTTGCCGCCGGTGGGCATAATCCACTGGAACCGGCGCAGTTTGGAGTGCCGATTGTGACGGGACCAAACTACGATAACTTCCGCGCGATGGTAGACGACCTGCGCAGCCACGACGCCATTCGCATCGCCGATAGGGGCGCGCTCGCTGCTGTGTTGATCGAACTCCTGAACGATCACCCGGTAGCTGAGGCGATGGGAGCCCGCGCACGCGAGGCCTTTGAGCGTCAAGCCGGCGCAACAGCCCGCAGCGTTGCGGCGATCCGCAGCCTTCTGGAGAAAAACGCATGAATCAGTTCACGCGCGCATGGCTTGCCCCGTTCATGCCGCTTTACCGGCTCGGGTTGGCTCTGCGCGAGCGGCGACTGGCATCGGGACGCGAAGTGGAATGGGAACTGGAATGGCCCGTGGTGAGCATTGGAAATCTCTCGACGGGCGGCGCGGGCAAGACACCACTGACAATTACGCTCGCGCGAGCACTCATGGCGAGGGGCTTCCATGTGGATGTGCTTTCGCGAGGGTATGGCCGTGCCGACAGCGGCACTGCACTCGTCCAAAAACAAGGCAGTGCGCAGCACTTTGGGGATGAGCCGGTGTTGATTGCACGAGAGGCCGGGGTGCCGGTGTATGTGGATGCGGAACGGTATGAAGCCGGGCTACTGGCAGAGTCGGAACAGAAGCCGGATGGACCTGCGGTGCATTTACTCGATGACGGCTTTCAGCACCGCCAGCTTTACCGGAACGTAGACATTGTGCTGCTGGACGAGCACGACTGGCGGGACCAGCTTCTGCCCGCCGGCAATCTCCGAGAAGAACGAAACGCGATCAAGCGAGCCGATGTGGTGGCAATTCCCGCAGATCAGTCCGCTCTGGAAGCCGAGCTGCGAAGCTGGGGCTGGACTGGGCCCGTCTGGAAGCTGCATCGCCGCATGGACGTGCCCGCCATGATTGGCCCAGCAGTCGCCTTCTGCGGCATCGCGCGTCCGGAACAGTTCTTCGCGGGGCTGGAAGCTGCCGGGGTGCAACTCACTGAACGAATTCCCTTCCCAGATCACCACACCTACACGCAAAGCGATCTCCAGAAGCTGCGGGCTGCTCTCCAGAGCACCGGATCGTCCACCCT
The DNA here is from genome assembly GCF_049510455.1 of Occallatibacter sp. Taxonomy (GTDB): domain Bacteria; phylum Acidobacteriota; class Terriglobia; order Terriglobales; family Acidobacteriaceae; genus Telmatobacter. Next base: position 27,172 of record NZ_JBEKYX010000076.1, on the reverse strand, counting down.
GCTCACCACAGAGAAGGATGCCGTTCGGCTGGGCAAAATGGCCAATGACCTGCCGCTGAAAACCGTCCCTTTGAGAACCGGGATCGAGAACGAATCGGCAGCGATCGACTGGCTGATCGGCAAGATCCGGAGCGCCGAAGCAGATCGCTCCCTATGAGAAAATGGAAACTTGCGTACGCAGTCCCAGTTTCGCCTGCTCGTGGTCCGTTTGGGCGCCATGGGGGACATTCTTCATGCTCTTCCCGCAGTCACGGCGCTTCGCCAGACGCATCCGGGTTGGCAGATCGACTGGGTGGTTGAGCCGGCCTGGGCGCCTCTGCTGACAGCCAATTCTGGAGCCGAAACCCGGGTTGAGCGCGGGCCCGCTCAGCCGCTCGTGGATAACATCCATCCCGCGGCAGTAAAGGCGTGGGCGCGCAGCCCGTTGAGCGGAAACACCCTCCGTAAGATCAGTGGTTTGCGGCGCGACCTGCGCGCAGGCCGCTACGATGCGGTTCTCGATTTTCAGGGCGCGATCCGCTCGGCAATGATCGGGCGTCTGGCTGGATGCAGGCGGGTCATTGGTGAGGCAGTTCCGCGCGAGCCTGCGGCAAAGTGGCTCTTTACTGAGCGGGTGGAGACGCGCGGGGTACACGTCATTGAGCAGGATATTGAAGTGGCCTCCGCCGTGGCCGGTGACACCCTGCAACCGATGCTGCCGCTCCTGCCTGTCGATCCGGAGGCGGAGACCTGGTGCGATGCGCTACTCGGCACAGGCCAAAACTCGGGCTCGGAATACGCCGCTCGCCCGCTCGCCCTTCTCAATCCCGGGGCCGGCTGGGGCGCCAAGCGCTGGCCGGTAGGGCGCTATGCGGCGGTGGCTCGTGGACTGGCCAAGCGCGGCTTCTCTGTAGTTGTGAATGCAGGACCCGGTGAGGAAGAACTTGCAGAAGCCATTCGCATGCAATCGGGCGGCGCGGCTCTGCCGGCAACCTGCTCGCTGAGCCAACTGATTGCACTCACGCGGCGGGTAAGTCTTGCCGTTGCAGGCGATACCGGCCCGCTTCATTTAGCCTGCGCGCTTGGTAAGCCGGTCGTAGGCATCTTTGGACCCACCGACCCGGCGCGAAATGGGCCCTTTGGCACGCGTTTCCGCGTGCTGCGAAGCGCTGAAAGCCGCCGCGACCACACCCGGCGCGCGGAGCCAGAGGCTGGGTTGCTCACGATTCAGCCGGAGGAAGTGCTGCAGGCGGCAGACGAGCTGCGGGGCGGAGTTCGCAACGGGGAGGCAGTGCGATGAGCGGGAATAAAACAAGCGGGAACGACTGGATTGCCCGCTGGCAGCGCGTTGCGCGGAGAGTTCGCGTACCTCTCGGGTTTGCCACGGCTGCGCTCTATCTCTTCGAGCTATGGCGGCGTGAACCCGATCCCAGAGCCGTGGCCTGGAGCCTCGCGCTTGTGATTCCGGGTCTGTGGCTGCGCGGTTACGCCTCAGGATACGTAAAGAAAAATCAGGAGCTTACGACCACCGGGCCTTATGCGTGGGTAAGAAACCCGCTCTATCTCGGCTCCATCCTGATTGCAGCGGGCTTTGCCGTCGCGATCGGGAGCTGGGCAATCGCGCTGGCGCTAACCATCATGTTTGTAGCCATTTATGTCCCGGTTATCGTCTCCGAAGAGCGATTTCTCCGGGCCACATTTCCGGGCTTTGATGATTACTGCCGGCAGGTTCCGCGTTTGATCCCGCGTATCACTTTGGCACGCACTACCCAGGAAGGCGAGCGAGGCAGCTTTACTCTGGCTCTTTACCTCAAACATCGCGAGTACAATGCTCTTTTGGGAGCAATTTGTTTGTATTTGAGCCTGGCTTTCCTCCGGCCAGCGCTGAGCGAGCTTTTGCGCGGACGGCCATGAACGATTCCATACGGCAATCGTCCAATGACCACGTCAAATTTGTTAAGGAGCCTGAAAAGCGCCGGTGACGAAGCATACAAGGGTTCCAGCCTGTTTTTTTTGTATTTTTGCGCTTGCCGCCCCCATCTTCGGGCAGCAGACTGCCGCACTTCCGCCGCCTAAGCCGGGTTTCAGCTTTCCGCAAAAGCAGAATTTGACCTACTCGGTGGACTGGAGGGTTTTTCCGGCGGCGACGGCTGTGGTGCATTTTGAGTCGGCGGGAGACCGGGAGAAGATTTCTGTCACAGCGGACACGCTGGGCGCGATCAATCTACTGTTTCATGTGAGCGATAAGTTCCAGTCGAATTTCGATCGGGCGAAGGGATGCTCCTACGAGTTTGACAAGCAGACGGTGGAGGGGCGGCGGCAGGTGAATTCGACGCTGCGGCTGGATTATGGCAGCTCAAAGTCCATTCTGGATGAGAAGAATCTGGTCAACGGGCAGACGAAGCACATTGAGCAGCCGATTGCCGGCGGGTGCCTGACGGATCTGCTGTCGGGAATGTTTTATGCGGCTTCACAGCCGATGGATGTGGGGCAGAACTTTGTGATTCCGCTGGTGGATGCAACGCACACGGTGCCGGTGACGCTCAAAGTAGAGGGCCACGAGCAGATCAAGACACCGCTCGGCACATTCAAGACCGTGCGTGTGCAGCCTACGGCCGACGCGGGCGTGGTGAAAAACCGCGGCAACATCTGGATCTGGTACACGGATGATGACCGGCACCTGCCAGTGCAGATGCGGGCGCGGGGGTTCTGGGGCACCATTACCTTCCAGCTCACCGCGATGGACAATAAGTAAGCCTCATTGCATTCGGTAGCGCTCGCGCATGAGCCGCTGCAGCCTGGGCCAGAAGATCAGGTTGAAGGCCAACTCTTTGTCTGGAAACAAGCCCAGGGCAAGGCGACGCGTATCTGCCACCATCTCGGAGGCTTGCTCGACCGAGAGCGAGGAATCCTGCGCGACGACCTGATAAACCATGTTCACTACCATCTGCAGGCGGCGAATCTTGCGGGCTTCTTCCTGAAGCTCTTCCGGGGATTGAGAAACGTGGGAAATAGGCAGAACGGGCTGTTGCTCCCAATTGCAGTGCGTTGAACCCATGCGGCGAGTGGCCTCCCTGAGCGGGATTGTGGCGTGCATTGCGAGGATAGTATGCCGAAGGCGAGATTTTTTCCAGTGGCTTCGGGGTTTCCCGCCGTAGGTAGCCCGGTCAATTCGCATGGAATCAGCGCAGAAAAATCTGTGAGTCCGTAGAATAAGAGTCTGGAATGGCTTTTACGGAACAATACGACATTGCGGTGGTGGGCGCGGGGCACGCCGGTTGCGAGGCCGCGATGGCGGCTGCCCGGATGGGCCTGAAGACGGCGCTTATTACGATGAATCTCGACCTGATTGCGCAGATGAGCTGCAATCCGGCCATTGGCGGCGTGGCCAAAGGCCATTTGGTGCGCGAGGTGGATGCCCTGGGCGGGATTATGGGCGAGGTTGCGGATGCTGTCGGAATCCAGTTCCGGCTGCTGAATACGTCGCGCGGGCCGGCGGTGTGGAGTCCGCGGGCGCAGTGCGATAAGGCGCTGTATCGCGTGAAGATGCGGGAAGTCCTGGAGAGTCAGGCGGGGCTGCACATCCGACAGGCGGAAGTCGTGGATCTCGTCCTGTCTCCTACGGAACAGGACGAGAGGGATCAGGGAACAGGGATCAGGGATCAGGAAAAGCGCCGGGTGCTGGGGCTGAAGCTGCGGGATGGACGACAGCTTTTGGCTGGGGCAACGATTATTACGACCGGCACGTTCCTGAACGGACTGATTCACTGTGGCGAGGAGCGCTATCCGGCAGGGCGTTCTGGAGAGCCCGCGTCCGTGCTGCTGGGAGAGGCGCTGCGGCGTCTGGGTTTGCGGACGACTCGGCTGAAGACCGGCACGCCTCCGCGGCTGGATGGGCGAACCATCAAGTGGAACCAGTTTGAGGAGCAGCCGGGCGATGCCGAGCCAACGCCTTTCAGCTTCCGCACGAAGAAGATTGCGCAGCCGCAGGTGAGCTGCCATATTGCCTTCACCACGCCGGAGACGCTGCGGGTGATCCGTGAGAATGTGCATCGCTCAGCGATGTATTCGGGCCAGATTGAAGGCGTTGGGCCACGGTATTGCCCGTCGATTGAAGACAAGATCGTAAAATTTCCGGACAAGACGCAACACCAGTTCTTTCTTGAGCCTGAGGGGCTCAATACGCATGAGGTTTATGTCAATGGGATGTCTACCTCGCTGCCGATGGAGGTGCAATGGCAGATTGTGCGGTCGATTCCTGGGCTGGATGAGGCGGAGATGCTGCGGCCCGGCTACGCCATTGAATACGACAGTGTGGATGCGACGGAGCTCGACCGCGCTTTATCCGTAAAAAGCATGGAGGGTCTGTATCTGGCGGGCCAGATTAACGGGACCAGCGGCTATGAAGAGGCTGCGTGCCAGGGCCTGATGGCAGGTATCAACGCGGCGCTTTGGGTGAAGGGTGAGCCGCCATTCACCATGGACCGGACCGAGGGTTATACCGGCATCCTGATCGACGACCTGATTTCAAAGGGAACCAACGAGCCGTACCGCATGTTTACCTCAAGGGCGGAGTTCCGGCTGCATCTGCGAATTGACAATGCGGACCGTCGGCTTACGCCGTATGGGCGCAGGCTGGGCCTGATTAGCGATGCGGCGTGGGCGGAGTTTGAGCAGAAGCAGGCCCGGATGGCGGCGCTGGACAAACTGCTGACGACGAAGAAGGTGGACGAAGCTGGATTGCGCGCGGCTGGGCTGGAGAATTTGACCTCTGTGGCAGGACAGACCTGGGCACAATTACTGAAGCGCCCTGAAGTGACTATCGAGCTGGTGCTGCGTGCTGTGCGAGAAGGGCTGAAGATGCAGCCGGAACTGGAGTCTGTGATTGCTCCAGATCAGGCAGACGAGCAGGACGTGGTCGCTCGGGCGGTGTTTCGCAACGAGGCTCGGGCGGTGGAGACGGAGATCAAGTTTGCGGGGTACCTGGACCAGCAGCGCAAGTCCATTGAGAAGCTCAAGGCGGCGGAGTCCGTACAGATTCCCGCATGGCTGGAGTACCGCATCATCAGTGGCCTCTCACGGGAGATGCAGGAGAAGCTGGAGCGCGTGCGGCCAGGCACCATTGGGCAGGCCAGCCGGATTCCGGGTGTGACTCCGGCGGCGCTGAGCCTGGTGCACGTGTCGATTAAGATACAGGGGGCTCGGCGACCTGAAAAGGCTGGCCTTCCCGGCTAGTTCTTGCTGAAGATGGGAATGTGGAAGGGCAGATCCGCGTCGGATTTTTTCTTTGGCTTGGCTTGCGGCCCATCTTCGCGCAGAACTGTGCGCTGGGCGTTGATGCAGAGCCAGCTATTGTGCACACGCTGGAAGACGTGGGTAAAGATGCCTTTCTCGTCCACGGGTCCGGTTGCGCCCTTGTGGTGCAGCGTATAAGTACCGTTCACAACGGCCACATCGCCGAGCGTGCGGACGGTGATGGCGCGCAGATCGATGTGCATCGTCTTGTCATCGCCGTTGATGATCTGCGCCAGTTGCTGATTTCGGGTGGTCACGTCGCCGCTGGCGGCAATATCCACATATAAGGGCGAGAGCACCAGCTCCAACCCATACTGATCGCGACTGTTAATGGACATAGCCCACGAGTCTTCGACCTTCTGAAACTCGATCAGCTCCGGGCCAGCGGCGGATGCGACTCCAGCTATCTGCGGAGTTGCCGGCGCGGCTGGCTGGTCGGGAGTCTGGGCAGATACGGCAGCGCACGAAAGCAGAACAAGAGCAAAGCAGGCAAGACGACGAATCATTGTTGGAAAAGGCTCCTTTCCAATGATAACTGTTTGACGATGAAGCCTGCATTGCAGGCAGCCACGCTACAATCAGTGCCAGACAGGCACCGATCCACGAAAATAGTAGGCATCAAAGGGCTTTTTCATCCGACAATAGAAGCCGTTGCAACCGTCAGGCGCACCTGAACAGAGAATGGCACTGAGAAAGAACTTGGGATGGATGGCTGCGTTGCTTGCCGTCGCCTATATGGCGACGACGACCAGCAGTTTTGCGCAAAATCCTGACGCGAATGGCGCGGGCGATACTACGGTTTCGCTTACCTTTAGTCCCACGGTCGCCAACGATACATATAATCCCTCCGCGCAGGTCACCTTTACTTGCGTGGTGATCTCGAACACCGGCGGAGCCACGCCGACCGGGAGCGTCACCTTTACCAATGCGACAACCGGCGCGCAGCTTACGGGCAGCCCGGTGCAACTGGACGGCACGGGGACGGCGATTCTGGCCGTAACTTCGGGACTGGAGATTGGCGGCAACAATGTGATCGCCAGCTATTCCGGTGACTCGAACTATGCCGCGAAAGATTCGCAGCAGGTTGTGGTGACGATGGAAAAGAGCACCACATCGCTTACCGTGACGCCTGCTACGACGACTCCCGTTGGAGGCGCAAGCCTTGCGGTTTCTGTGCCTGTCACGGTGGGTACGCCGCCGGCCGGTGAGGATAACCCCACCGGCGCGGTCACACTGAATGTAGACGGCAAGGCAACCGGGACAGCGGCACTGGCAACCGCGGGCGGTGTCACCGCGGCATCCTTCAGCATTACGGCTCCTGCCGCGGGCTCGCATGCCCTGCAGGCGGTGTACAACGGCGACGATAACTATGAGGCTTCGACCTCGCCAGCGGTTACTATCACTGTTTCCAAATTTGCCTCGACCACCACGCTTACTGCTGAACCGGCCACGCTGCAGAAGGGCATTCCAGTGGCGCTGACGGCGGTCGTCAATGCCGCTTCGGGCGTCTCCACGTCAACTGCGCCGACCGGCACAGTCAGCTTTTATGACGGGACGACTCTGCTGGGAACGCAGCAGGTGAGTTCCTACAGCGCTACGCTGTCGAACATCATGCTCGATACCACGAAGTCGCATCTGGTCACTGCTGTTTACTCTGGCGATACCAATTATGCGGGCAGCACCTCGAACGCTGTGAGCCTGACGGCATCGCTGCTGCCGGATACGGTAACGCTGACCGCGGCGCCGACGGCTGCGGGACCGGGGCAGGCCATCAACTTTACGGCGACGGTGACGCCGGTCAGCACGCCGCCTGTTACGTACGAGCAGAACCCCACCGGAATGGTGACTTTCTACAACGGCACGACAGTGATTGGCACCGGGACGCTGATGACTGCGCTTGGAAACAGTTCGACTGCCACTTTCACGATTGCAACGCTGTCTGCCGGGCAGGACACGATCACGGCTGTTTATGTGGGGGACTCGTATTTTGCGCCGGGGACATCGAATGCTGTGATGGTGACGGTGCAGGATTTCACGATTGCTCCGGTGACGCCGCCGGCGAGCCTGACGATTCCACAGGGAGATTCAGGGCAGGCGGCATTTATTGTTGCGGGACTGGCGGGCTACAGCGGGCAGATTCAGGTGACGTGCAATGTGCTGCCGCAGGACGATATGAGCTGTACGCCAACACCGGTTCAGGTTACGCCGACGGGGACGATTACCTTCACGGTGCAGACGTATAAGACTGGCGGCCCGTCGGGCAGCGCGTTTGTTGCGGGAAAAATGAGCCGCGGCGAAGGTCCGATGTGGCTGCGGGCGGGTGGCGGGATGACACTGGCCCTGGTGGTGTTGCTTGCGCCGATGGGCCGCAGGGCTCGACGGCTGCGGCGATTTGGGGCGCTGATTCTGCTGCTGGCGGGGCTGTGCGGCGCGGGTATGGGCTGCAACAGCACGAGTAATGGCTCGAAGGGCGTGGGAACTCCGCTTGGCACGACTACGGTGACTTTGACGGCTACGGCTTACATAGACAATGCGGTGGTGAGCCATACTGCCTACCTGACGGTGAATGTGGTTTCGCCGACGAACTAAGGACAGAGATCAGGGGGCAGGGGGCGGGGTCAGAAAAACCCTGAGCCTTTGTGTGAAGTGATAGGCTGACCGGGTTGCTGTTCGGAGTTGAACCGGAGGAAAACGAATCCAGATGAGTTCAGGTCAGCCTACGCACTTTAATCTTGTGGCCGCGGCACATGCGGCGATGCTGGAACATGGGTTTCAACCGGATTTTCCGCAAGGAACGGACAAGGAACTGGCGGCGATTCTCTCCGATGACTCGGTGCCGCAGGGAGCGACGGATATTCGCTCGCTGCTTTGGTCTTCGATCGATAATGACACCTCCAAAGATCTGGATCAGATTGAGTGGGCGGAGAAGCTGAGCGATGGGCGGATTCGCGTGCTGGTGGGTGTGGCGGATGTGGATGCGCGGGTGCATCTTGGGTCCGTGATCGACAAGCATGCGCAGAGTGAGACGACTTCGGTGTATACCGGGGTGAAGGTTTTTCCGATGCTGCCGGCGGAGCTTTCGGAGGGTGCGACTTCACTGAATGAGAATGAGGATCGCGCGGCGATTGTGATTGAGTACTGCATTGATGCTGCTGGCGCGGCTAGCGACGGCAAGGCTTATCGGGCGCTGGTGCGGAACCGGGCGCAGCTTGCTTATCCGAGCGTGGGCGCGTGGCTTGAGGGACATGGTACTGCTCCGGCGAAGGTGAGTGCGAATGCTGAGCTGGCGGCGCAACTGAAGCTGCAGGATGAGGCTGCGCGGCGGATGGTTGGGGCGCGGTTTCAGCATGGCGCGCTGGACCTTGAATCGATGGAGACGCGGCCGGTGATGCAGGGCGATCAGCCGACCGATATTGCGCGGCAGGAGAAGAACCGCGCGACGAGCCTGATTGAAGAGTTCATGGTGGCGGCCAATGGCGTGATGGCGCGGCACTTTGAGGATGCGAAGGTGGCGTCAATCCGGCGCGTGGTGCGGGTGCCGAAGCGGTGGGACAGGATTGTGCAGCTTGCCGAGGGGCTGGGAACGACGCTGCCCGCGGAGCCGGATTCGAAGGCGCTGAACGAGTTTTTGTTGGCACGGAAGAAGGCTGATCCGGAGCGGTTTCCGGATCTCTCGCTCTCCGTGGTGAAGCTGATGGGGCCGGGCGAATATGTGCTGGTGCGGCCTGGGGTTGAGTCGCCGGGACACTTTGGCCTGGCGGTGCAGGACTATACGCATTCGACGGCGCCGAACCGGCGGTTTCCCGACATGGTGGCGCAGAGGATTTTGAAGGCGCTGGTTGGTGGTGAGGCGAAGCCCTACTCCGAAGAACAGCTTGGTGCAATTGCTACGCGGTGTACGGAGATGGAAGATGCGGGGCGGCATGTGGAGCGCGATATGCAGAAGCGTATTGCGGCTGTGGTGCTGCATCCGCGGATCGGGCAGGTGTTTAACGGCATTATTACCGGCGTGAATCCGCATGGGACCTTTGTGCGAGTGTTTGATCCTCAGGTGGAGGGGATGCTGATACATGGGGCTAAGGGTCTGGACGTGGGAGACCGCGTGCGGGTGAAGCTGGTTGGGACGAATCCGGCGCGTGGGTTTATTGATTTTGCGGTTGCGTAGAGGCGGCTTTTAGCTGTCAGCTATCAGCTTTTAGCTCGACTGTGGGAGAACGGGCCTTTGAGGTTTCCCACCCTAGCGGCAAGGACAAGAACGCCGCGAGGATGGGGCACCCGCCTTTGTATTAGAGATACCGAGAATGCCTGCTACATTCCTGGTGGGGTGAAGGGCTCGCAGATGCCGATCATGTTGCCTTCGGGATCGGTGAACATGCCGATGACGGGGCCGTTGGGTACTTGCATGGGGCCCATGAGCTTTTTGCCGCCGAGGGACTCTATCTTTTCAAGGTGCGCGGCGACGCTGGGGACTTCTACGTAGAAGCTGACGTAATGATCCGTGTTGGGAGTGGAGCCGATGCCGCCTGCCGGGCCTGAGCCGGGGAAGATCATCGTGTACTCGTCCATGACGGGTTGAAGCTGCCAGTCGAAGGCGGCTTTGTAGAAGGCTTCGAGGGCGGGTTTGTCTTTGCCCATGATTTCAAAATGAACGACCGGGTTCGGCATGGTTTTCGTTCTCCTTGCAGATTCAGGGAATGACAACAGCGACACTGTACGCCGGGCCATGCAGCAAAGGCGAATGAAAATCAGGACAAGGGGTGTTTACTATTTAATTAAGTGAAGCAGGTTACCAAAAATAAAAAAGATTTTGCACTTGCGCTTGTAAGTCGCACATTTTGTGTGTGTTAAGTGCAAAAATCCGTGTGAATAGTTTTGTTCGCCTTATGTTCTCCTCTTCCTAATGAAATCAAATACTTACGAAGAGCAGGAGCTGTTTGGCCGATTTGACCGCAAAGTGTGCCGCGGAACGATAAACAACGCAGAAACAAGAAGGCCCGGTCCTGATGACCGGGCCTTCTTGTTTCTGCTGATTCTGAGTCTGCCACAAAGGGCCATAATCTTGTGCAAAGTTTTCCACAGATTTCAAAAATATTTTGCATCGACCCCTCTTGACGCTTATTGCAATTAGCAATACAGTTATTACAAATTGCGATAGGGCGTTTTAGAAGACGCCTGATCGCGAGGGCGGTTTGCAGAGAGGAACCGCAAAAAGGCTATGACGCTCGGCGAGAAAATTCGCTATTTGCGCGAGGTGGAAGGCAGCTTGAGAGGCCTGGACCGCGCGATGAGCCAGGTGGAGCTGGCCAGGGCCATTGAGGCCGAGACCGGCTCCAAGCTGAGCCAGAGCTACCTTTCACAGATTGAAAGCGGCGCTCGGCCCCACCTGACCAATACCTCCAGGCAGACTCTTTCCGCATTTTTCAAGGTGCATCCGGGCTACCTGGTGGATGATCCGGAGGGATTTTCGACGGAGCTTGAGAGCCCGCTGCGGGATGTGGAGGACAAGCTGGATCTGTGGCTGGTGGGCGGCGCGGAGCGGTTTCGGCGGGACCCGGATTTGCGGTGCGCGCTGCTGACGCTGGCTCGGCATGAGAAGACGCGGGAGTGCTTGATGCTGCTGGAGGCGGTGATTGAGACGCCGGGGTTGGTGGAGAGGCTTTCTGAGGTGCTCAGAAAGCCTGGGACTGAGGTCTGATTAAGTCCGTGAAGCATACCTCAGCGGCTAAAGCCGCATTGATTTTGCTGCATTTATGTCACGGCTGAAGCCGTGACCTACCGTTCGTGCCACTTAATCAGAGTTTCCTTAGGGACTGAAGGGACTTAGGGACTGAAGGGACTTAGGGACTTAGGACGAGGTACGCGAGGGTTCTTGCTATCCCACCCTAGCGGCAAAAACAAAGACGCCGCGAGGATGGGGCACCCAGGAGTGGTTGTAAGGGAAGATTTGGGACCGGAGATTTTGTATGAACTGGGAGACGTTTTACCTGATTTGTTTTGTGGCTGGGTTGATGCTGAGCGTGGTGGCGCTGCTGGGTGGGATGGGGCATCTTCATTTTGGCGGTCATGTGCATGTGCCGCATATTCCGCACAGCGTTGCCACTTCTGTACACGGCACGGCGCATGGGGTTTCTCATGCGGCGCAGGGCGGGATGAAAGTTCCGTGGTGGAACGGCTTCAGCGGGATGATTTTTCTCTGCTGGTTTGGGGCATCGGGATATTTGCTGACGAAGTATGGCGGATTTGTTGCGGGGGTGGTATTGGCGCTGGCCTGCGTGTGCGGCGTGGCGGGAGGGGCGATTGTGTTTGTCTTCTTGACGCGTGTGCTGCTGCCGCATGAGCGCGAGTTGACCGCTGAAGAGACGGCTGTTGTGGGCGCGGTGGGACGGATTTCCGCTGTGATCCAGACAGGCGGTACGGGAGAGATTGTTTACCAGCAAATGGGAGCGCTGCGCTCGGCACCGGCACGGTCAGAGGATGGAGAGCCGATTCCAAAGCAGGAAGAGGTCTTTGTGGTGCGGTATGAAAAGGGGATTGCTTATGTTCGGCGGTGGGAAGACGGACTAGGGACGAGGGAGTAGGGACAAGGAAGTAAGCAAATGCAAATACGGAGGTGGACTTATATGAATTCGCAGGGTTGGATCAGTAGCTTCGGGATTGGCGATTATTCGCTCAGAAACTTGAGGGGCAGCATGCGGCTATCTCTTGTTATGCCGCTTCTCATCCCGGTCTTTGCGATCACGGTTGCTCAAGCGCAAACCACGCAACCGTCATTTGAAGTTGCCTCAGTGAGACCGAGCCAACACGAAGTTGGGCCGGACTATAACAACCAGATCGCAGATTCAGCGGCTGGGTTTTCCGGTCGAAACATTACGCTGAGACGCCTGGTAGCTGAAGCGTGGCAATGCCAACTCGATCAAGTCATTGGACCGTCGTGGCTCGACCAGAACGAATACGACATTACCGCACGCGTGCCTGAAGGCGTGAGCAAGGAACAGATTCCCTTTATGCTTCGCAGTCTGCTATCCAGCCGTTTTGGTTTGAAGGAGCATAGCGAGACTCGTCCGATGCGCGTGTATGCATTAATGGTCGGCCAAGGAGGCGCCAGGATCCATCCGGCTTCGCCTGGAAACACAACGAATGGAGGAGCGGGTGTTCACTTCCACGGAGATATGCGTCAGTTTGCTGATCTTCTCGCCATCCAATTCTCGATCCCTGCGGCCGACAATCCCAATGTGCCAGTCAGGGCTGGCGGTTCCCGAATTCCTGTTCTGGACAAGACGGGACTGCAAGGAATTTACGAGTTCAGCGTGGATGTAAGGCCTGAGCTGGGAACCGATGCATTTACCGCGTGGAAGAGGGCTCTTGAGGATCAGCTTGGACTCAAAATCGAGAGCCGAAAAGATGATGTTGCGGTTGTGATTGTGGATAGTGCCGAAAAGATTCCTACGGGAAATTGAGAGTACGGGAATTGTTTGTGAACGGAATTGAGGAGGATATGAGTAATACCGCGGTATTGATGACGGATATGGCAATTCTTGTGGCGATCTTCGCGGCTGGGTTGCTGGCCAAAATGTTTCCGCGCAAGAAAAACGGCGCCAGGTAAGTGAGTGGCGATCCCACCCTAGCGACAAAAACAAAAACGTCGCGAGGGTGCGGCACCCGGCAACGGAGTGATTCAGGGGGCCTGATCACTGTGGTTGTAACTGGCATGTGATGTGAACGTACTTCAACAAATTGTTTCCTGGTTGAAGGGACCGGGAATCCAATGACGAACGAAATTATTTTGATCTCAGGACTATCGGTCCTGGCGTTGATTTTGCTTCTTGGAGTTATGGCGCGGATGTATCGCAAGGCTGGGCCGAACGAGGCGCTGATTGTGTATGGCATAAAGGGCCCGCGCGTGGTTAAGGGTCACGGCACATTCATTATCCCGATGGTGGAGAGCTGTCGAGATCTGAGCATGGAGCTGATGAGCTTTGATGTGGCTCCGCAGCAGGATCTTTATACGAAGCAGGGCGTGGCGGTGACCGTTGAGGCTGTTGCACAGATCAAGGTACGGAGCGACCAGCCGTCGATTCTTACCGCGGCTGAGCAGTTTTTGTCGAAGGCTCCACAGCAGAGAGAAGGTTTGATTCGCCTGGTGATGGAGGGGCATCTGCGCGGGATTATCGGTCAGTTGACTGTCGAGCAGATTGTGAAAGAGCCGGAGATGGTGGGCGACCGGATGCGCTCGACGTGCGCGGATGACATGAGCAAGATGGGGCTGGAGGTGATTTCGTTCACGATCAAGGAGGTTCGCGACAAGAACGAATACATCTCGAATATGGGTAGGCCTGATGTTGCTCGCATCAAGCGCGATGCGGAGATGGCCACTGCCGAAGCGGAGCGCGATACCGCCATTCTGCGGGCCACGGCAACGCGCGAGGCCGCGGTGGCCAAGGCGCAGGCGGATCAGGATCGCGTGATTGCCGAGACGGCATCACAGACGCGTCAGGCCGAGGCGCAGAGAGACCTGGACATCAAGAAGGCCGAGTATGCGGAGCAGAGCCGCAAGCAGCAGGCTTCCGCGGACAAGGCTTATGAGATTCAGGCGAACATCATGCAGCAGCAGGTGACGGCTGAGCAGGTGAAGGTGCAGCAGGTGGAGAAGGAGGGCCAGATCAAGGTGCAGGAAGCGGAAATTGCGCGCCATGAGAAGGAACTGATTGCCACGGTGCTGAAGGAGGCTGAGATCAGCAGGCAGCGGATTGAGATGATGGCCCTGGCTGAGAAGAATCGTTTGACATCAGAGGCGGAAGGCCGCGCTGCCGCGATTCGCACGCAGGGCGAGGCTGAGGCGAGCATCATCTTCCAGAAGGGCGAGGCTGAAGCGAAGGCGATGAACGTGAAGGCCGTGGCTTACCAGGAATGGAACCAGGCGGCTGTTGTGGACAAGCTGTTGACCAACATGGCCGATGTGGTTCGCGCAATGGCGGAGCCGCTGAGCAAGGTGGACAGGATCACGATTGTGTCCACTGGAAACGATGGCGATGCCGGCGTACACAAGATTACCGGAGACATGACGAAGATTGCGGCGCAGGTTCCGGCACTGTTTGAGGCGTTGAGCGGGATGGACATCAAGCAGTTGATGTCGAACGTGAAGGCGATGAAGGACAAGCCGGCGAATGGGGAAGCGAAGAGCTAGCTATTAGCTATTAGCTTGTGGTTGCGTGGGTCGAGTGACTCACGCAGCCAACAACACGATTGAATGAACGAGGAGATTATGGCAGCGGGATTTGAAGCAGGAAAGACTTTGGCGCGTGGCTTTTGGGTAGTTGTGATTGGCGGGTTGATGGTGGTGGGGCTGGTGCTGTGGGGTGGTCCGGTGTATAGCCGCTATCAGACGCGCGCCAATGAGGCGAACAAGATCCAGGTGAATGAGCTGCTGATTCAGCAGACGGAGCAGCTTGTGCAGGTGGAGCGGCAGAAGGCGCAGATCCGCATTGTGGACGCGGAAGGCATTGCAAAAGCGCAGCAGATTATCAATGCAACATTGACCGACCGGTATCTGCAGCATGAGGCGATTCAGGCTCAGCAGCAAATGGCGAACAGCCCGAATCACACAACGATTTACATTCCGAGTGGCAACAACGGGATTCCGCTGGTGAAGACGGTGGATGAACCGGTGCAGCAGCAGGAGAAGAGCAAGTAACAGGAAGTGAGTAGTGGGAAGAGTGAGTAGCGAGGAGGTTTTATGTCATTACTTGAAAGAGTCGGAACTCTATTGCGGGCCAATCTGAATGAGCTGGTGGAAAAGGCGGAAGACCCGGAGAAGCTGCTGAAGCAGATTGTTCTGGATATGGAGAACCAACTGATGCAACTGAAGACACAGGTGGCGATTGCGATTGCGGACCAGCATCTGCTGGAGAAGAAGCGCGGCGAGCAGGAACGCGAGACCGCGGACTGGCGGCGGAAGGCTGAGCTTGCTGTGGGCAAAGGGCAGGACGATATGGCGAGAGCGGCACTGGAGCGCTCACTGAGCCACGAGGCGCTGGAGAAGGGATTTGCGAGCCAGGTGGTGGATCAGCGGCAGGAGGCGGAGCATCTGCGTCAAGCGCTGGGCAAGCTGGAACAAAAATTAAGCGAGACGCGGGCGCGGGCGGAGATGCTGGTGGCCGAGCATAGGCGCGCGCGGGCTGTTGGCCGGGCCGCGGAGGCGCGGCGTGTTGCGGGCATCGATAAGGCTCATGCCGTGGAGCGGATGCAGAGCAAGGTGCATGCACGCTCGGCTGAGAGCGAGGCTGCGAGCGAGGTGCTGGCGCAGGAGTCACTGGAGGAGCGGTTCCGGACATTGGAGAGTGAAGATCGTGTGGAACTGCTGCTGCAGGAGATCAAGTCTCGTATGGAGGAGCGGCAGGCGGCGGTAGGTTAAAACAACGAAAAAAAAGGAGCGGTGTGGGCGGAGGCGCGTCTAATCAGGAGATTCAACCTGATGCGGTCTCCGCCCTTTTTGCGTGCGCAGAAAGAAGGCGAGATGCGTAAGGCATCTACTGTGTTTCTTTCGTACAAGCTATTCCTGACGGGCAATTTTTTATTGGTGGGATGATGTTCCGGAATCATAATTTTTCTCGAAACTGGACTGCCGCTGTTTTTTTTACATTTAATTTTGGATCCGCGATAACTGCTCAGCAGGTAGATTCTGCTGCGGCAGCAACAGCACCTGCTGTGGCGGAACAGACGGCGCAGGCGCAAGCGATTCCGGCGGCTCCGGATGCGCAGCCCGGGCATATTACAGGCACGGTTGTGGATACGTATGGCGACGTGGTGGTGGGCGCCACGGTGGTGCTGGACGATGGCACGATCACGGATCAGAAATCCGTGATCAGCGATGACAACGGGTTCTTTCAATTCGCCGGAGTCAAGCCGGGAGTGGCTTACCATGTGACGATTCATGGCAAGGACTTTGCGGACTGGAAATCCCAGGAGATTGTTGTCAAGCCGGGCGACTTTGCTACGGTGGCGGGAATCCAACTGAAGTTGTCAGAGGCTTCTACCTCAGTGACGGTATACGGGGACAATCTGCAGATTGCGACGGAGCAGATACAGGTGGCGGAGCATCAGCGGGTTTTGGGATTCATTCCGAATTTCTACGTGGTGTATGACTCGGAGAATGTTGTGCCGATGCCGGCCAAGCTGAAGTTCAAACTGGCTTTCAAGGTGGCGGTAGACCCGGTGAGCTTTGCGGCAGCGGCGTTTCTGGGAACTGTGGATCAGGCTTCGAATTCGCCGAATTACCCGCAGGGCTGGGCGGGATTTGGAGAGCGGGTTGGAGCAAGATACGCGGATGGATTTACGGATATCCTATTCGGCGGAGCAATTTTACCGGCGCTGCTGCACCAGGATCCCCGCTACTACTACCAGGGGACGGGCACGACGAGCTCGCGGCTGAAGCATGCGCTGGCTTACCCGTTTATCTGCAAGGGAGATAACGGAAAATTGCAGCCGAATTATTCGACGATTGGCGGAGATTTGGTTTCAGCGGGGCTGGCGAATCTGTATTATCCGCCGTCGAACCGCGGGATTGGCCTGGTGTTCACGAATCTTGCGGTTGGCACGGCGGAGCGAGGACTGAGCACGGTGCTGCAGGAGTTTGTGCTGCGAAGGCTGACGCCGAGGGCGAAAAAAGACAATTAACCTCGAATGAGTTCTTTTGTAGTGTCTCAGTTTGAAGAAACTGCCACAGGGGATAAAGCCCAATTTCATTTTTATGGCCTTTTCGGCACGACTAAAGTCGTGCCCTGTTACAACGCAATTCAAATTGAGACACTGCCAGTGCTTTTGGGCGCTTGTGAGTTAACCTAGAGAGACGGGTAATTCATTCTGTAGCGGCTGGACTGTAGTTTCCACGCCGGCTACGGGAGTTGCCCTATTTCCTCCGCATACTGGAGACGGTCCAGGTCCAGCGCTTCTGGTGATCAATGCAGTATTTTTTTCGGGCGATATGTTTTGGTGCGGCGATTCTGTCCACGGCCGGCGTTGTTGCGCAAAGCCCTCAGAACGTGCAGGACGGCACTCAGACGACTGAGTTGCCGGATGCGCCTCAGCCGCAGGTGGCAGAGCTGGAACTGACACAACAACAACAGCAGCCCGCGCCGAATACTAACGGGACGCAATCGAGTTCTCAATCCACATCTCAATCCAGTTCTCAATCGGGTTCAGGGTCTCAGCAGCCGGGGCAGCAGGCTGGACAGCAGCCGGGGGACCAGAGCCAATACGACAAGGCGCAGGAGCAGATCAAGAAGCAGGAGACGCAGCGCGCTTTTGGAATCATTCCATCGTTCAACACCTCGTTTACTCACGATGTGGTTCCGTTGACCAAGGGACAGAAGTTCAAACTTGCGCTTCGCGGGTCGATCGATCCGTTTACCTTTGCGCAGGAGGCGTTGATCGGCGGCTACAAGGAGCTGGGCGATAACTATTACGGATATGGCTGGGGAGCGCAGGGGTATTTCAAACGCTTTGGCTCAGCGTATGCGGACGCGTTCCTAGGAAACGTGATCGGCAATGGTATTTTGCCTGGGTGGTGGCACCAGGAGCCTCGATATTTCCGGCTTGGGCATGGGAATGTGTTCCATCGGGCGTGGTATTCGGCGCTGACGGCGGTGCGATGCAAGCATGACGGTACGGATCGCTGGGAGCCGAATTATTCGAATGTGATCGGCAACGTTATCTCGGGCGCAATCTCGAACCTGTACTATCCGCCGGAGCAAAAGGGCTGGGAGCACACTTTTGTTGGTGGTGGGATTGTGAATACGGCTCAGGGGATTATCGGCACAGAGATCCAGGAGTTTGCCTGGGATATTGCTAAGAGGTTCCAGAAGAAGACCGCGCAGCAGATCGATGAGGGTCAGCAGTCGAATTCGGGTCAGCCGCAGAAGCAGTAGGGCGCGGCAACAAAATATATTTGAATCACCAAGGACGACCGGCCTTGGTATAGTGCTCCCATGCTCGCCCCGGTGCATATTTGATGCTTATGGCCTTACAGCAACAGGTGAAGGAACGCGTCGCTTGAGAGCCTGAAGATAAGCAGATCACTCTGACTGGACGGATCAATTTCGTTTACGGATATGGCCTCCCGGGTTGGGGTGAGGATCGCAAGCATGATGCGCGTATCTCATATTGGGTAATCGATTTTCCGAATGCAATCAATACTCCATGCACGCCTGAACGTCCCGAATGGAAAGCGATAGATTGTCAATCAACAAAACGTCTGCGGTTAATCGTAGAGGGCGACTCCCGTCGCTTAGCAGAAGCCAAGGCCTCGCAAGGCCGGATAGCCGCAGTCGGCGGCATTTTGCATAGGGCAGACACGGCTGGCGAGATAACGCCTATTTATGTAGACGTCAAAGAGATTAAACCTCTGCTGTAAAGCCTGCGGCTTCCTCTGGCAAGTCAAAATATCGATCCTCTTGCGCCATATATGCCAGGGACTGAAGTCCAAGAATTTTTTCGGCGGCTTTCGGCACGGCTGAAGGCGTGCTCTGCTACAAGGCACATTCAGCGAGGGTTTGCGGTATCCCGTTCATCGAGCAAAAGCGCTCGATGGATGGGGCACCCGGCGTTTCGTGTGCGTATAAGTCAGGCCAGAGGAGCTCAAGGCTTTGCGGGGTCGGGTGTGGATGCGGGGCCGACCTGGGTGACATGCACGGTGGCGTTTGTCTCCGGCACGGAGCCATCGTTGACGCGCACTTCAACGGGACGGCCATGGATGGGGATGCGCGCGATGGTTTTGCCGCGCGCGGGGATCTGCACGCGCTGCGTGATGGAGATGGTGTCTGTGCGAACGACCACGGGGACATCCACGCCGGCGTAGCCTGAGTTGGACAGATGGACAGCAGCAAGCCAGTTGCCAGCCTGCTGCGGGCTGGTGAAGAGACTCTCGATGGAAAGATCGGGCAGGCCGCGGTCGGCATCGACCCAATCGGCAAAGAACCAGTGCAGGTCGGATTTGGCGGATTTCTGGAGCGCGGCTTCAAAGTCGGCAGTGGACTGAGGGCCGGCGCGCAGCGCCGCGGAGAGCGCGTCGTCGCCTGCGATGTCACGGAGCATCCAGAAGACGTAAGCCGCCTTGGTGCGGTAGTAGACGGGTGTGGAAGCAGCGCCAAGCGGCAGGCCGGAGCTTTGGCCGGGGCTTTCGGGCTCGGCGAGCGCAAGGGCCGAGCGGCCGGCTTCCAGCATTTCGAGAGCCCTGGGTCGGCCGTACTGCTGCTCGGTCCAAAGGGTGCCCATGAAGTAGGGGATGCCTTCCGAGAGCCATGCGGATAAAGCAGGGGACTGCGGCGACTGAAGCCATGCGTGCGTGAGCGCGTGAGCGAGGGTGAATTTGAGCTGTTCGGGATCAGCGTCCTTGATGGCTGTGACCAGCAGTGGGCCGGTCTCGTAGGGTGCGTCGCTGGGGTCCGGCAGGTCGAGCAGGGTGAGCTGCGAGCGCGGTTTGTCGCCGAGCCACTGCTGAAGGAACGGTGTAACGGGCTTCTCGGCCAGGGTCCAGGAATCGGCCCAGGCGTCATCTTCAGCGCGTGTGAAAGCGGTGAGGTCCGCGCCAGCATGAGCGGTGCGGATGGCGACGAAGAGGCTGGGGGCTTCAAAGCCGAGCGGCACGGTCTGCGATTCCGCCGTGGCTACGCCGGAGACTTCAATACCCGAGTTTTCGGAGTCGGTGACGGCGAGCGGGACGGGATGGCCATTGACGAGCGCGATGGTGGGCGCCTGGCCGTGGGGAAACTCGGCTGTGAGGTGGAGATGGAAGCGCGCGGGCGCCATGCGGGATTTCTGATCGCCGATCTGATCGAAGAGGCGCGAGCCGTCCCCGAGAATGACGGGCGGCGCGGAGACCGGATACCAGGCGACATTGCCGAAGCCGCGCAGGCCGGTGAACGCAGTGTCGATGCTGTCCCAGTCGGAATGCAGCGCGGCATCTTCCGGAGCGCCGACGGAGATGAGGCGCTGGGCGGAAGGCTCAATTGTGCCGGAATAGGTGACGTCGAGCGCGATGGTTGCGCCGGGAGCGAGCGGGGAGCTGAGCGCGACGGCGGCCTCATGGAGCTGGCCGGTGTGGTCGGCATCGGAGTTGAGCGTGGCGACCTCGAAGGCTGCATCTTTATCCAAGACGCGGATGCGCTCCCAGTTAAGCGTGGAGGAGATTTCAAGGGGGATGCGGGCGAGGGGCGTTTTGCCGTCGTTGCGGGCGGTGAGCAGGGCGCGCACGGCGATCTGGTGCTCGGCGGCGCGCAGATGCACGTCGAGATCGTAGGCGGTGAAGGTGACTGCTTCGCGCTCTTCGTCGGTTGAGACGGGGGCCTTGGCGAGTTTTGTTTCGGGCGAGGCCTGGGTGACGGTCTGGCCGCTTTCGTCGGTGGAGCGGGAGAAGATGACTTTGCCGCTGGGGGCCGGCTGTGCAGGTTGTTGTGAGGCAGGTTGCGATTGCGAGGCGGGAGGATTGGGCTGCGCGGGAGTTTGCGACTGTGCGAAGCAGATTGCGTTCAGTGCGAAGAGAGCCGCACAGATGCGAAATCTCATTGCGGCATTTGAAACTGACGGGCGAATCGATTGGGGTGCCTGGTGAAACAAAAACTTACCTCAGGGGCTAAAGCCCGGAAAATACTTCGCTAGTTTCGGCACGACTAAAGTCGTGCCCTGTTACAAAGCGTGGCCGCAAACGATACGTTACACACTGCCCAAACCCTTCTGTTTCTTTTGAGGCTTGGACGAGGCGGAGGCTGTTGTGGAAGCGGGACGGGCGGCTTCTCGAACTTTTGCGCGGCGCTGGCGGGAGGCTTCATAGAGTACGACTGCGCCGGCGGCGGAGACGTTGAGGGAGCTGACGCCGCCTGCCATGGGGATGCTGAGGATGTGGTCGCAGGTGCGCTTGACGAGATCGTGGAGGCCGGCGCCCTCGCGGCCCAGGACGAGAACGCAATCGCCGGTGAAATCGAACTGGTCGTAATCCGATTCGCCACGTTCGTCGAGGCCGATGATCCAGAGGTTCTGCTCTTTGAGCTCCTCCAGGGCGCGGACGAGGTTTACGACGCGGGCGATGCGGAGATGCTCGGCTGCTCCGGCGCTGGCTTTTACGGCGACAGGGCTGATTGGCGCTGAGCGGCGCTCGGTGAGGACGACGCCATCGACGCCTGCGCCGTCAGCGACGCGGAGGAGCGCGCCGAGGTTCTGCGGGTCTTCGACGCCATCGAGCGCGAGAACGAGGCGCGGCTGGCCGGGCTGCCGGGGCTCAAACAAGTCTTCGATGGAGAGGAACTCCGCGGCGCGGACCATGGCGACCACGCCCTGATGGCCGGCGGTGCCGGCGACCTGGGTGAGTTGGTCGCGCGACTCCTGACGGACGCGGATGCCGGCCTGACGGCAGGCGGCGACGAGGCGTTCGAGACGCCCCGCTTGTCCCGCTTCGAGGCGCTCGCGGGCTACCAGGACGTGGTCAAAACGGCGGCGACCGGCCTTGAGCGCCTCTTCGACGGAATGGACGCCGTAGAGAATCTCCATGTATTTAGTGTAAAAGGCTAACGCGCGTCAGCCGCCAGTTTAGCGCTGGCAAGCCGATTGAGGCTGATTCCCTGCTCGGCGGCCTCAATCGCGAGCGTGCGATGCACCGAGGGCGGAATTCGCACACGGAACTGGCCGCTGTAATGCCTTTCCGCAAATGGATGAGGGATTTCTTCGCCATTCGATTTGAGATCAGCGACGGCATCGGATACCTGACGGCGAATTCCAACGAGAGCTTCTTCCGGCGTGACGGCCAGCCAGGAGAGCGAGGGGAATTCCGAGCACAGCCCCACATGCTCGCCATCTTCCGCAGACCACGTTACGCGATAGGTGTAGCGATCAGTCTTCCGCGTCATTTTCGTTGTTCTCTTCATGACGAAGCTCCTTCAGCTTGTCGATGGCCAGCAGCGCCTGCCGCACCTGATATGCCTTGGCCTTACCGTTGTCGTTCTGAATGTCGATGCGCGGGTCGCCGGGCCAGGGCGTTTTGAAAAGCACGTGGCTGCTGCCGGTCTGGCGCGGCTCGCCAAAGTGCTCCACGCAAACCTTGAGCAGATCGGCGAACCGCACGTTACGAGGCTCGCGGCGCATGGCTTCAAGAATCTTTTTGATCGACGCCACATGAAAATGGTACCACTATTGGAACCATTTACGATGACGAAAAATATTGCTCCGCATGCTTCCCGCACGCCATACTTCTCTCACCGCAATGGCTGCTTCGAAAGCAAAATCCTTCCGCGCACGGCTGGAACTGGTTCGGGATTACATGAACTGGACGGTGGTGCGCGTGCCGTTCGATGTGGCAAAGACGTGGCCGGAGATGCAGAGGAGGCGGGTGAAGGGCACGCTGAATGGCGTCAGTTTCAGGACCTCGCTGCTGCGGATTGCCAAGGGTGAGGGCGACTGCATTGTGGTGTACAAGAAGATGCAGCGCGAGGCGCAGGTGAAGCCGGACGATGAGGTTGCGATCAGGCTGGAGCCGGACCTTGAGGAGCGGGAGGAGATTCTGCCGGAGGAATTTGGGCAGATTTTGAAGGCTGAGCCGGAGCTGAGGCGATGGTTCCAGAGCAAGCTGAGCCCGTCGGACCGGAGCTGGATTGGACAGTTTATCGGGCAGGCGAAATCCGCGGAGACGCGCAAGCGGCGCGCCGAAGAGATGGCGGAGCGGCTGATGCTGACGATGGAGGGGGAGCTGGAGACTCCGCCGATTTTGAAGCTGGCCTTTCAGCGCCAGCCGGTGGCGGAGCGGGGATGGCGGGCGATGACGGAGGTGCAGCGGCGGCGGCATCTGCTGGGGATCTTTAACTGCCGGACGCCGGAGACCCGCGAGAAACGGGTGCGGGCGGTGATGGAGCAGGCGATTGCGGTGGCCCAGCGGACGCGCACATCCCACCCTGGCGGCAAAGACAAAGACGCCGCGAGGATGGGGCACCCGGCGCGTGCCGAGAAACGGCCGGACAGGCACAAGAATACGTAAAGTTTTGTAAAGTACGGAATAATATACATCTCAAGCAATTAATCTGTCGTCTATAGAGACAGATGCAAGCGATGGCCACAGTTCAGTCAGTGTTTACCCGCAGCGCAGCCACGGCTGAGCAGGAGGCTGTGCGACAGGAAAATCTGGCGATTGCCGGCGGATTGAAGCGCCGTGAGCCAGGGCTGCTGGATCAGCTGATTGTGCGTTACCAGCACAGGCTGCTGCGCTACCTGGTGTACTTGACCGGGAGCCGCGAGCTGGCCGAGGACCTGTTCCAGGAAGTGTGGATGCGGGTGCTGCTGCGCGGCGATCAGTTCAATGGCAAGTCCCGCTTTGATACATGGCTCTTTACGATTGCGCGCAACCTGGTGATTGACTTCCGGCGCAAGCGCACGTTGTCCAGCCTGGATGAGCTCTTTGAAGGCTCAAGCGGCGACGACCGGCCGATGAGCTTTGAGTTGACGGACGGGCAGCCCACTCCCTTTGACCGCATGGCGACGAGCGAGGACCGCGAACGGGTTTCGCAGGCGCTACTGCAGGTGGATATGCTCTACCGCGAGGTTCTGGTGTTACGCTTCCATGAAGAGCTTTCACTGCAGGAGATTGCGGCGATCACGCGGGCGCCACTCTCGACGGTTAAAAGCCGTCTATACCGGGGCCTGGCGGCAATTCGACCGCAACTGGAAGCCCACAATTTCAGCGAGGCAGCGGGATGAATCAGATAGCGAAGGGGCCGAAGTCCGAGCAGGGACTGGCCGCTTCGATTTCTGCAAACATGTCAGCCGAGCGCGACCGCGAGGTGGCGCACAGGACGCGGCGCGTGGTGCTGGCCTCCGCAGGCGTGCTGAATGACCAGAGGGCAGGCCGGAAACGCGTGCGGTCGGTGGCGCTGGCGGCTACGCTGCTGGTGCTGCTGCTGGTGGGGCCGCTGATATGGTGGGCGGCGGATAACCTGATTTCCGGCGAGCACATGGGCGACCTGACCAGCGAATTCAGCCTGTGGGTGTGCATCCTTTGCCCCGCACTCCTGGCGGCGGCGCTGATAGCGGGCTGGGTGCGGAAGAAATAGACATTCCAACGAAAAATACCGCAGGGGCCAGGTCTTCTCGGTTTTTTGCGGCGTCCTGGGCGCGGCCTTGTTACAGGGCGAATCCAACCGATCCATTTCCGGCTGCTGGTCCTGACTGCTGGTCTGGGTCGCTGGTATTGGCCGCTGGCGTTTATTCCGAACTGGATGATGACGCTGGAGCTGCGGAGGGTGCGGGCGTGCTGGAGGATTCTGTCTTTGCGGCGGAATCGCCGGCGTGCTTGGCGGCGCTGTCCGGCGTGCTTTTGGCAGCGTTGCCAGGGGCGGGCCTGGGCGCGTAGTCGTTGATGTACCAGCCGGCACCCTTGAACTGAAGCGCGGGCGCGGTCAGCGGGCGCTCCACGGGACCGCCGCACTGGGGACAGACGGTCTCCGGCTCGGTGTTGAACTTCTGAATTTTTTCATACTGGTAGCCGCACTGGGTGCAGCGATAGGCATACAAAGGCAACTTTTGCGCTCCGGAAGAGAATCTGCTTATTTTTATTGTACTAAGAGCGCGGAATGAGCGCGACGATAGGCAATCGGCGGGATAGCAGACAGCCGGACTTGAGCTTTCTGTTTCTTGCCAACTCCGCCAGTCCCGCTAACTCCGCGCATTACACTGAAAGAGCCATGAAAGACGTCTCGGGAAACAACATTCGCGCTACTTTTCTGCGCTTTTTTGAAGAGAAGAAGCACCGTATCGTACATTCTTCTTCGCTGGTGCCCGCCAATGACCCCACGCTGCTCTTCACCAATGCGGGCATGAACCAGTTCAAAGACGTCTTTCTCGGCGCAGAAAAGCGCGACTACTCCCGCGCTGCCACTTCGCAAAAGTGCGTTCGCGCCGGCGGCAAGCACAACGATCTTGAAAACGTAGGCTTCACCCGCCGCCACCATACCTTCTTTGAGATGCTCGGCAACTTCTCCTTCGGCGACTACTTCAAGAAGGACGCCATCGCCTTCGCATGGGAGCTCATCACCAGCCCCGAGTGGTTCGGCATCCCGAAAGACAACCTCTACGTGACCATCTTCGAAGGCACAGCAGACGTGGGCCGCGACGATGAAGCCGAACAACTCTGGATGGATGTAGGCGTCCCCAAAGAGCGCATCTTCCAGTACGGCGTCAAAGACAACTTCTGGCAGATGGGCGAAACCGGCCCCTGCGGCCCGTGCAGCGAAATCTTCTACGACATGGGCCTCGAAGCCAGCGAGCACGGCAAAGACTTGCCCTTCGGCCAGGACGACGCCCGCTATGTAGAAATCTGGAACCTGGTCTTCATGCAGTTCGACCGCATCATCGATCGCTACGAGTGTTCGGAGCACCCCGAAAGGCATCAAGCATCCCCGTTTCTTTGCGACAAGATGCACGCAAACGGCGACTTTATGCGAGGTGCACTTCCCGTATATCGCCTCGAACCGCTCCCTAAGCCCTCCATCGATACCGGCATGGGTCTTGAGCGCGTCTCCGCCGTCCTGCAGAGCAAGCTCTCAAACTTCGAGACGGACCTCTTCACGCCGCTCATCGAACGCGCCGGAGAACTGACAGGCCTTGTAACAGGGCACGACTTTAGTCGTGCCGAAAGCTCACCCCAAAAAGATGGGGCTTTAGCCCCTGAGGGAATTGAATCACTGGTACAAAACGCCAGCCTCCGCATCATCGCCGACCACGCCCGCGCCGCCACCTTCCTCATCAATGACGGCGTACTGCCCTCAAACGAAGGTCGCGGCTACGTCCTCCGCAAAATCCTCCGCCGCGGCATTCGTCATGGCCGCTTGCTAGGCCAGGAAAAGCCATTTCTCTTCGAAATGGTCTATGCCGTTCGCGATGAAATGCAAGGCGCTTATCCCGACCTCATCGACTCTGCCGACCGCGTAGCCAAGGTCATCGAAGCCGAAGAGAAGCAGTTTGATCGCGTGCTCAAAGAAGGAAGCAATCGACTGGAATCTGAAATTGCTTTGGCTGTTGACAAAGTTGTTGGATCTTTCATCGGACAACATGCACACGCAATCCCCGCGAATGCAATCGACCATGAGTTGAGACAGATTCTTAAAACCGGAATTCAGCATCAGCGACGAGCAGAAGCGATTAAGTGGGGCATTGGCTTCCTAAATGAATATGGCGGGAGCAACGCAGATGTGAGGCTCGACGGAAAAACAGCCTTCTTTCTCTATGAAACTTTCGGTCTGCCAATTGATTTCATTGCAGACGTTGCGCGTGATTTTGAAGTCGGCTTCGACGAAGCCGGCTTCGAAGCCGCCCGCGCCGAAGAACAGTCCCGTGCTCGCGCAAGTTGGAAAGGCGGCAGCCAGAAGA
Source organism: Occallatibacter sp. (assembly GCF_049510455.1). Taxonomy (GTDB): domain Bacteria; phylum Acidobacteriota; class Terriglobia; order Terriglobales; family Acidobacteriaceae; genus Telmatobacter. The sequence goes on along the minus strand of NZ_JBEKYX010000076.1, from coordinate 502 downwards.
CCGCCAGCCCCGCATACCGCGAGTTGCCCAAGACCATCTTCGAAGGCTACAAACAGCTAACCTCAACGAACTCCGAAGTCCTCGCCATCGTAAAGGACGGCGCAGGCGTCCCCGCCGCCAAAGCGGGTGAGCTCGTCGATGTAGTCCTCGACCACACCAGCTTCTACGGCGACTCCGGCGGCCAGATCGGTGACACAGGCGTCTTCCTCTCGACGGACGGCAACACCACCATCGCCGAGATTCAGGGCTGCGTTCTCCCCGTCCAGGGAGTCCGCGCCCATCGCGCGCTCCTCAAGCAGGACCTCGCCGTCGGCGACCACGTCAATACCGCCGTAGACGGCCCACGCCGCGATTCCATCAAGCGCAACCACACCGGCACACACCTGCTCCACGCCGCTCTCCGTCAGGTCCTTGGGCTCCACGTCAAGCAGGCCGGCTCGCTCGTCGATTCCACGCGCCTCCGCTTCGACTTCTCCCACTTCGCACAAGTCGCCGACGAAGA
>NZ_JBEKYX010000075.1:0-19586 GCF_049510455.1 Occallatibacter sp. | reverse complement strand
GCCACGGTCATACGCGGCCAAAAACTTTCGCCGCAAATCATCATCGAAGGCTCGCGCCATAGCTTTTGCGTCGCCGGAGATTCGCCGACCATCAGTCTACACTATCCTTGAAAATGATCTAGCGCATTATCACGATAACTGTACCCAATTCAGAGTAAGTCTGAACCATGCTTGAGCGTTTTGAGGAGTAATCTTTTGGAGGGCTTCAGCGATGGCTTGTTGAAGAGCCTCATTGGTGCGTGGTTTTTCCGAACGAATCAGTTGCTTGATTTTGGCCCAGGCTTTCTCGATGGGATTCAAGTCGGGCGAGTAGGGCGGAAGATAGAGCAGTTCGGCTCCGGCTCGTTCGATTCTTTCCGACACGCCTTGCACCTTATGGGAACTCAAGTTATCCATCACGACCACATCGCCTGGCCGCAACACCGGACACAACGCCTGGTCCAAATAGGCCAGGAAGATGTCGGCATCTGTAGCCGCTTCGATGGTCATGGCGGCAAGTATGCCGCGTGTACTCATGGCTCCCAGAACAGTCATGATCTTCCAATGACCGCCGGCCGTTGCCTCATGGATGCGCTGGCCGCCCAAGGCTCGGGCGCGTAGCCGCGTCATCGACGTAGTGACTCCGCTTTCATCCAGAAATATCAATCGTTGCGGGTCGGTCGAGAGGATGCGGCGGTGGAAATCGGCGCGACGTTCGCGATTGGCTTCTGTGTCCCGCTCGATTGCATGGAGCGACTTTTTTTGAGCCGCAGTCCGAGCCGCTTCACCCACAGTTGGACAAGTGTCCAACTCATCGGGACGCCCTTGTCGGCCTCGAGACGCTCACGCAACTCGGTGATCGTGATGTCGGCTTGCGACTCGACCAGAACCAGCATGTGGGCCTTCACTTGCTCCGTTACCCGGCTCCGAACGCCGAACCGCGATTGCACCAAACGCTTCCTGTGCCCGCTGCGAACCTGCTGCTGGCGCACTTTCCGCACATACTCCCAACTTACCCCGAACCGTGCCGCAAGCGCACGGCAACTGCCTTCTCCGCGCTCATAGGCTTCCAATATCCGCAACCGAAGATCGTCCGAATACGCTCGCCCCATAGATATCTCGTCGCGGCCAATGAACCAGAGAATGAAACTATAAATCTTTTTAAACCCGGCGGGTATAGATATCTTGATACTGCTCTAGACCGACTGATCGTCACGACAGCCAAGCCATTAGAAAACTGCGTCTCGAATGTGAGCTTTGTCCGTTGGACACCTGAACCTCGCTGCGCTGCGTACGAAAACGTCATCCCTGCTTGGTCCGTATCTACTGCCGACACTTCAGTGCTGAAAGTGAGATCACCGTGAAAAGGATAAACCGCACTTCGCGTTGATGAATGTGCGGAATGGCCTGAGATTGTGCATTATCGAGTCTCAATTCTCAAGAGTGGATGCTCTAGACCCGTTTCGATTGTCAGGGGATGTGGAACTAAGGAACGAGTTGTAAACAGTGGATGCGATCTCATTGGATTTACCCTGCAGCGACTCACCGCTGAATCGTGCAGACCAGAGAATCATTCCTCGCATGGTCGATAATTGGATCTGGGCAACGGGCCCATCGGGTGCAAGGTGCACGTGACCGCGGAGAGCGAATTGAATTCCCGACCTGCTCCAGTGGCTAAGGTAGTCTGCCGGGATTAACCGCCGGCTGGTCGCCGCCGGGCGGAAACGTGGGCTTGGGCTGCGGCGAATCTCCGCTCACCTCAACAGGGATGGTGCCGAAGTGATCACGGTACATCTTGAAAAGCATGCCCGTGGGATTGAGGATGGCTTCGGTGCGGTTGGAACTCATCGTTGCAGTCGCAAAGGTCAAGGCACCCATCTGAAAAACGTCGGAATGCCTGAACATCTCGTGAAAGGCCCATGCGTAGGCGGGGACGGTCTTGTAGGAATTCGGTGCGCCACCGAAGTAGGCCCATTCGTCGATAGCTATCGGGACGGGCTTGGCGCGGAGCGCGGAGATGCGCTTGAGGTATTCCTGATAATGCTCGTATTTCGCGCGGACCTGGACTGCCGGCGCACGCTGCCACTCGATGAACGACAGAGGAGGATCGATGGGCACCTTCTTCTGCAGCTTTATGTCGGTGTGCTGCGTGCCGGATGCGTAGTAGTGCTCGCTGATCATGTCGATGTTATCGAGACAGTTCAGCAGCATCTGGCCGGTCCAGTCGGCAGCGGAGAGATAGTCGGGAACATATTGGCCATTGATGCGTCTCGCCTGGTCCGCGCCCTCCATCACGTCCGGCATCGCACCGCCAGCAATGAGCTTGATAGATGGGTCCACCTTCTTCATCTCTTTTGCGAACAGGTTGTGCTTCAACTCGAATTGCGGGAGCGACATCGAGCCCATCTGGTAGTCGCCCCATGGCTCGTTGCCCACACCCCACCATTTCACTTGGTAAGGCGCAGGATGGCCATTTGCGGCCCGCCATTTCCCCATCGGCGTGGAAGCGGCACCGTTGGTATATTCGACCAGTTCGCGCGCTGACCATGCGTCGCCGAAGCCGGCGTTCACCGTGATGTACGGGTCTACCCCAAGCAGCCGACACAGCGTCAAAAATTCATCCGTGCCGACATCATTTGGCTGCACCGCGTGCCAGACAGGATCGAAGATAGGCGGTCGCTTATCGATCTCCCCAACACCGTTGCGCTACTCGTAAGAGGAGACGAAGTTGCCGCCGGGAAAGCGAAGTACGCCGAAGCGCAATTGCTTGAGCGCGGCAACGATCTCGGGGCGAAACCCTTCGATGTTGTCCGCGGGCATGAGCGAGATCGTGCCGACGTGGAAGGAGCCTGTGCCTGTGCCGGTGATCTCGAGTGTTGCATCATCGGTGTCAGCCGCGGCCGTGTAATGCAGCGAAAACTTGCGGTATGCAGGTTCCACCGTACGGATCGTAATGGTCTGGCGATCGGTGGCTTCCTTGCCCCACGTCAGCGTGATCTGGACAACAGCGCCCGGAGAGCCTGCCAGGACGATGCGACCTGTGTAGGCGTTGCCTTTGCGAACCACAATTCCCGATTGCTTGAAGCCGTGAGGTTCTTTAGCGGCGAGTTTGACAAGCGGCGATTGATCACCCGTGTAAGGCGCCTTGGCGTCCATGATGACCACCCCGTCGCCGCCAATGGGAGACCACCAGCGCGTCGGAATGCGGTTGAAGCGCGGGTTCCCGGCTGCGTTGCCCATCACCGGCGGTGGTTTCGGCGCGCTGGCCGCGACCGGGTAAAAGAACTTGCGATCCACGAGCAACTCAGACCAGATGCCGTTGTTGACGATGTCGCCGCCATGCTCGAGAAACTGGCCGTAGATGTTCTTCGAGATAGGAGCGCCGGTCCTTGAGACATCGATGGTGGCGTTCACCGGTTTCGTTTGCGCCCAAAGCGCGGGAGAAAGCGATAGGGCCGACAAAGCAACGACAAGAGCCCTGCGTCGAAAACTCCAAGGTATCGAAATCATTTGACTCTCTCGTGATGCGGCATAGTCCGGCGGAGTTGTAAGCCTGTTCGTCTGCGGGCAAACGTTTTCCATCGCAGGCGAGCCGGACAATCCAAAAATTAAGGAACGACCAAATATACGGCGGCCGAGGCTTGGTGTACAAGCCAATAAATCGCTTTATTTCTGGATAACGATGCGCTATTATGCCTCTGACATAAAGAGCCCTGCCCGTCCTGCTGGGAATTGGCTGAGAAGAGAAGACGTTTACGGAGATTGGAATGAAATTGATCGGGTTGTTGATGTTGTTCGCAGCGAGTTTCTGCGCCGCGCAGAATTCAGGTGATTTCAAGCCCGCAACATCGAACGTTCTGGACGCGCAGTATCCAAGAGTTGACGGCAATTCGCATGTGCAGATTCGTTTCAAAGCGCCTGGCGCCACGACGGTGAAGCTTAATTTCTGGAGTGGTCCGAAGGTGGACATGGAGAAGCAGGCTGACGGATTCTGGACGGTCACAACGCCGCCCATGGCTCCCGGGCTTCACTACTACGTGATCAATGTCGATGGCGCCGAGGTCAGCGATCCGGGCAGCACCGCCTACTTTGGTGGAAGCAAATGGGCGAGTGCCGTCGAAGTGCCTGAAGCTGGAGTGGATTATTACCAGCCTAAGGATGTTCCGCATGGACAAGTGCGCGAGGTCTGGTATCACTCCAGCGTGACGGGAACGTGGCGGGACGCATTCGTGTACCTGCCCCCGGACTATGACACCGCGAAGACACGCTACCCGGTGCTCTATCTGCAGCACGGCGGAGGCGAGGATGAGAGTGGGTGGATACGGCAAGGCAAGGCAAATTTCATTCTCGATAACCTGATAGCCAGCGGGAGCGCCAAGCCAATGATCGTCGTCATGGCGAACGGGTATGCCACCCGCGCCGGATATGTTGTTCCTGATATGACGGGAACGCCGTTCGGTTCTCTAGAATTCCTGAAGGTAATGCAGGAGCGGATGGGCGCGTTTGAAGACGACATGACTCAGGCGCTGATTCCCTTTATCGACAAGACATTTCGCACTCTTCCGGATCGTGAGCATCGGGCGATGGCGGGGCTTTCCATGGGCGGCATGCAAACCTTCCAGGTCACGTTCAACCATCTCGATCTCTTCTCATACATCGGCGGCTTCAGCGGAGCGAACGGAATAGCGATGATGCGCAGTAGCGAGAAGCCTGATTTGAAGACTGCCTTCAACGGCGCCCTAGCTGACCCCGCTGCCTTTCAAAAGAAAGTGCATCTGCTCTGGATCGGCGTGGGAACGAACGAACCGGAACGGATGAAGGCCGCTCTCGAGAGCCTGAACGCCTCGCTCGACGAAGGAAAAGTCCAGCACGTGTTTTACGAGTCGCCCGGCACCGATCACGAATGGCAGACATGGCGCCGCGATTTAAAAGACTTTGCTCCGCGTCTGTTCCAGTCCGGAAGCGAATCGGGTGCTCCGCGCTAAAGCGGCGGCCGAGAAAGCGAAATTCAAAGTGAATGGCCCGCGTGGTGTGATCGGCGGCGGGTCATTCTTGAGCAAGATAGTGCGGCCGCAACACGGTCTGCGCCAAAACCAAGCCTGAGGTCCAAACATGAAAACACGACGCATGATCCGCATGATGCAAAGACTTGTCCTGGGAGCTGGATCGCTTTCCTTTGCGTTCGCCGCGCAGCCGGCGGTCGCTCAAAGTGCGGCGACTTCTCCTTATCTGGACACGAATCTTACGCCTGAACAGAGGGCTGCCGATCTAGTACACCGCATGACTCTTGCCGAGAAAGCCTCGGAGATGCAGAACAATTCGGCAGCAGTTCCGCGGCTCAACGTGCCGGCCTATCAATGGTGGAGTGAAGCCTTGCACGGGGTCATCAACGACGGCGTAACCGAGTATCCAGAGCCCGTAGGTCTGGCAGCCACCTTCGATCCATCAGCCATCCACACCATGGCGGCCCAGATCGGCATCGAGGGGCGCATCAAGCATGTGCAGAATGTGCGCGAAGGACACAAGGGCATTATGGGAGGCCTCGATTTCTGGTCTCCCAATCTGAATATCTTCCGTGACCCGCGCTGGGGCCGTGGACAGGAGACCTACGGAGAAGACCCGTTCCTCACCGGCCGCATGGGCGTCGCTTACGTCACCGGCCTGCAGGGCGAGGATCCAAAGTACTACCTGGCAATCGCAACACCCAAGCACTACGCGGTGCATAGCGGGCCGGAGCCAACCCGCCACTTCGCCGATGTTGACGTGAGCAAGCACGATCAGGTGGACACCTACGAGCCCGCCTTCCGCGCCGCCATTATCGAAGGCAAGGCCGGTTCAGTCATGTGCGCCTATAACGCCATCAACGGCGAGCCCGCATGCGCTAGCCAATATCTGCTGCAGGACCAGTTACGCGGCAAGTGGGGCTTCAAAGGATATGTCGTTTCCGACTGCGACGCTGTCCGGGACGTTGCCGCCAATCATCGCTATCGTCCAACCCAGGCGCAAGGCGCGGCCATCTCGGTCATTCGCGGTATGGACAACGAGTGCGTCACCTTCACATCGCGATTCGGCGAGCCAGTTGAAAAAGCGTACATCGATGCAGTCCAGCAGGGCTACTTGCCTGAAAGCACGCTGGACACAGCACTGATTCGTCTCTTCACGGCGCGCATCAAGCTCGGCATGTTCGATCCTCCGGAGATGGTTCCCTACTCAAAGATCGACGAGAAAGAACTGGATAGCGCCGAACATCGCGCCCTCGCCCGCAGGCTCGCCAACGAGTCCATGGTCTTGCTCAAGAACGATGGAATTCTTCCCATCAAACCCGGAGTCAGAAAGATTGCTGTCGTCGGCGCACTTGCCGATCAGACCAGGGTTTTACTCGGCAACTATGCAGGCAGACCGACCCACAGCGTCTCCATCCTCGACGGTCTCAAAGCGGAGTTCCCGAACGCAAAGATCACCTTCATCTCGGGAACCCAGTTCCTGCGCAACGATGGCGACCCCGTTCCGGACGCGGTACTGACAACTCCCGACGGCAAGCCCGGCCTCAAAGCGGAATATCGCGAGTCCACCGGTGTACGCGGCCCTCAATCGAGCCCTGCACTCGCCACCCGAACTGAAACCAACGTCAATCTCTCCAAGAGCAGCCTCCCATCTGAGATCGTCGGCAAGAGCACCGTTGCAGTGCATTGGGCAGGCTCAATCACAGCCACCGAAAGCGGCGATTATCTCCTCGGCGTGCACGGCAAAGGCTTCGCAAGGCTCGCGATCGACGGCAAGCAGGTTGCCACCCTCGTGACCTACGACGACGTCGATGCAGCCACCGGCCGCGCCCATCTGGTCAAAGGGCAGAAGGCTGAGTTGAGCCTGGACTATGGCAGCCTGCCGGCCGGCCCGCAAGCTCAGCTCATCTGGGCCAAAGTGAATGATGCGCCGTCGCCAGAGGCTATTGCAGCCGCCAAAGACGCGGATGTCGTCATCGCCGTCGTCGGCATTACCAGCAGGCTTGAAGGGGAAGAGATGCCGGTGACTGTGCCCGGATTTCTCGGCGGAGACCGCACCAGCATCGACCTCCCGGAACCCGAAGAAGCGCTCGTAGAAGCCGTCGCGGCGACCGGCAAACCCATGGCCGTCGTGCTGCTCAACGGCAGCGCCTTGGCTGTCAACTGGATCAACAAGCACGCCAACGCCATCCTCGAGTCCTGGTATCCCGGTGAAGAGGGCGGAGCGGCAGTGGCGGAAACGCTGAGCGGCAAGAACAATCCCGCAGGAAGGCTCCCAGTCACCTTCTATACCGGCGTCGACCAGTTGCCCAACTTTGAGGACTACGGCATGGCCAACCGCACCTACCGTTACTTTGAAGGCAAGCCGCTTTATTCCTTCGGATACGGGCTCAGCTACACGACCTTCAGTTACAGTGATCTGACAATTCCTACCCAGTCCGTTTCCGCGGGCCAGCCAGTCGGCGCCGATGTGACCGTCACCAATACCGGCAAAGTCGGCGGAGATGAAGTAGTCCAGGTCTATGTCAAATTCCCCAGCATGAAGGGTGCTCCGCACGTTGCTCTCCGTGCGTTCCAGCGTATCCATCTGGAACCCGGTGCAAGCCAGAAGGTTCACTTCGACCTGAAGGATCGCGACCTGGGAATGGTGACCGAGAGCGGAACTCCCATCATCGCTCAAGGCGATTACACCATCAGCATCGGTGGAGGCCAACCGGACACAGGCGTGCCCGTAGCAACCGGAAAGTTCCACATCGAAGGTCAGATCGACTTACCGGAATAGCCGATGTCGGCTGATTTCAGCAGGGGAAGGAGAGCGCTGTGCACAGACAAGACTTCTGCAAACTACTCGCGATGGCTGCGGCATCCGAGACTGTTCCATCCTATGGGCAGGCTTCGCAGGATAACCAGCCAGCCCTGCCCAGCGGCTTCCACCAATACACGCAGGACTATGCCCAGTTCTGCGCATTGCCGCCGGAGAAGAGGGTCTTCTACAAAGTCAGTGACGGCAAGATCGTCGCAGAGCGGTTAGACGAGTCGGCCTGGCAACAGCCCGTTTGGAACTACAGCCCCGCAGCACAATCCATTGCAGGTGGAATGTGGGACGATGTGCCTTCGCAGTCGCCCATCGCCGATCTTGCGGCTCCGGTCCGTTCAAACCGACGTGGGACTCATTGCTGGAATACGAGGCGCCGGAGTGGTATCAGGATGCCAAATTCGGCATCTGGGCTCACTGGAGTCCACAGTGCGTCGGCGAAGCAGGAGACTGGTACCAATTACCTTCAGAGGCAAGGTTCCTGAAGGTGAGATTGATACTGATGGTGACGAAAGACTGTTCGTTCGTCAGTTGCGTGAGATCGGGATCTCTTCATCACGCATCCGCAACACGATTCTTGACTACTATCGTGCCTATGAACAACGGTCCGCTTGGGCTCGCGAAAATCTTTTGATCTCAGGGGAATTAGAAGAATATGAAGACCGCCTCGAAGACGAGTGGTCGAGATACCGCGACGTGGTTTTCGAAAAACTCAATGGTGAAACTGCAGAAACGGTACTTCGCGAGGCGGGCCAGAAACTATATCAATGGGCGGATCTCGAAAGCGGCAACATAAGTTCGCTTCGCATTCGCGAGAGGGTAACGGAGCCCTACGTGGTCCGAGGGTGTTTTCACATCCTGGCCAACATCAACCCTCTGCCACGAATCTATTGGCACCCGTTCTTCCTCAAGCGACTTCGCGAAGTGCTGGCGGTCAACGCATGAAATCCTGGCTGCAACGTCCGTTCGAACTCAAAACACTTTTCAATCCTGCCTTCTGTGGCGTTGTTCTCTCTCGCGTTCTGGCTGGATACGAGGAAGAGAAGGCCGATGGAATGCCATTCTCGTTGGTGCTCCTCGTGCTCCCGCTCTGCCTCCACAAAGAGACGCGGCTCATTCTTTCGGCGAATTCACGCGGGTACGTGGGAGGAAGAGTCCTGGACTGCTGCATGCCGCCTCGGCACAGTCTAGCGGTCCCTGAGGAGGCTGCACTCCGAGTGCATGCTGAAACAGAAAGTAAATCTTCTGGACAAATGGGCACTCGATGACCAAGGTTTGCTGCTTTTCCTTGTCCATTGGGAGTGCCGCCTTTGTCCATGTTTCTTCTGCTCAGGATTTTCTGGCATACTCAGGTCCGCATAGTTGTAGGTTCTGCGCTACACTTCGACTTCAATCACGCCACCCCTCCACCCCTGCTGTATCTTGAAGTTTTTGTCTGCTTCCACTCAATCCTGTGAGTTGCGATAAGCAACAATTTTCAGTTGCGACGCATCGCCGTTCACACTTCTAGACTCCAGCAGGACTTCGAAATAGGGAAGAGATCCGTTAGGGTTCCTGATCTTGTTCAGGAACGGCTGCAGATTTGTGTCGTTGAACATGAAGTCCGCGGCAGCCTCGGTGCCGGCTGCAGAGGTGCCTTCCAGAATCAGGACGTATCCAGAAGCACTGAGACTGGGACGTAACGCGGCGACCGCGTAGACCTGATGCGCGGGATCCGACGGATCAAAGTCGTATTGCGAGAGCTCATCACCGCGCGGCGAACGGTTGATAATAGAAAAACCGCGTTGACGCAGTTTATTGCGGAAGACGAAGTTCATGTGGGTCTCGAAGATTTCGACCCAGGGGTTGCTCTCCCGGGTTCCGAGTAGGACCACCGAACCGTCCTTGAGGTCGGTAGGACGAAGATCTCGCGCGTAGCGGATCTTGATCCAGTCCGGATTGATCCCGGGGAGATGATAAAACTGAGTCACGATGCCGGCATCGATGAAGGATGTAAAGCGCCGCGTCGCCAGGTCTTTCAACATCTCTGATTCTGCAGCGGATGCGCCTGGGCTGGTGATGTGCACCACATAGTTGGAACTGGCGTATTCGTGCAGGTCTACACTGTGCTCGGTGATGTCTTGCAGGATTGCCAAGCTTGCGTCCGAGAGGACGATGGTGGTGGGATGCTGCGCAAGGAGCATCGACCAGAAGCTGCTTGAGGCGGAGGTTGGGGCCGGAGCGGGAGCGCGGTTGTGCAGGCGAGCTGCCAGACCCATGGCCATGATGCTTACCAGGGAGAGCGCTACGCTCAATATCCATACGAGGGAATGATTGCGAGCGTGTCCGGACGGTCGCAAATCTCCGCGCAGAATTGTGCTGGCGTCAGGGAGGGTAGTGTCCGTGGGAGCCGGTTCCTGCACCTGTTCTTCCAGCGAGCGCGGCATGAAGACGGGAACGTAGGCGCCCTTCGGTACAAGTAGACGAATCGGTTCCTGCGAGCCTTCGTTTTCAAAATACTGCTGGAGCCGTTGCCGCATTCGGCTGGCATGGGAACGCACAATTCCATCAATCGAGGGGTCATAACCAGAGCGGCCAAAGAGACGACATCCGATGTTAACTTCATTGATCTCGTCGTCTCGTCCTTCCAGGGACAGTTCACAGATGTAAAGAAGAAGCCTGCATAGCCGATCGGATTTCGCGAAGTAAGCGGAGGCAACGATACGTTCGACGAGTTGCCAGCGAGGATCCTCGACCAGGGTGCTCCATGTCGTAGTTTGAAGGGTTTCGGTTCCCATGAATGCGACCGAACAGAATTCACTGCCGATTTAAAAAGAGTAGATACTACTGCCGTGAATTCTTCGTGAACGCCACTTCGCAACACAATGGGTAGCGATTGGCGTCCCCTTACGAGTTTCCCGGCCTGAGAACCAAAGAAACGTCCGTCTGCGTCCGCCGATGCGTTTGTCATAACGTTAAGTCCCGTATAAAGTAGCTCGGAAAAACCCTTGTGAATGGAATGTAAATCGTTGAATTATTAGCCATTTCATCCGTTTAACGGCGTTGTTGCTGCGAATTCACTCTCTGCATGCGGTCGAAGTTGGTTAGTGTGGTCTCATTCAAGGCACGATGCATGAAGAGGCTACTTAACAGGACACCTGCTGCATGTTTGAGGCTGGTTGTTCCTCGCATTAATGCCGGCAGGCCGGCAATCGCGAATTGGATGCCGGTATAGGGGCGATGGCAAGGTTCATGAAAAGCAAGAGTGGGGAGCCATGGTGCGGCGATGCTACATTGGCTGCCCATTCCGGCACAGCGATCTCACGGCGGCGATTTCTACTTTCCGCTGCGCCGGTGGCGGCCGCCGGACTGCTGTGCCCAAGCAGCATAGCGCCGGCTTCTGCAACGCCCCTCGATGTCTGCTTGCGCATCTCCCCGCTCGATAGTGAGATTGCATCCGGTCACACCGTCCGCACGATGGCGTACAACGGCAGCGTTCCTGGGCCGCTTATCCGCCTCGCGGAGGGAAGGCCGATTGAGATGGAAATCCAGAACGAATCGGATGTGGAGGAATACGTTCACTGGCACGGCTTTTCTCTGGATGCCCGATTCGACGGTACCGAGGAAGAGGGCAGCCTGCCGGTACCGGCACACGGGCGCGTGCGATATACCTTGCCTCCGCAATCGTCTGGCTCCTATTACGTGCATAGCCACTCCATGGCCCATCACAATCTAACCGCTGGAACGTACAGCGGCCAGTTCGCGTTTGTTTACGTCGAGCCCAGGCAAGATGCGGGTTCCTACGACCGTGAGATCTTTCTCACCAGCCACGAATGGGAACCGCGCTTCGTGAACATGACGAAGGAGGCCCTATCCGCCGAGGAGATGCTTCATCTTCGCGTTGACGCTGAGGCTGAAAACGAAATGGGAGAGGGTGGCTGGGACGTTCAGTACAGGTTTGCCTCACTGAACGGAAAGGCGCTTGGGCATGGTGAGCCGATTCAGGTGAGGCAAGGCGAGCGGGTTCTGTTTCATTTTTTGAACGCCAGCGCGACGGAGAGTCTGCAACTCGCGCTACCAGGGCACCAATTCCTGGTGCAGGCCCTGGATGGCAATCGCGTCCCGAGTCCCGCACATGTCTCCACTGTTGAGATGGGCGTCGGGGAACGAATCGACGCGATTGTAGAGATGCGCTCGCCTGGCGTATGGGTGCTTGGTTCCATGGACGATGAAGCGCGTGGAAGGGGACTTGGCATCGTGGTGGAGTATGCGGGGGCGCACGGGGAACCTGTGTGGTCCGCACCCGCAGCGGAGGCGTGGAGCTACGGTCTCTTCGGCAAGGATAAGGAGTCCGAATACGGCCAGGAACAGCTCCAATTTCGGATCACCCGGTTGCCGCTGGGCGAGGACGGCTTCGAGCGCTGGGCGCTTCGCGGCGAGGGCCAGGACAATCGTGATTCCTTAACCACGGTGCTTAACCAGGGAAAACACTACCGATTGCGCATTGCCAATGAGAGCGGAGAGTTTCATCCCATGCATCTGCACCGCTGCTCGTTTGAACTGGCGCGGCTTCATGGCATACCTTCTGCCGGGATAGTGAAAGACACGGTCGTGGTCAGTCCGTATGAGGCTGTGGATCTCATTGTCAGGCCGGAACGGCTGGGGCCCGCTCTCTTCCATTGTCACAACCAGATGCACATGGACTGTGGGCTGAAAACTCTTTTCCGTATCGAGCGATAGTAAGTCGATCCAATTCGAGAAACAAGTCGAACGAACAAGAACCAACAGACTAACCATACGAGGAATCATGATCCGCTACTGGTATAACTGTTTTGCCTCCTGTCTTATCGGGCTCTGCCTGGCACAAAGTCTCAAAGCGCAACCGAACCCTGTCGATCCTCCTCAGCTTCCGTATTCACAGGCCATTCTTCAGCAGCTTCCGGTCGCCTATAGCGATGAGGCGGTGGCACTGCATTTAACCGCGACAGAGCAAGCACAGCAAGAGGCCTTGAAAGCAGCCTCGATTTCGCCGACTGCGGTGCTAGCACTCGTCGTCCGGGGATTGTCGAGCGATCCGCAAGGCTTGCAATTTCTATTGCAAAAAGTAAGCCAGGAAACGTCGGCCGAGACTCGCAGACTCATCCTGCGGGAAGGTATCCAATCTCGGATTCGCCATGCCAAGCCTGGCGAATTGCCGGACAACGTGCGGGAAACGTTGGTCCGTCTAGCTCAACAGGACAGCGATTCTACTGTATCGCTCGAAGCGGCTCAAGCCATACGACGGCTGCAGTGGGGTAACTACGCACAGATGCTGATAGCACGCGCCGAAAAGGCTCGGAAGGAAGGGGATTTGGCCGGTGCAGGCAAGCTCCGCACCGAAGGTGATCAATGGATTGGTTGGGATACGCAGATGAATCTTCCTAACTTCCTGCGCACACCGCCTCCAGTCTTCCGTCTGGTCCCGGAAGACAAACCCATACGGGTGGTTGCGTTGGGAGATTTCGGTACCAGCTCACCCGCGCAGATCAAGGTTGCGGCCACGATGAGGGAATATCAGAAAGAACATCCTTTCGATTTTGGACTTACTCTCGGCGATAACTTCTATCCGAATGGAGCGGGAAGCCTCAACGATCCGCAGTGGAAATCCAAATGGGAGGATCTCTATGCACCGATGGAAATTAAATTCTATGCCACGCTCGGAAACCACGACTATGGACGCCCGGACAGCCCTGCGGCGGAGATTATGTATTCGGAGAGAAGCCCATCGTGGCGCATGCCAGCTACTTACTACACCTACACTGCGGGCTCTGTCCAATTCTTTGCTATCGATACCATAGAGCTTTCTGATACCTCGCTGCCTAATGCAGAACTAGCGTGGCTCGACGCGGAGTTGGCCAAGAGCAAAGCGACCTGGAAGATAGTCTACGGCCACTATCAGATATACTCCGCTACGCGAGGCGACGAGCAGAATCTTATCCAGAGACTGTTACCGCTGCTGCGCAACCGGGCCGATCTGTATCTATGTGGGCACGACCATAACTTACAGGAGTTAAAAGAAGAAGCCGGTGTGCATTTTTTCGTCGATGGTGGCGGGGGAGCCGGTTTGTATAAATTCAGATACCCGAACTATAGCCATTCCGACTACAAGGCAGTGAGCAATGGCTTCACAGTGTTAGAAGCGGACAATCACCAGTTGGTGGTGCGGTTAATTTCGGACGATGGAAAGGAAATCCATCAGTCCACATTCCATAAATAACGTGGACGGATTGCACAACACTCCGCTGGCCTCTTTGTGGGTTCAGGCTGCCGGCTGATCCAACTAATCCATCTTCAAAGGAGAGTCATTCTTGCTTCCGCTTTCGCGCCGAACTTTCATTACCGGATCTATCGCGGCTTGTGTCGTCGCGCAGCACGCCCAGGCCATGCAGGCAGATAGCCCAGTCGTGGTTGTTATTCCTGGGGGCCGACCTGAGGGCGCAACCAGCGACACGCGGATGCTTCAGAGGGCGATTGACCAGGCTGGCGAGCACGGTGGTGGTACAGTGCATATCACGGCCGGGCGCTATCTTTCCGGATCGCTCCGGTTGCGTTCGAATGTTTCGCTTTGGCTGGACTCGGGCGCAACGATTTTCATGAGTCCCGATACCGCAGAGTTCTTTCCCGCGGAGAAGCTGAGCTATGACCCGAAGGCGGACCGGAGTACCGCAGACTTCAGCAACGCGCTTCTGGCAGGTGACAGTGTAGAGAACGTCGCCATCTTCGGCGAAGGGGTCATCGATTGCAATCGAACCAAGGGCGGCGGCCCAAAGCCGATCGCCCTGCGGCGCAGCAGCCATCTGAGCATTCGCGGCATCACTATTCGCAATGCGCCGAGTTATAACATCAGCCTGCTGGGGTGTGAATTTGTAACGATCGATGGAGTTACGATTCAGAATGGATATTCCGACGGTATCGATCCCGATTGTTGCCGGTATGTTCGTATCTCCAACTGTTTTATCGAATCCGTAGACGACGCTATTGTCCTGAAGAGTAGTGGGGCACTCGGGGAGCGCAGGCCAACAGAGTACGTAACCGTAGATAACTGCATCTTGCGGACGGCCAGCATCCACTTTAAATGTGGCACGGAGAGTTGTGGAGATTTTCGCAATATTGCCGTCAGCAATTGCGTGTTCCAGGGTGGAATGGGCATGCGCCACGGCAATCCTGGAATCGCTCTTTACTCCGCGGATGGCGGAACGCTCGACAACGTGGCGATATCGAACATCGTGATGCGCGATGTGGGTACTCCGTTGGCGATTCTGCGCAATGATCGAGACCACTGCGCTTTCGGGAATGGTCCTGGTCTGGTCAACTCCATACGAATCGCGAATGTGAGTGCGAGCGGCGCCAAGCTTCCCTGCGTAATTGCAGGCCTTCCCGGTGCTCCTGTTACAGGCATTTCCATCGATGGCATGTCGCTAACGATGGTTACCTCGAGCACAGTTTCCAAAGCTCTGGAAGCGATTCCCGAGTCTCCAAAAGCGTATCCGCAACCTACAATGTTCGGTCCGCTGCCGGCTTCCGGATTATTCATGCGCCATGTCTCGACGATTTCCTTGCGGGGCCTGCAAATACAGACTTCTGATCTGGAAGCACTGCCGGCGATTGTGGCCGATGACGTGAATGCAATGCAACTGCTCGGCTTTACGGATGGTGGCGGGAAATCCGCTTCCCATCTCTGGTTCAACAACGTGCGCAACTCCGTGGTGGAGTGCATCTGCACGTTGCCCCCGCCTCCCCACTCGTATCGCGTTAGCGGTGCGAGAACGACCAACCTGGACTTTAAAAGAATCGGTTCGCTTGATTGGAGCCGAGCTCTGTTAATCGACGCCGATGTGCCGCGTCACGCAGTCCATCAACAGTAGGTGTGCTTCGAAATAGATACGGAGAATAAGCATCATGAAACGGTTGTTATGGGTATCATCATTTTTCATTGCTTTGTGTCTTGCTATGGAATGCACCGCGACGGCGCAATCCCTAGGTACGATATCCGGGAGTGTGATCGATCCTTCCGGATTAGGCGTTGCAAACGCTGAAGTCACTGTAACCAACGAGAGAACTAATCTGACCCGTTCGGTCAAGACAAACGGAAAGGGCGAGTATTCGCTCGCCTTGCTTCCGCCCAGCGTATATACGTTGGATGCCGAGGCCCCTGGCTTCAAAAAGCTAACCCGGCAACATATCGAACTTCAAGTCGATCAAACACTCACAGTGGATGCCAACCTGCAAGTTGGTTCTGTGACGGAGAGTACTACGGTAAGCGCGGGCGCGCCGGTGGTAGACACCATGACGGGAACCATCTCCGAAGTAATCGACCAGCAGAGAATGCTCGACCTCCCGCTCAATGGACGAAACGCCGCAACGCTTACGACTCTCGTTGCGGGTTCCACATCCGCTAACTCTGAGGGCGCCTTCCAGGCATCGACCTTCGGGAACCAGAAGGTTGGCGGACAGGCCGCGGCTGTGACCATATCGGTCAATGGCAGTTCGCAGACAGCGGTCAACTATCAGTTGGATGGTGGCGATAACGTCGATCAATACACGAATGTGAACCAGCCTTTCCCAATGCCGGACTCGCTGCAGGAATTCAGCGTACAGACCAGCAATTTTAGTGCAGAGTATGGACAGAATTCCGGAGCTATCGTCAACGTGGTCACCAAGTCAGGCACCAATGACTTTCACGGCAACCTCTTCGAATTTGTCCGGAACGATGTTTTCAATGCGCGAAACTGGGCTTCGATAGCCCAGGACCATATCAAGCGCAATCAGTTCGGCGGAACCATTGGCGGACCAGTGCGAATTCCTCGACTTTACAACGGGAAAAACAGGACGTTCTTCTTCTTCGGCATTCAGGGAACTATTTTTCATTACATCGGGGCTGCTTCTTCCGCTTATGTGCCCACCCAGGCGAATCTAACCGGAGATTTTTCCTCGCTTCTCGATGCATCCAGCCCGGATAATCCTCTTCACGCGGTGAAGCAGCT
This sequence comes from Occallatibacter sp., assembly GCF_049510455.1. GTDB lineage: Bacteria > Acidobacteriota > Terriglobia > Terriglobales > Acidobacteriaceae > Telmatobacter. Next base: position 2,787 of record NZ_JBEKYX010000075.1, on the reverse strand, counting down.
TATTAATCCTGCGACCAAGCAGCCATTCCAGAACAACCAGATCCCCACCAACCTCTTCGACAAGGCAGCAATTAATACCGTAGCTTTGTTGCCCGCTGCTACAGACGCGACCGGTTTTGTACATTTCGTTCAGCCTTTCGCGCCGCAGGACTTTCAGGAAGAGATGGTCCGGATCGATCATTCCATTTCGCCGAATGATCACTTGACGGGACGCTACTTCATTGACAATTACGGCAATCCGGCGATCTATTCCAACGGCAATATTCTGACTTACAACGATGGGCAGCCGAACACGTCGCAAAATGCCCTGATTCAGGAGATTCATAACTTCAGTCCGACCCTGCTGAACGATGCGCGTATCTCTTTCTCACGTGTGAACGGACTGCACGTGCCGCCTACAAATGCGCCGGATTTAACCGACCTGGGAGTCAACATGTACCAACCCGGTGGCAGAAAGGCCATGCAGGGTATCAGCGTGACCAATTTGTTCTCTTTTGGCGATCACGCCTTCGGCGGCTTTGTGCGCAATGACTATACTTTCTACGACGATCTAAAGATATCGAGAGGCCGTCATAACATCAGCCTCGGCGGCCAGGTTGAATATGCGCGGTTCGATGAGAATAACCAGAATGGCCAGTTCGGAAGTTTCAGCTTTTCTGGAGACGCAAGTGGTTACTCGATGTCGGATTTTCTGCTTGGCAGTGTGCGCACTTTTTCGCAGGGAAGCGGAGAGATCATGAACGTGCGCAACACGTTTGTGGATATCTACGCCGAAGACAGCATGCGCCTTTCAAGTCACTTTACGCTTTCGGTCGGTGTTCGTTATGAGCCGTATCGGCCATGGAACGAAATCCATAACCGTGAAGAGATATTCAATCCGGCAGCATTCAAGGCGGGAACGGTTTCTAGCGTATACATCAATGCTCCAGCGGGACTTTCCTTTCCGGGCGATCCTGGATTTCCCAGAGGAGGAACGAAGCCCGATTACAACGACGTTGCTCCGCGTCTTGGATTTGCCTGGGATCCTTATGGAAACCATAAAATCAGCCTCCGCGGCGGCGCGGGTGCATTTTTCAACTCGCGCGTGATCTCTCAGATGATGCAGAATACGGTCGATGAGAACCCTTTCAGCCCGTCGATCTCACTGACCACACCAGCAGGCAGCTACAGCAATCCTTATCTTGGACTGAACGCCCAATCCACTCCTCCGTTCACTCTTCCGGCCCCATTGAATTTTGTTTTCCCGCTGCCGATCAGCGCGCTTACTTTAGACCCAACCCGAAAGTTCCTGGTGCCGGTGAACTATCAATGGAATCTGACGGCCGAGGATGAGTTTGCCCCTGGTTGGCTCTTCCGGCTCGCGTATGCAGGCTCACGCGGCCTTCATATTCGGCGGGACGAGCAATTGAACCCGGTCATCTATGATGCAGGCGCTCCGGGCCCCTATGGAAACCCGGCTCTCTCGTCGAATTCGCGCCGCACTTATATGCCAAATCTCACGAGCATTGGGGAAGAGACGGAGACTGGAGCTTCGAACTACCATTCTTTGCAGATTACTTTGGAGAAGAAGTTATCGCGGAGCTTTACTATCCTGGCGAACTATACATGGTCGAAGAGCCTGGATGATATTCCCCAGAACCAGACTCTGCAAGCGAACGGAGCAGGCAACTTCAGCATGCCGATCTATGAATCGGGTTATAACCGTTTCGAGTACGGTCCATCCACCTTCGATCACACCCATAACTTCGTTGCGTCCTATGTGTGGCAGCTTTCGCGGATGAACAGTCTTCCCTGGTACGTGAGCGGCCCGTTCGGAGGGTGGCAGTGGACGGGCATCGTGTCTGCTCAGACAGGAGATGCATTCACGGCTTTCGCCGGCACAGACCAGTCATTGACCGATGGAAGCGATCGCGCGATCGTCTCGGGAAATCCACACGGAGGTAGCGCCTGTGTTGCCGTCTCAAGTACGGCGGCCTGCAAGAACTGGCTCAACCCCGCTTCATTCAGCGTACCGCTTCCAGCGAGTACCACTCCTGCGGCAATTTATGCGACGTATCCTTACCGCTTCGGCACCGCGGCGAAAGGAAGCTTGCGTGGTCCCGGCAATTTCGATTGGGACATGGGATTGCACAAGGACTTTGCTTTGGCTGAGTCCTTGAAACTGCAGTTTCGTGCAGAGTTCTTCAACGCATTCAACCACCCGGACCTTAGCGACCCGGATACAACCTTGTCCGGTGCTGGATTTGGAGCTATTACGGCTGCGGGCAACCCGAGGATCGGTCAATTGGCGATGAAGTTAAACTTCTGAGTGGTCCATCAGATAGTTGCAAGCCCAGGGGAATTGGCGCAAATGTCAGAGTATCGGCATGGCGAAGTAAAGGCGGGCGAGAGACCTGTTGAAGCCCCCTGCATAGTGCCGACGTTGTAGAGCGGAAGACCATGAGTGAGTTCGTGAATCTGCCGCTTTACAGCGCCTGCAAAAGTAACAGGATAACTACTGCTTCGCATAAAGACATTCGGCGCGTGTCACGTATTGTGTTTGAGACGGTAATACGCGATGCGCGCTTCGGATTCAATGGCATTGCTTTATCGGGCCTGCCACGCCAACAACAGTGACGAGCAATAACGGGGCAATTGGGAGCAATAAGCGGTTCCAAGGGCGCTTTAGTACTACAGTTGTAGATAAGTGGTAGTCTGATGGTGCTCTGGGCGTGGTTCTCCGGCGTTGGCGATGGAGAGGCGATTATCCGGCTGGAAGCGTGAGTTGTTGCGGTCGCACGATCGCAT
>NZ_JBEKYX010000074.1:0-24952 GCF_049510455.1 Occallatibacter sp. | reverse complement strand
GGCGATACTGCGATCACATTTCCTGCGAACGCCTTTGTCGCAACGTCTTCAGACACCTTCGTCACGACGCCCCAATTCGTGATCTCCAGCAACACCTGCGGAACGACGCTGGCCGTGCACGCCAGTTGCGTCGTCAACCTGGAGTTCGCACCGACGGCTCCCACACCGTTTCCTTCCCTTCCGACGACAGAACCCGGAACGCTCATCGTGGTGGACAACGCCCGCTTCAGCCCGCAGCGGGTCTACCTCTCCGGGACTGTCGTTCAAGGCGGCTCAAATCAAACGATGACGACATTGATGTCCTCGCTGAATCCAGCGGCCTCGGGACAATCGGTCACCTTTACCGCTGCGGTGGCTGGAACGACCACCAACACACCGCTTCCAACAGGCAGCGTGACCTTCTTCGACGGGACCACAACGCTCACAACAGTGACGCTGAACGGCAGCGCGAAGGCTACGTTTACAACGTCTTCGCTCAGCGCTGGATCTCACTCGATTACCGCCGTCTATGGCTCCGACGCAAATTATGCCCCTTCGACTTCGTCCGTGCTGACGGAGGTGGTGAACGGGCCAGCTACAGTGGGCACGACGACGACGCTGATCGGTTCGCCAAATCCTGCGACAGTCGGGCAGACGGTGACGCTGACCGCAACCGTTGCGGAGGTAGGTGGCAGCGGCGTGGCAACGGGAACAGTCACGTTCTATGACGGGACAACCAGTTTGGGAACAGGCACCCTCTCATCCGGCATCGCGACGTACTCCACCAGCAGCCTAGCTATGGGTACGCACTCCATCACCGCCAGCTATGGCGGAGATATGAGCAACGCTGCCTCCACTTCGTCCGCTGTAACCGTCACGGTGACCGTTGCCCCGGCACCAGACTTCAGCCTTGCTCTCAGTCCAACGAGCGGTACCGTGAGTCAGGGAAGTACCACCACTTCCACGATCACGATCACCCCTGCGGAAGGATTCAATCAATCGGTCAGCTTCGCCTGCTCAGGGCTGCCGGCGAACACTTCCTGCAACTTCAGTCCAATCTCCGTCACGCCCAACGGGACCGGTACTTCCACCTCCACCCTGACCATCGCAACAGACGTGAAGGCGGCATCTCTCGGTACGAAGCCGCTCCGCACTCCGGGAGGGGCGACTTCGCTGGCGATGCTTGCAGGTGGAGGAAGTTTAGGATTGCTCCTGCTGCGCCGTCGTCGTAAGGATCCCAGACTGTGGCTACTGCAGATGGGCCTAGTAGCCGCCTTCGTGTTCACTTCTGCCATGATCGGCTGTGGCCATGGCGCTTCTGCGACGACCACGACACCGACGGGCACATCACAGATCACGGTCACAGCGACCGCGGGTTCTACGGTCCACACGGCAACCTACAGTCTGACAGTTCAATAGATCGGATCAAGCACCCATTTTGTCTTGCGTCGTATCGTCGGCAACGAGGAGTAGGTAACCGTAAGGCACCGTCCTCTAAAAGCAACCTACGTTGTAAGGACTCTGTCCGTTTGCGGCCAGAAGACCACGAGCGCCGAGCCCGTTCCCAGGCAGAGCAGGTAACTACATGAAAGATAAGGTGGTATTTGTTTCGGCACTGGACCCTGAAACAATGAAGCGCGAGTCCTTTCTTGAAGAGATTGGACCCCTCATTTGGGCGACACGAAGTCAGCCAGAATGTCTCTTTTTCGACCTGTACTGCGTCGTCGAAAAGGAGTCCGTTTTTGCACTTCATGAAATGCGAGTAATCACGAGGACCGGAAGATCTACTGGCAGAACGCGCTAGGGCTCCAGATGAATGCGGTACTCAGGCGCTATCTCATTCGCCCTATGAACGTCTTCGAGTTGGAAGAGATCTGCCTATGAAGCCGCGCGCATACTCAGGGACTCCCGTCCAACGGATGCTATCAGCGCATTCGCAAGGCTGGCTGAGAGCACTTCGCCCCGCTCTCGTATTCAGGCTGCGGGAAGCTGACTGCCTTCGGGCGAAGCCTCTCGTCGCCACGCCATCTGTACCGCCTTCTCAAGCTGGTTCTGCCGCGCCTTGACCCACGGAGCATAGTGCTTCTCCGTGATCTTGACGCTCTTGTGGCCGAGCAGAACCGATACCTGGTCGATGGGAACACCGGCGAGCAGCAACTCCACCGCGAAGGTATCGCGGAACATATGAGGGTGGGAGCGCTTCGATGCGCCGTCCGGTTTCTGGAGGGACGCTACTTCGAAGAGCCTGCGAAACGCGCGTTGCCAGTCGGCCACCGCTGACTTCGCTAGGCCGTTCCCACTCCAAAAGAAATAGCGCGGATTCGGCTTCGGTCCCGGTGGTAATGTCTTCAGAGCTTCGACCACTTCGGGCGGCAACACCACATAGACCGGGACGCCCGTCTTTGCCTGATAGAGGAAGAGCTTGTTGCCTTCGACGCGTGTCTTCCAAGCGTTACGGCATCGCGGATACGCAGGCCGCTCCAGCGCATCAACTCGGTCAGCGCATGGATGCGGATGCCGCGCTTTTCGATGTCGTAGGCGCGCTTCAGGCCCTCGTCCAGCCGCCCACAGGCGTCGAGGATGATGGCGTATTCGGCTTCAGGGAAGCAATCGGTGGGCGTCTGCGGGGCGATAATCTTGCCCATCGCCTGCGTCGGGTTCTGCTGTATCCAGCCCTGCCGGATACAGAACCAGAAGAATCCGACCGCACGTTCGTGCTGCTTCTTCTTGGCGAGCTGGCCCATATTCCAGCCTTGCCGCCACCGGGTGAGTTCTTTGGTCTTGAGGTCACGGAGGAAACGAATCTCCTCTTTCTCGCAGAAAGCCAAAAGCTGCTTCTCAAACAGCGTCGTGAGCTTCTTGATGGTGTCTTCGGCCAGCCCACGGGCGCGGGCATCGTCCAGGTAATCCTTCACCGCATCCTTGACCGTGGGCAGCGACATGGCCGCATCCATGTCCTTGCCGCCTGCGGCTGCCGTCTCGTACTGGCGGGCGACACCTTCAGCTTGTTCCTAGGAAGCAGTCTTCGCGGAGACCCGAAAACGTCCGGTGCTACCAGGCAGAGTGCCGACCAGCCACTTGATACAGGTGCAGCGTTTGGCGCTGGGATCGTCCTTGTATTTGCAGGTGCTCCGGTGGCGGACGTAGACAGAAAGCATGACCCAGACGACCCAGACAGTTTAGAGCCGGCGTACAAATTTGCCACAGGATTCGTACTTTTGCTGTTTTATGCTATGTAAGGTGTTTATTTTGTTTTACTTACTATTGGTGGAGGCGGCGGGAGTCGAACCCGCGTCCGAAATCGCTGTCAGCCAGGAGAGTCCATGCTCTGTCCGATTCCGAAGGTTTCGCCGCCGGCACTCAGAACGGACAAGATGCACCGGAAACTAGTCCGATTGATCTCACGCTTGCCGCCCGGACCGAGCCGCTCACGCCAGTCTGCTGTGCGACGCCCTGTACCAGCCCACAGACAAAGCCGGAGAGGACGGCTACTTAATTAATTAAGCAGCAAGTGCAAAGTTGTTATTGGCAACTTTTGTTTTGCAAGCGATTACGGGTGCCTGCACCCCGGCATGTCTCCTAAACCGCAATCGATCCCGTCGAAACCGTGACGCCCCCATATTGGTGAGCGCCAGCCGGAGAGACTGGCGATGCTGCTGACTCCTATTCTACTCCGAATTCGATTTTTAGCGATTGAATGCCGAGCTTATTGCTTTTCCAGCCTATTGTTTTTCCAAATCGATGGACTCGTAGGCGTGGGCGGCGATTCCGGCGCGGATCTGCATGGGAGTCTTGCCGAGCTTCGTCTGCTGGTAAGCGTAAAAACCCTCTTTAGCGCAGGTGGAGCACTCAGCGCCGTGGGGAGTTTCAAAACAACTGCGCAGGCTGGTGTGGCCGAGGTTCCGGTCGCAGCGGCAGTTGCAGGGAAGCTGATAGATTACGTTCCCCACCTTGGCGGCCTGCTGGTAAACATGGGCCTGCCAGGGATAGGGAAAGTTTTCGCCGGTAAGCCTGGCTCCGGCGATGATGGGTGGAAGTTCGGAGACCTTGAGCGGCGCCGAGGGGTGGTACGCAGGCACATCATTGGCGGGGTTGGAGAACTGCGCGTAACTGGCCATGGTAGCGGCGGCTACGGCAAGCCCCAGAAACCACTTCTGCTGGAAGAACTGCTTCATGAAAGACCCTCTAGTACGGATTTTAGACGCAGGCATGGCGGGTTTGCAGGAGCAAAAAAAAACGGCACGAACGTTTTGCTGTTCGTGCCGGGAGGCCAGTGACGCAAACTACTTCCGTTATGAAGGGCCAGGAAACTACCCCCTCACAACGGAATATATACACCATACCATAGGCTCAGACGAATGCAAATACAAAATTTGAGAATTTTAGAGATTTCTAACTGAATTTTGCACAGAGGCTGAGGTCTACGGTTGCAGAAGTCATTTGAATGTAGAGTGCAAGATTGGATTGATCGAGCGAGAAAGATGTGGGTGGCGATGATTTCCTTACGAGTGAAATACGAAGCGCGCTACAATGATTGCTGGAGACGCCAACTGCTTTGGATTCAAATAATTCCAAGATGCGAGAGAGCTTACCTGCGGAGCCCCGTCAAGCCTCTTCATGGATAAAAGTAGGTGCTGTAGCAGCAGCGTCGGCACTGGCCGGAGGGCTTGCAGCGGCATGGTTCTACCGCAGGACCTTGAGGCGAATGCAGGCGGCGGAATTAGAGGCGAAAGATTCCAATTTCCGTACGAAAGAAGGTCCAGAAGATGAAATTTGAAAGTTTTGGCGTTTGACGCTGGCTCTTGGATCCTGGTGAATGTGCTGGCTGAGCTGTCGATTGGGCTTCGCATGCGGTCACCATGCAGGCCGAATCCAGGCTCGATCCACGCGCCTAAAAATCCGATTCCACGTAGAATAGAAAGGGGATTTTTGCGATGCGGCATGTATACATGGACGCGAATGCTACGACGCCTCTGCTGCCGGAGGTGGTGGAGGCGATGCACCCGTACTGGATGGAGCATTTCGGGAATGCGTCGTCAATCCACCTGCCGGGGCAGCACGCGCGGAAGGGCGTGGAGCGAGCGCGCGAAGCCGTGGCGGAGCTGTTTGGTTGTCGCGAGGCAGAGGTGGTATTTAACTCCGGAGGAACTGAGGGCGATAACACGGCTCTGTTTGGACTACTGAAGCCGGGCGACCACCTGATCACAACGGCGATTGAGCATTCGGCGATCCTGCAGTCGGCAGCGCGACTGTCCGAGCGCGGCGTGGAAGTGACGTATGTGACCCCTGAAGCAAGCGGGCTGATTGCGCCCGAGTCTGTGCGCCAGGCGATGCGGCCGAATACGAAGCTGATCAGCGTAATGCTGGCCAACAACGAGACCGGAGTGCTGCAGCCAGTCCACGAGATTGGGCAGATTGCCGCAGATGCCGGCGCGTTCTTCCATATTGACGCGGTGCAGGGCGCGGGAAAAATACCGATCAACGTGCGAGAGATTGGCTGCCATCTGCTTTCGATCAGCGCGCACAAGATGTATGGGCCGAAGGGTGTTGGCGCGCTCTATGTAAAGCGCGGGACGCCGGTGGAGAGCCTGATTGTAGGCGGAAGCCATGAGCGCCGCCGACGCGCAGGTACGGAAAATGTGGCTGGAATCGTCGGACTGGGCAAGGCGACTGAGCTGGCGTTGAAGAGTTTGGAAGACGGGACGATCGAGCGCGTGGCGGAGTTGCGAGACCGGCTCGAACGCGAAATTCTGAGGCTGCCGGGGACGGGACTCAACGGCACGGCTGAGCGCGCTGCGAATACGACGAATATCTGGTTCGATAACCTGGAAGGCGAGGCGCTGGTGATTGCGATGGACCTGAAAGGTATCGCGGTCTCAGGCGGTTCGGCATGTCTTTCCGGCAGGACCGAGCCAAGCCATGTGCTGCTGGCGATGGGCGTGAATGAGAAGCGGGCGCGGACGAGCCTGCGGTTCAGCTTGCTGAAGATGGTGACTGCGGAAGATGTGGATTACGTTGTGAGTGTGGTGCCGCAGGCTGTGGAGAGATTGAGAGCGGTTTCGCCGGTTGAGGCGGGGACGCTGGGGTAACAGGAATCGTTAGGGAGTCGACGCGGGATTTGCAGTCGAGAACGGCATCGATTAACTCTGAGACCGGCCTCGAGGAAATAACCTCAAGAATCTCCCCGGCAATATCCTCAAAGGAAGGCATGATGCAGAAGGATACCATCGCCGTTGCCATGTCGGGAGGGGTAGATTCCTCGACCGTTGCGGCGCTGCTGGCGCGCGAGGAACTCGACGTTGTCGGGCTGACGCTGCAGCTTTGGGATCAGTCGCGTCTCGCCGGCAAGCATGGAATCCCCGAAGCTCCCAAGGCAGGTCGATGCTGCTCACTCGACGATGTGTATGACGCGCGGCGCGTTGCCGAGACACTGGGAATTCCCTACTACGTTGTGAATCAGGAAGAGCGCTTCGAAAAGGATGTAGTACGGCCGTTTGTGAGCGAATACCTTGCCGGACGCACGCCGATTCCCTGCTCTCTCTGCAACAACCATCTGAAGTTTGACCAACTGCTGAAGACGGCGCGGTCCATTGGCGCTTCGAAGATTGCCACCGGTCATTATGCGGTGAATGAGTATGATCCCGCACGAGGGCGTTGGATTCTGAAGCGGCCTGCGGACAAGGCGAAGGACCAGACGTACTTTTTGTTTGGGCTGACGCAGGAGCAGTTGGCGCATACGTTGTTTCCATTGGGGCAAATGACGAAGCCGGAGGTTCGCGAGGCAGCACGGGAGCGCGGGTTGGCGCTGGCGGAGAAGCCGGATTCGCAGGAGATCTGTTTTATTCCCGGCGGAGACTACAAGCAGTTTTTGACGGCCTATCTCGAAGAGCAGAACGAGCAGATGCCGGAGACCGCGGGCGAGCTGGTGACGACGACGGGCGAAGTGATTGGCCGACACGAGGGCATTACGGGCTTCACCGTGGGCCAGCGCAAGGGGCTGAAGATTTCTTCGCCGACTCCGTTTTATGTTCTGAATATCGACGCAGCTTCGCATCAAGTGACTGTCGGCGGAGACGCCGATCTGGCGACACACGATCTGCGCGCGGGCAAGGTGAACTGGATCAGCATTCCCGAGCTGACCGCGCCGATGCGGGTGCAGATCAAGATTCGGCACCGGCATGAGCCTGCTTGGGCTACGCTTTCACCGGCGGCTAACGGTGAGGTAACAGCCGAGTTCGATGAGCCGCAGCGCGCGGTCACGCCGGGCCAGTCGGCGGTCTTTTATGACGGCGATGAAGTTGTCGGCGGCGGCTGGCTGCTGTAAAGCTGTAGCTTTTTACCGCTTTCCGTCCCGGAATGCTGAGACGAATTCTTCCGGGTCTTCCAGCTCGTGCTCAATGCGGAGCGTTCCATTCAACAAGTACAGAATGGCAATGGGAATTCCGATCGTGGTTACACAAAGAATCCAGAAGATAAACCAACTGCCCATGAACTCATAGCGAACGATTTTCGGCATGGAAGCGATCCTACCATCTGAGGAACTTCATGCTCCGATAATCTGTCAGGGAATAACAGCCCAGGCCAGTCCGTCGGGATTGCCGGCTGCGATGCGTCCCACTACTTCCAGCGAATTCAAATCAATGACAGCGACATAGCTATCTGGCGTGCAGGAGACATAAGCGCGTGCGCCATCGGGCTGCATGAGGACGCCTGCGGCTCCGCGCCCGATGGGGATGCGTTTGATTTCCTTGTGCGTTGCAGTGTCGAGGACGACGAGGTCTGGCTGCGACAGCATGGAGATGAGAACGTGCTTGCCGTCGGGCGTGAACTTGAGACGGTTGGCAGATTTTGTGCTGGTATTAAGCGTGGCTGAGACCTTCTTGGCTGCGAGGTCCACGATGGAGACGGTGCCATCTCCGGCGTTGGCGACCCATGCCTCTTTACCATCGGGCGAGACATCGAAGCCTTCCCCGCGCGAGCCGACCGGAACTACGACAGGAAACCAGTCGCCGCCAGGCGGAAGGATGGCGCCCTGCGGATAACCCGGCGGAGCAGGTGGTGGCGTGGGCATGGCTCCGGGCGGTGGCGGCGGCGCGGCGGCCATGTCCACACGATCCAGAATCAATAACGTGCCGGAGTTGACATTGGCGGTGACAATGCGCCTGGTCCCAGGGAAAACGTAGAGCATGTGAGTGCGGTTCTGGCCGGTGCCGAGAATGAAATCGACTTTGCCGCTGGCGGGATCGTAGCGGCCGATGACTTTGTTGACCTCCGCGGTAAACCAGAGCTTGCCATCGGCGAAGAAGAGGCCGTGCGGGCCGCGCAATGGCGTGAGATCGATAGCGCGAGATTGTTTGGCGGCGAGGAGATCGACGACGGTGATGGTGTGGAATTGGCCGAAGCCGTAGTTGGAGATGTAGGCGGTGCGGCCGTCGCTGGAGGCGGCTACTTCATGCGGGTCATCGCCGGACGGGATGCGGGCTTCAACTTTGAGCGTGGCGGGATTGACGATGGCGAGTGTGTGTTCGCTCTTGGAGAGCACAAGCAGGCGCGGGCCGGATGGTGTCTGGGCGGCTGCTAAAGAGCTGAGTGTGAGAAGTGCGGCGGCGAAAGAAAGACGCATGGTAGGGTTCTCCGCGTACTGGTGAGATTAGAGCAGAACGAGCCGGTCGGATGAATTTGGTGCGCGCGTGATGCGATTGGACACACATTTCTAGCTTCCTTACGATTTCCGAACTAATGTTTATGGTTGCGGGATTCAGGAGGTGACTTGTGAAGCTTCGTTTGTTTTTTGCGTTGAGTGCTGTTGCGGTGGGAATGGTTGTTTCCTCAGCGCGCCTTGAGGCGCAGGGCGGCACAGAGGAAGTGGCGCAGCTCAAGAATCAAGTTCGAGAGCTGACGGCGCTGGTTGGAAATCTGGAAGCGCGGATGACGGCGCTGGAGAAGAAGAATGGCAGCGCGCCTGCGAGCATGAGCGCGGAGGATGGCGTGCGGCTGGCGACGGCGGCGCATCTGGTGCGGACAGGATATGAATCAGAGCCATCCAATGTGCATTTGGAGACGCAGAGCGCAGCAGCTTCAACTGAGCCGGCAGCGCAGGCTCCCGCTCCTCTGACTCTGCCCGGCGGCGCGACTCTGAATTACTACTTCGATGGATATTTTGAGAACAACTTCAACAATCCGACGGGCAGGGCGAATGATCTGCGGGCGTATGACGTGCTGAGCCGGACCTTCAGCCTGAACCAGGCGGATGTGGTCTTTGTGCTGGACCCGGATCTGGCGGCGGGACGGCGATATGGAGTGCGCATCGATCTGCAGTTCGGGCAGGCCACGGAGACGCTTTCGGGAAATCCCGCCAATGAGCAGAGGCCGGAGATTTATCGCAATATCTTCCAGGCGTACGGGACCTATATTGCACCGCTGGGCAAGGGGCTGCAGATGGATTTTGGCAAGTGGTCGAGTTCGCTGGGAATCGAGGGGAATTACACGAAGGACCAGATGAATTATTCGCGGTCGTATTACTTTAATTTTCTGCCGTTTTATCACATGGGGATGCGGCTGCATTACAACTTCAACGACAAGTTCGGAGTGAACTACTGGATCGTGAACGGCACAAACCAGTCGGAGCCCACAAATGGGTTCAAGGACGAGATGTTCGGCTTTGTCGCCGCGCCGAAGAAGACTGTGAGCTGGACCTTCAACTACTACCTAGGGCAGGAGCATCCGGACGCACAGGCCGCGACGAACTGCACGGTGCCGGTGCAGCCAGGCTTGTGCTATCAGCCGTTAGCGAATCCTGAAAATGGCAAGCTGCATATCTTTGACAGCTACGTGACATGGAATGCGACGCCGAAGCTGACGCTGGCAGGCGAGGGCGATTATGTGATTCAGCGGGCGTATACGGAGTCGGCACCGCAGCATGTGGATGGCGGAGCGGGATATGCGCAGTATCAGTTCACGCCACGGTACTCGATTGCGGCGAGAGCGGAGTATTTGTCGGACCGCGGCGGCATGTTCAGCAATGCTACGCAGGCGCTGAAGGAGGGCACGGCGACGTACCGCTATAACGTGAGCGATACATTCTCTGTGTTTCTGGAGTACAGACGCGACTGGACGAACATTCCGTATTTTGTGACCAACAATCCGGCGGCTCCGGCGACGCATCAAGACACCCTGGGAGCGGGCGTGGTGTGGTGGTATGGCGGCAAGCAGGGGGCTTGGTAGACGGCTGAGGAAACCTTCCCTCAAGGCCAACCCAAACGCTTGTCTTACTACTTGAAATAATTCAAGTAAACGTTTGCGCGACATGGCGGTCTCGCATTAGGATGGCAGCCATGCGTAAAACTCTCTTCTCCTATTGCGCTGTACTGTGTGCCGTGGCCGCGGGCTGCACGGTCGTGACGGCTCAGGCTCCCACTCAGAATCCAGTCTCACTAACGATTCAGGCCGACAAGCCTGTGCATGCGGTAAGTCCGACTTTGTATGGCCTGATGACGGAGGAGATCAACTACGCCTTCGACGGCGGCCTGTACGCAGAGATGGTGCGGAACCGGACCTTCCGCGGCGATTGGAGCGGGCTGCTGGACTGGTACCTGGTGGAAAAGGGCGACGCAGCGGCGAAGATCGCGCCGGACCACGGAACAGGCCCCAGCACGGCGCTGCCGGGGAGTTTGAAGATTGAGGTGACGCGGGCAAGCGCGCAAAGCCAGGCGGGCGTATTGAACACCGGCTGGTGGGGCATGGCGCTGCGGCCGGAGACCACCTACAAGGGATCGTTGTACGCAAAGGCGGGAGCGGAGATTGGGCCGGTGACCGTGAGCCTGGTGAATGACAAGACGGGCAAGGCCGTAGCGTCCGCACAGGTGACGGGCGTGGGAACGGATTGGAAGCAGTTCCCCTTCACGCTGAAGACTGGGGCCGTCGAGCCTTCCACCACGAACCACCTGGAGATCACGGTAGGCAAAACCGGAACCCTCTGGCTGCAGCTCGTCTCGCTCTTTCCGCCGACGTATCACGACCAGCCCAACGGCCGCCGCACAGACCTGATGGAGAAGATGGCGGCAATGCATCCGCAGTTCCTGCGCTTCCCCGGCGGGAACTATCTGGAAGGAAATCGAATCGCCGATTGGTACGACTGGAAGAAAACGATTGGGCCGCTGGTGGACAGGCCGACCCATCCGAGCCCGTGGGGCTACCAATCATCGGACGGGATGGGACTGCTGGAATTTCTGGGGTGGTGCGAAGACCTGAAGATGCAGCCGGTCCTTGCGGTGTACGCAGGCTACTCACTGGGCGGCCAGCATGTGGAACCGGGAGAAAAGCTGGAGCCCTATGTGCAGTCCGCGCTGGACGAGTTGGAGTATGTGACGGGATCGACCTCAACGAAGTGGGGCGCGGTGCGTACGCAGAACGGGCATCCGGAGCCGTTCAAGCTGACATACGTGGAGATTGGCAACGAGGAATGGTTTGACAAGTCAGGCAGCTACGATGCGCGATATACGCAATTCTCGAAGGCGATTAAGGCGAAGTATCCAGACCTGCAACTGATCGCGACAGCGCCGGTAAAAAGCGCAAAGCCGGATGTGCTGGATGAGCATTTCTATGTGCGCGCGACGGAGAATTTTCACGACGCGGCGCACTACGACCAACCGGCGGCAGGCTCACCGGCGCCGCAGTGGGGCAATGGCCGCTATGACAAGTCCGACCGCAATGGACCGAAGATTTTTGTGGGCGAGTGGGCGACGCGTGAGGGATCGCCGACACCGAACATGGGTGCGGCGCTGGGCGATGCGGCGTGGATGACGGGACTGGAACGCAATAGCGACCTGGTGATCATGGCCGCGTATGCGCCGCTACTGGTGAATGTAAATCCGGGCGGCATGCAGTGGGCCACGGACCTGATTGGCTACGACGCGCAGACGAGCTATGGATCGCCGGCCTATTACGCGCAGGTGCTGTTTGGCTCATACCTGGGCGATCAAGTGCTGACTTCAAAGGCGAATGGCGTGGGCGAGAAGTTTTTCTACTCGATTACCGGAAGCGCCGCGAAGAAGAAGCTCTATCTGAAGCTGGTGAACGCATCGTCTGAGCCGCAGGCCGTGGATGTGGCGATTGATGGCGCGAAGACTACCGGGAAAGCAAAGCTGGTGGCGTTGAACGCGGCGGATACGCAGGAGACAAACTCCATCAACGATCCCAGGCGGATTGTGCCGGTCGAAAGCGCGCTTGCCGTAAGTGGCGGCCACGTGAAGCACACGATGCCGAAATACTCGATTGAGGTCGTCGAGATCGAGCTTCAATAGCGCGGGCGAGTAGCGCCTGCTAGACGGCGATGTCTTTGTCCTCGGGAGCGTGTGTGGGTGCGTGTGGCGGCGCGGGCGTATCCGCTCTGCGCGGGGTGGGCTTACCGAGGGTTTCGATAAAAGCGCTGACAGCGGCAATGGCTCCGGAGATGCGGCGCGCGGGACCGCGCATGGCGTCGCTCACCTTATGGCTCGCGTAATCGACGCGATCGAGAACGGACGTGGCCATACCGTCAATGCGGACGGCCTGAAGGTGGACGCGCTGTTGAAGGTCGTTTGCTGTAGATTCAAAGCGAACTGCCTGAGCGTGCGCAGACCGTGTAATCTCCGCCAGATCCGTAGCGGCGGCGTCAAGACGCGGCTCAAGACGGGTAATGAGCGAGTTCACGGAGTGGAGTAGATCGCGGGAACTATTGAGCACAGGCATGATGGTGCCGCTCAGCTCACTGGTCTTTTCACGAGCCGTCCGCGAGAGCCTGAGAACGCCCAGAAGAATGGCGGAGAGCACCAAAAGCTGCATGAGCAGGATGACGCCTGCAATGATTACAACCGTAAGATGAAATGTTTCCGTAGTCACGTTCCGCCTCGAAATGCTGCACAAACTGTCACACCCCGGCGAGCGATGAAGCCCGCCGGCGAGTGACTTTGATGAACTGAGTTGTATTCCGGCAGTGTCTCAATTTGAATTGCTTTGTAACAGGGCACGACTTTAGTCGTGCCGAAACGGCCATAAAAATGAAATTGGGCTTTAGCCCCTGATGCAGTTTCTTCAAACTGAGACACTACCTGTATTCCGGTTAGCTTCCGCTGGTTTCGCCGGTACGATATGCTTCTTTACCGGCCTGCACGGCTGCCGTGACGCGCGAGGTTTGATCATTGACCAGGTTGCGGCCCCGATCCACCACGTCGTCCCATTGCTGACGGCCACGATCTGCATAATCGCCTGCGTGCTGCTTGCCCTTTTCATAAAGGTCGCCGGCGTACTCTGCTGCCTGCTTACCTCTGACGCGGACATAATCCGCGCCTTCACGGGCGCTTGTGGCGATATCCTCACGGGTTTCCCTGCCGCTCTTGGGTGCGTACAAAACGCCTACTAGGGCTCCTACGCCCAATCCGGCCAAAAACCACGCGATTCCATTGATTCCATTATCTTCTGCCATAAAATCTCTCCTTTTTCGCTCCAAGATGACAAAGATCAGAGCAACATACTATCTCAATCGATGCAGTATGGACGCGATTTGTCGCTTGGAAATTGGAAATGAACGGTTATTTGGGCAAAAGACTGTGCGCGACCGCATCAAGGAGACCGTTGAGGAAGCCGATGGACTCAGGAGCAGAGTAGCGGCGAGCGAGCTGAAGCGCTTCATCAATGACTACGGGGAATGGCGTGGATTTAAGGCCAAGCATCTCGCCAACGGCCATGCGGAGGAGATTACGGTCCACGGCGTGCATGCGCTCTAGACGCCAGTTCTTTGAGTTCTTGCGGATCAGCTCGTCAATCTCGGGCTGGCGGAGCATGGCAACGCGAAAGAGGTCTTCGGCAAAACCGCGGACTTCAGCGTCGACGGGATCGCCGGCGCGCCAGAAGGTGGCGCGCACCTCGTCGTCCGACTGGCGGCCCATATCGGCCTGGAAAAGCATCTGCATGGCCAGCTCGCGGGACTTGCTCCGCTTTTTTGTGGTCATTGCGCGCTCGCCTTCGCTTGTGCCAGCTTACGGCTGATGCTGACCATTTCAATGGCGGCGACGGCAGCTTCGAAGCCTTTGTTTCCGGCCTTGATGCCGGCACGGTTGAGCGCCTGTTCCAGCGTCTCGCAGGTGAGCACGCCGAAGCTGTGCGGAATGCCGGTTTCCTGCTGCGACTGGCCAATGCCGCGGGCGACTTCGTTGTAGATGGCTTCGTAGTGAGCGGTTTCGCCGCGTATGAGGCAGCCGAGGGTGATAATGGCGTCGACACTTCCCTGCTCCGCTATCGCGCGGGCGGCAGCGGGAACCTCCCATGCGCCGGGGACGCGGACGATTCCGATATCGGCGCGCTGCGCACCGCTGCGGAGAAGCCCGTCGAGCGCGCCTTCAAGCAGGCGGTCCGTAATGACGGCGTTCCAGCGCGCAACGACAATGGAGAACCTCATGCCGGCGGCGGAAAGATCGCCTTCGATAGCGATGGGCTTGCCTTTGAGCGGATCCGCTTTCGTCGCATCCCATGCCCAGAAGGAAAATTTGTGGCCGGGCACAGGCTCGACGGTGAAGTAGCGAGACTTCCAGTCGGTGTCGGCGATGGGCGTGAGAAGCGATTCCACATCGAGCGTCTCCGGATTGAGAGAATCGGCGCGAAGCCATGCGGCTGCGGCCTGATGCGCGGCGTCGAGAGAAGAGACTTCGATGGAGAATTTAGCGAAGTGCGGCATGGAACCGAGGATCAGCTCGATGCCGCCGCGAGAGGTAAAAAACAAGGCGCCCTGCGAGGCTTCCTCATTCCACGCGGAGCCCGGCTCAAAGCCGAGCGTGGCGAGAAAGTTTGATAGCTTCCGGTGGTCCTCAGAACTGGCAGTGGAATGGAGGAATGCGAGGCTCTTGATCACTTTTTGATTCTATCGTGGCGGGGTATCCCACCCTCGCGAAGAAAAACTCGCAAGGGCGGGACACTGAGGATTTGGATGATGTTAGTTGGTAGCGCGCGGCTTCACGGTGATGACGGTTGCCGGGACAATACTGGCTGTGCCGGTGTACAGGCAGCCGGAGTCCGTGCCGCCGGCTGAGACAGGAGTGCAGGCGGGCAGATTGGGCGCCATCTCCTGCTGCGGTACTTCCTGCAGGGTGCTGGTGTTGATGGTATGCACGAAGTTGTCGCCCGCAGTCGAGACAAAGAAGAGCGTGTTGTCCGCGCTGAAGGCACCTGCAATGGGCGCCGTGGCATAAGAGGCTTGTTGCTGATAAAGGCAGGTGCTTGGAGGCTGGACAGTGCTCGGAGGAGTGGGAAGAACGCAGGAGAATGTGACGGAGCCCAGCGTTCCTGGGCTGGCGGTGGAACCCGCAGTCTGCAGATAGTAGGGCAGCGTGGCGTTGTCTGACCCGCTGGCCGGCGTGCCGTTGTAGGTGACAAAGGTGAGGCTCTGCGAAGAGGCTGCGGTACCGTTGGTGACGGCAGCGGGCGAGGTCACCACCTGATTGACCTGGGTGGCGTCAACGGCAATCTGCTCGTTGGTGACAGTGTGCGAGAGCAGCAGCGGCTGCAATGGATCGCCGAGGCCGGGGTAGGTGGCGCTGACGTCTGGCGGCAGGCAGCTATACGAAGGCACTGGAGGCACCTTGACATCAATGTCCGTGAAGTTGATCGGGGCGCTCGCTCCGGCGGTGCCGGTGTACGTAGCGCCAAGGATGTGGTTCCCATCGACAGTCGCGGCAAGCTGATCGGTATTCTCAGCAACAGAGTCGCCTGCCTCGGCGTTCTGTGGATAGAACAGTATGCTGTTGTACTGGCCGGCGTTGCCTTGAGGGCACCAGGTATGCGCAACGGTGGGACTGCCGCTGAAGTATGCGCCGACGCTGGGAACCATGATGGCAATGCTCTGCGCGCCGTTCGATGTGTTGCTGCTGGAAGAAATGCAGGGGTTGGCTGTAGTCGGGGCGCCATTCGAGCAATTCAGGGGATAGGTGGTCCAGCCCGTATTCGCGTTGAAGACGTAAAGGGTATCGGTGTGAGCTGTGATGCCGGCAGTAACATTGGCCGGAAGATTATTGGCTGCCGCGCTGTCAGTGACGTACAGCGTCTGAGCATCCGGCGTCCACTGCGCATTGACGCCCATGCCGCCGAAGGTGGCAGTCACGGCAGAGCTGCTCGGAGTGAAGAGATAGAAGAGCTGGCGCTTCTGATCGTTGACCAGCACACTTGAATCAGTGGGCGAGACGCCAAGTACAACACCGGGGATGCCAGTGAATTGGCCGCTAATGGTGTTGGACACGGCGCTGTACACCATAAGCTCAATCTCCGAGCCGAAGTAGAGATTGGTGCCCAGGCGGTCCATCAACATCGAGTTGGGCACGTAGGGCAAACGCACAGTGTTGCCGGGCGTGCCGGAGAGCAGCTCAAAGGGAACGAAGTACTGCGACTGGTTCGGAGCTCCGTACCAGACAAAGGCGCTGGCGGAACCGGGGATCGTAATGTCAACGGGATTGGAAGAGATGGGCAGCCCGGTGCCAAAGACGCCAATTTCATTAATGGGCGCGGGATTACACGTAGCTGGCTGGCAGATGGCATAGACACTGGCATCGCCGGGGAAGCTGGCCGTGATGGCGCCGGCGCTTGAAACCGACAGGTTCTGCGGATTGGTGGACTGATAGTTGAGCGTAAGCCCGGTGATGGTGTTGCCCTGTGTATCGGTAACGTTGGTGACAAGGTTCTGCTGCACGCCCTGGGTCACCGTGCCGCTCGTCGCTCCATTGAGCGTGACGGAGATGGACTTCGGCGGGCAGGTGGAGAAGTAGCCGGCAGTGGAACCGGAACCGGCGATATTCGCCGTGATGACCGTGGTGCCGGGGAGCTGCGCGGTGATCTGGTTGGTCTCGGCATTAATCGTGGCCACTGCGGAGCTGCCCACGTTATAGGACATGGTGCCGATGGAGTTCTCGCAGGTCGGTATGGTGGCGCCAGGCAGCGCCGGACACGCATATTGCGCGGACGTGATGGTGGACGGAGCGCATAAGAGCTGCTGCGTGCCGTTGTTCGAGTAGCAGGCCTGCGAATCGAGCTGCGCCAGTACACCCTGCGAGATGCATTGCTGTGGACCGACCAGCGTAATGGAGGTGACGGGCGCATGGACGTACACCGGCACGGGGTTCGAGGTGACACCATCCGCGGCGGCAGTTTCGTATGCTATGCCGTAAGGCAGATTACCGTTATCGGGCAGCGGACTGGGCGCGCTGCAAATGGTGAAATCCGCAATGCCGCCGCCGGAGTTCCGGTTCCATGTGCCTGCGCACATGTTGCCGGTGGGCGAAATATCGACGAGCCGGTTGTTCGTGGTGCCGTAGCTGTAGGTGCTAGCGCTGAAGGCGGTGTTCTTGCACGTAAATGCGGACGGCGCATTGCTCTGGCGCGTCTGGCCAAAGGCCAGCGAGATGCCTGTGAACTGAGGCCCGAGGGTGATATAGGAGAGCTCGGTAATCTTGGGGCCGTAACCCAAACCGTTGCAATAATTCCCGTCTGGATTGCGCGTGCATCCGGCTATGGTAATACCGGCCGGAACAGCCAACACCAGCAAACAAACAAGCGTCAAAAACCGCCGCATGAATCCTCCCCGCCCCGCATTCCGTAACCGCGGAACGGTCTTTCCTAAAGTACGCCACAAAATTTTGTTTGAAAGCGCGTCCCGCCAGCGTGGGCGGGAGGAAAAAATCCGCTATTCTTCCAATCCAAAGTGTATCAGGGCCAAATGATCCCGAACGAGCCAAGTGGGAATCAGACGAGCCAGAACCTGTGAAACCGTCCTGACCGAGTATCTCTATTGCCGTATTCACATAGACTCACGCGGCCCCAAACCGTAACCGGCCGCGCAACCGGCCACGTCACTCCGGCATATAGCGCGCAAACCAATCCACCGCCCGCTCCATCACATCGCGGCGATGCGCCGGATCGACGAACCCGTGGCCCTCGTTGGGATAGACCACAAATTGCGTCGGAACATGCTCATCCCGCAGCGCATGCCAGAACTCGAAAGACTGCGGCGCAGGGCACTCCCCATCGCGGTCGCCCACAACAACAAGCGTAGGCGTCTTCACCCTCTTGATAAAGTTGATCGCCGAACTCTTCGCATACACCGCCGGATCGTCATACACGCTCGCGCCAAAGTAAGGAATCATCCACTGCCCAATGGAATTTTCCCCATAGTAGCTCTGCCAGTCCGAGATACCCGCGCCCGCAACAGCCGCGCGAAAGCGATGCGTCTGCGTAACGGCGAACATGCTCATAAAGCCGCCATAACTCCAGCCCGTAAGCCCCACACGCTTGTCGTCAATCGGATACTCCTTCTCCGCCGCATCCACGCCCGCAAGAATGTCGCGAAGATCGCCATAGCCAAAATCCTTGCGGTTAGCCTCGACAAACGCCTCACCCTGCCCAAAACTGCCGCGCGGATTCACCTGCAGAACAAAATAATCCAGCGCTGAAAAAGCCGGAGCATTCAAACCACCGCCCGCGCCCCACCGCGACTCAACAGCAGAAGCCGGACCACCATGAACCAGAACAATCAGCGGATATTTCTTGCCTGGATCGTAGTTCTTGGGCAGCAACAACCAGCCCTGTACATTAAAGCCGTCGGACTTCCAGCTCAGCGACTCCGATTTGCCCCACGCAGCCTCAACGCCATCGTTCAGGTGCGTTAGCTGCGTCAGCCCGGCAAGCGTGGTAACAGTTGAGCCGGACCCCGTCTTACCCGCCTCAGTCTTACCAGTCTGGACAGAATAGATCTCCGTGGCATGATCGAAACTGCTGGCGCGAAAGACAAAAAGCGAATGATCGGCAGTAACGGAAAGCGAATGCGAAATACGGCCATCCCCTGCCGAAGCCGGAATGTTGAAGACCGGAGCATCAAAGACAGCCGGGCCACGGGCAGGCACGCGCGCCAGCACAAGCTGGTCATTCCCTGCCGCATCTTCGCTCACATACAGATGATCCGCATCGGCCCAGTCTATCCACGCAGGCGTAGAGGTGCGGCCCGGAGTGAGATTGCGCGCCGCGCCGCCCGCCGCCGGCACAAGCCACACATCCCCACCGGTCGAACCCTGATCGCTCATCAGCCCGCCAATAAAGGCAATGCTCTTCCCATCCGGCGACCAGCGCGGAACAGCGATCTGCATCCCATGCATCGCCCCCGCAACCTCAGCCGGAGCCAGAATGACCTCTGGCGCAGACGCACCAATCGTCTGAGCATAGAGCTTCGCCGTCCACCAGTTGTTCTCTCCCGGCGGCTCAGCCGCAGTGTAGGCCAGAGATTTCGAATCCGGCGACCACCCAAACTCAAACGCATGAAGATTGGCAGGCGTAACCTGCTGCGGCTTCTGCGCCTCGGTCGCCGTGGCATCGGCAACAGCAATACGCTGCACCTCGATACCATCCTCACCAATCACGCCGGCAAAAGGCTTCATAGCAGCCAGCGCACCAGCAGGACGGCTCGCGCCGTCCACATAGAGAAAAGCAACCTTGGTGCCGTCCGGCGAAAAAGCAGGCTCATTGGTATAGCCGGTAAGCTGCGTCAACCGCACCGCAGCCTGCCCATCCAGATGCGAGAGATAAAGATCAGCCTGCTTCGCATCCCCACATGAGGCAAAGAAAGCCAGCGCCTTCGAGTCAGGCCGCCAGAGAATATCGCTCTCCGAGCACCGCTCGCCAACCTTCACAGGTTCAGCCTTGGTAATATCCCCAATCGGAGCAATACGAATGCCGCCATCGCGCCCAAAGTCGATCCAGGCCAGCCGCAACCCATCCGGCGAAACCGCCACCTGCCCCACACTCCGCCCACGATTCAGCCCACGAAGAACCTCATCAATATGTGCCTTGTCAGAAGCACTCTGAGCTGACAAACCAACAAGAGCAACAACCAGCACAAAGCCAGCCACGACGCGACGAAAAACTGCAGTCCGGATCATACAGAAATGCTATCAGCCAGCACACCTCAATCGCAGGCTACCCGCCCACCCTCAGTTGTCATCCTGAGCGGGTGAGAATCTTTTTACAAGATTCTGATTTTATTTGATATAAATCCGTAGATTTTGGCTGTGTAGGAACCGTGCAGGCAGATTCTCCCTTCTGTGTATATTTTTGAACGCGCAACACAGCTCTGAGCGCACGATAAAGCACGTTGTCATGCGTGAGAGCACGTACTGTAGAAGCTATTAGTGGATAGCTGATCCCGTATATGCACGAAATGCTCCCTCGACGGGGATGAGGTTCCTCAGCACGAAAGTTTTGTGCTGTTCTTTGCCTTCTCGAATGAAACGAATCTCTACCATTTTACCGGCAGCATCGGATAACACATCTCCGAACTCGTAAAGGGCCTTTCCGTTCGGTGTCTTGCCATTCAATGCGAGAACTATGTCTCCTGCTTCAAGCCCTGCGTCTGCCGCAGGCGTGTGGGGATCAACGGTTGTAACCACAATCGATCCATCCTCAGCTCTATCAAGCGTAAGACCGCTATGGTTGTAGCGCATGGCGCGGCCATACTCGACGGATTTTTCAAGATAGAGAAGACGATGCTCGTAATCGAAGGTAAGAATGAAATTGCGAAATACCTTGTAACCAAGATTGCCGCCAGTAAGAGGCATAGCGAAGATGCCACTGTTCGCAAAATTCAACTCCACCAATGGGCGGGTGAGGGTGTAAGAGCCAAAAGACAGAGACTCTACACGCGTAAGCAGAGACGCAGCTTCCCCGCCGATACCGCGCTGTTTCCGGGCGATTCCCGGTAGCTGAACAGGAAACAGGTGGGCCTGATAGAACGGCTTGAAGAGAGTTGCTGCTCCGTTGTCACCGGTATCGACTCCGAAGTAAGCAGGTGTTCCATCGACCCCAACCTGAATGAATGGAGTACGGTCATTGAAGTACATCCTTAGCGCTTCAGAATTCGATGGTTTGTCTATCTTTGAACCCGGCTTGTAAAAAGTCACTGTCTGTTTCTGATAATCAATCCTCGCGGCGAAACGGCGCAGCAGTTCATAACCGATCAGTCCCACAACCGGAGATTGGTTGCCGTGCTCCACTACAGAAGAAGGAAGCGGGATGATGATGAATTGTTGATCCGAGAGATGGGCGCGCCCGATCTTCATTTCCTTTACTCGTGCGAGTTTGGCGGTTACTTGCGCATTTCCAACGCCACCAGCCGCCAAATCGCCGCGACCCGCAACACCGAGTTGTCTGGCTCCATCCGGTGTGAGCATGTTCATGGCTCCCGAATCGAGCAGAAAAGGCAGCGGCGGCTTGCCATTGATGGACACTTCGACAACGATCCGTCCGTCGCTGACCGTAAAGGGGACCGGTGCCTCCTTAGCGTCACCGAGGAGTTCAGCATCACGGATGACTGAGGCTGGAGGCGCAAAATCTGCAACGTCTACATTTGGCGAAAATTGGATTTCCTGCACTGAAAGCAAAACATCCTGGCTCGGATCGCCGGTAGAACTCCGCACGGAGAAGGGGTAGAGAACGCCGTCCACCTGTCTGTAATCAGAAAAGACTGTGATGCTCTCTTGTTGATCCGCTCCTTTTTGAGCAATCCGTCTCAGCAGATGGTCTTTCACGTCGATCCATAACGTAAGATCGCGTCCACCGGGGGGGACAACGCGGACCAAGTCATACGAGGTTGCGGAATCGGTCTTGCGCTCGATGTAGCTGACAGCAGCTTCCTGGGGATGGAACCATCCATTGCGGTCTTCATATGACTGGGTGATAGCGTCAGCCTTTGCTTCGGGTGCATCCTGCACCGTCACGATTCCACTTGAATCGCTTGACCAACTTGCCTCCGGCTGGGTGCCCTGTCTGCCATCTAACGGTCCACCATTATAGATAGAAACATCGCCCCCATGCTTCAAATCAATCTTCTGTTTGAAGGTGCCCGAGAGGCCACCGATACTGTAAGTCCCCCG
This sequence comes from Occallatibacter sp., assembly GCF_049510455.1. Taxonomy (GTDB): domain Bacteria; phylum Acidobacteriota; class Terriglobia; order Terriglobales; family Acidobacteriaceae; genus Telmatobacter. The sequence goes on along the minus strand of NZ_JBEKYX010000074.1, from coordinate 3,038 downwards.
GAGATCGGCCCTCTCAAGCTGGCTCCAGCGTTCACCGCCGCTAGCGGCGTACATCTGGTTCAGAAGGGAGATTGGATCGGGAGTTAGCTGTGCCCATGTGGGAAATACACCTAAAATCACTACTGTCGCAACGATGAATAGTCCAGTCCCTTTCACACGATACTCCCCTCTCGTAGCGTGCCTCTCTAGCTGATTCCATTGTCCCTTAAGACATGTTAAGTGCTCTCTGAGATCCATAAGTTAAAGAAGGCCGTTTTTGTTTGTATGTCTGTTATTCGTACCTGCCCCAGAATAACTGGCTGATTTTGGCCCAACGGTGAGGTCCGCGCGTCAAGGCTGCCGAACGCACCGCGCAGCGGCTGAGGCTTGAGACGCGGCTAGGTTGGGCTACGCTTCCACCATACGGGGCAGGTGGGTTAGAGGCTGTGTCCCATGCCGAAGCCGTGTTCTATGACCGGCGCGATTTCTGGCTGTGGCGACTTGATGGCTTGCTCCGGCTGCATCGCTGGCATGTGGGCGCTCTCGTGGGACACATCATGCCCTAATGCTTGCGGCAACTTCTCGCGGTCGTTGGTGAAAAGCTGCGCGTCCTCTGCTCCGCGCGAGACGGCGACGTAAGCCATCCGGCTGTTGAGCAGGTCTTTTGCGGCCAGTTCCGTATCGACGTGAATCAATACGCGCTCGGCGGTCTGTCCCTGGCTGGAATGACTAGTCACCGCATAGCCGTGATCGAGATGCGGATGCTCGCGCGGATCAAGCTGCACGTCGCGGCCTCCGTCCATCTTCAAACGCATCTGCCCGTCTTGTCCGACGGCTTCGACCGTCCCTAATTCGCGGTTGGCAATCTTCAAGTCATTCGCTGGCGCGGTGAATTGGACGCGGTCGCCTACGGCGAAACTGCGCGGCTCTTCCCGATACACAGACACGCCCTGCTGACGGCGTGGATCATAGGTCAGCTCTGAGCCATCGGTCCGCACCACGGTTAACAAGTTCTTGTCAGCATTAACGCTTTTGACCCGCGCGTATCCGGGCTATTTATTCATGCCTTGCAGAATGCCAATAGCTGGAGCGCGTGCGTGCGATTCCCGGCGTCCAGAGCGCCACGGTGTCATATGCCTCCCCCTTCATTTCCTCCTCGGATTGCATTTTGCCGTTGATAAAGAACGGCGAACTACGGAATCAGACGGTGGGCGAGAACATCGTTGGAGCAAACTATTTCGCGACTCTCGGCGTTTCTTTGCTGGCCGGCCGCGACTTCTCATTGCTGGATGGGGGGAACGCTCCGCGTGTCGTCGTGGTCAACGACATTCTCAGCCACAGGTACTTTCCTGGCCAGACTGCGATTGGTAAACGACTGCGTGTTGGCTGCGCGTGTGAAAACGGAAAGTGTTACGACGCGGAGATTATCGGCGTAGTGAAGAACGCTAAGTATGCGAACCTCGATCAGCCTGCGGAACCGTACGTCTTCGTACCAATCGCTCAGCACTTTGCGAGGTACGTCTCGTTGTTGATCCGAACTCAGGTTGAACCGGCCGAATTAGCACCCAATCTGCGAAGGAATTTGCTTGGGCTAGACTCGCGACTCCAGGTTTACGACGTAGACGCTCTGTCGGACCAGATCGACCATTCGTTTTGGTTGTTGCGCTGGGAAACGTCGTTGATTGGAGGATTCGGCGGGTTAGCATTGGTGCTGGCGGCAGTCGGTCTCTATGGAATTGTGTCGACCTCAGTCACGCAGCGCACAAAGGAAATTGGAATACGCATGGCCTTGGGTGCACGGCGTGAAGATGTATTACAACTTATCCTTGCCAGCGTACTGGGACTTACTTTAACAGGAGTGGCGTTTGGACTCGGCGGGGCATTTCTGATTACGCGACTGCTCCAGGGACACCTGTACGGTCTGAACCCTGCGGATCCAATCACCTTTGCTGCGTCCGTGCTGCTGTGGGCCGTCGTTGCATTGATTGCGAGCTACATCCCTGTGAGGCGGGCGACGCGTGTCGATCCCACTGTCATTCTTAGGTACGAATAGCACTTACAAGAGAAATTGTCGTACATGTAGTGCATCGGTGCCGCTGCAAGTTGAGAGTTGAAGAAATCAAACAGGATGTACTTATTCGACTCGATAGGTAGACGGTATCCCAGGTCCTTGCAGTTAAGGGTATAAATATACTTGACTAACCTTTCGATTCAGCGTAGTGTTGAGTACATGGAAGCCCCGAAGACATTACTCGAAGCGATTCAGTACTTTAGCGATGAACAGGTCTGCATTGATACCGTGGCGTCAATGCGTTGGGCCGATGGCCCCGTATGCCCCGATTGCGAGTCCCGAGAGCTCCACTATCTGAGCAATCAAAAGCGTTGGAAATGCCGCAAGTGCCGCCGCCAGTTCTCCGTCAAGGTCAACTCCATCTTCGAGGACTCCCCCATCTCTCTGACCAAATGGCTGCCTGCGCTTTGGCTGTTGGTTAGTTGCAAGAACGGCATTAGTTCCTATGAGATTGCCCGCGATCTAGGCGTCACCCAAAAGACTGCATGGTTCATTCTCCAGCGTCTACGTCTTGCCCTGCGCTCACGCGATTTCAACTATAAAATGGGGAGCGAGAACGGCGGCGAGGTCGAAGTTGATGAGGCATACATTGGCGGCAAGCCACGCAATATGCACAAAAGCCGCAAGCTGAAAATCCAGCAGGAACTATCGAAGGTAGCGGAGTGGAAGCAAACTCGCATGAACGGTAAGACTCCGATCATGGGACTCTTCGACCGCGATTCGCGTCAGGTTCGCGCTACCGTAGTTCCCAACACCCGACGTGACACCCTACAGGCTGAAATCCTCAAGAACGTCGAGCAAGGCTCTGCGATCTACAGCGATCAGGCTGTCGCGTATGACAGCCTAAAGGACAAGTACATCCACGAGACTGTCAGCCATGTGGAGTGCTACGTACGAGGCCAGGTTCACACAAACTGTCTCGAAAATTTCTGGTCGCTTACCAAGCGGACATTGAACGGAACCTACGTCTGCGTCGAGCCGTTCCATC
>NZ_JBEKYX010000073.1:0-39569 GCF_049510455.1 Occallatibacter sp. | reverse complement strand
TCTGTGCGGAAGTGCATGGTGGCTACGGAGGATGTGTAGACAACGCGACGGACTCCGGCTTCGCGCGCGGCGCGGAGGAGATCGCGGGTGCCCTCGACGTTGGCGCGGTACATGGTGTCGGGGTCGCGAATCCAGAGGCGGTAATCGGCGGCTACGTGGAGGACGGCTTCGCAGCCTTGCAGGGCTGATGCGTAAGTCGATGCGTCGAGGAGATCGCCGACGACGATTTCGCCGCGAATGCCTTCTAGGTTGGAGAGATTGCTGGATTTGCGAACTAGAAAAAGGAGTTCGGCACCCTGGGCTGCCAGGGCTTTGGCTACATGGTGGCCTACGAAGCCGGTGGCGCCGGTGAGGAATACTTTCATGAGTCAGATTTTGATCTTAGATTTGTGCTCGTCCAGTATCCAGTTCCGCACACTCAGGTTAACGGTCCCGATTGGCAGGCGATGATACTTTCTTGTGCGCACGAGGAGGAGATAAAAAGAGGCCCCAAGCAGCCAGATGAAGTTGAATACTAATGCAATTTCTTGCCAGAACGGGTTTCTTGTGAAGAAACCGAGCGCGAGTACACCGGCGCAGAATATCAAAATAGCAAACCCGATCAGCCATTTTCTCACCGGCTGAAATTGCGGTCCCTTCAACTCGAACAGCGGCTCATTCATTGTTGGAAGTCTCCTACGCCCCAATTGAACGGGCGGCATCCACGGATCGGATTGTGCTAGCTAGGCTTAGTCCAGCTTCTCCGGGTGCAGTGCGATGTTTTTTTCGCCGGCGGCTTTGCGGTCGTTATAAGCGCCTACCCAGTCTTCCCAGCGCTTGCCGGCTGCTGTGTCGCGACCTGAGAATTCGAGGCGGGCGATCTGAGCGTAGCTGATTTTGCGCTTGTCGGGTGCAGAGGGCGTGAAGTACTGCACATACGAGTCGGCCAGCGTGGCGCCGGTTTGGCGATTGAAGATGAAGGCGTCGATGCGCTCGCCGGATTTGAGCGTAATGGCCACGTCGCCGCGATAATCGAAGGCTTTTTCGAGGGCGTTGCGGAGATCGTCTTCGCTGGCGAGCTCGGGAATCCAGCCTTCGAGCTTTTCATGGACGTTGCCGGGGGCAACTTCCATGGTCTCGATCTGATCTTGTGTGTATTTCAGGACTTCTGCGCTCATGCGTTGGTCTCCTCGAGAGCTTTCGGGGTTGCAATCTGCACGAGAGGCGCGTGGCTTTCGGATTTGAATTCGCTGAGGAGCTTGGCGGCGTGAGGGTCTTTATAACTGGAGAAAGTTCCGCGGACCATACCGAGGAAGCCTTTGAAAGAGCCGAAGCCTTCCATGACAGCGGTTGGCTCATAGCCGCAGCTCACCATGCAGTTGGCGCATTTGGGATTGCCCGAGGCGACGCCGTACTCTTCAAACTTTGTGGTTTCCATCATCTCTTTGAAAGAGTCAGCGTAGCCATCCTGCAGGAGATAGCAAGGCTTTTGCCAGCCAAAGATGTTATAGGCGGGCGAGCCCCAGGGCGTGCATTCGTATTTGCGATCGCCCATGAGGAATTCGAGGAACAAGGGCGACATGTTGAACTTCCACGACTTTTTACGATTCGAAAGAATGGCGCGGAAGAGGCGGCGAACGCGGGCGCGGCCAAGGAAGCGATGCTGGTCGGGCGCCATCTCGTAGGAGTAGCCGGGCGAAAGGACGATGCCTTCTACGCCCATGTCCATGACTTCATCAAAGAAGGATCGGACGGAGTTGGGATCGGTGCCATCGAAGAAGGTGGCGTTGGTGGTGACGCGGAAGCCGCGCTGGACGGCTTCCTTGATGCCTTCGACGGCGAGGTCATAGCCGCCTTCGCGGCAGACGGAGAAGTCGTGGTGCTCACGCTGGCCGTCGAGGTGGACGGAAAAGGTGAGGTATTTAGAAGGCGTGAACTCCGGGAGACGCTTTTTGAGTTCAAGCGCGTTGGTGCAGAGGTAGATGTACTTTTTGCGGGCTATAAGGCCATTGACGATCTCGACGATCTGCGGATGGAGCAGCGGCTCGCCACCGGGGAGAGAGACCATGGGAGCGCCGCATTCTTCAACGGCGGCGAAGCACTCCTCGGGGGTGAGCTGCTTTTTGAGGATATGCGGCGGATACTGGACCTTGCCGCAGCCGGCACAGGCCAGGTTGCAACGGAAAAGCGGCTCCAGCATGAGCACGAGCGGGTAACGCTTGTTGCCCTTCAAGTGCTGCTTGAGCACGTAACTTGCAACCGTCCACATCTGGGAGATCGGAACTGCCATTGATTGTTTTACCTCAGGGGCTGAAGCCCCGCTTAACTTTTGCCTTTTCGGCACGGTTGAAGCCGTGCCCTTTCAAAACCTACGCGGCGAGCAAACCTGTGCTATGCGACGCGTTCCATGGCCCGCTTGTACGTGGTGAGCGCCATGAGCGGGAAATATTGGCGATACATGTGATACGCCAGGTAAAAGACGCGCGGGAAGCCTGTTCCGGTAATGATAGCCTGCCGGAGTTTTCCCTCACCCATCGATTCGTCCCAGCCGCCATCCTGTTCCTGACGAGTTAACAGCCAGCGAATGCCTTTGGCGATGGAGTCAGAGCGGTCGTCGCCGGCTGCGAGCAGGCCGAGGATTGCCCAGGCGGTTTGCGATGGGGTGCTGACGCCGGAACCACGCAGGTTGGGGTCGTCATAGCTGCCGCAGGTTTCGCCCCATCCACCATCGGGGTTCTGCACCATGCGAATCCACTCGGCTGCCTGCTGAATCTGCGGCTCGTGATTATCGATGCCGATGGCTTCAAGGCCACGCAGGACGAGGAATGTGCCGTAGAGGTAGTTAACGCCCCAGCGGCCGAACCAGCTTCCGTCCGATTCCTGCTCCTTGAAGATAAACTCAATGGCCTTCTGCACGCGCTTGTCGGCGCGGGTATAGCCGTAGGCGGCTAGCATCTCCAACATGCGGCCGGTGATGTCAGCCGTTGGCGGATCGAGCATGGCGTTGTGATCGGCGAAGGGGATGTACTGGAAGATCATCTTGGTGTTGTCTTTGTCGAAGCTGCCCCAGCCGCCGTTTTTGCACTGCATGGCGAACTCCCACGCGATGGCGCGCTCGGCGACTTGAATCTGATAGCGTTCGCGGGGATTATCCACCTTGCTGAGCCCGAGCAGCACCTGCGCGGTATCGTCGGTGTCGGGATAAAATTCGTTATTGAACTCGAAGTACCAGCCACCGGGCTCAGTGTTGCGGACCTTGAAGGCCCAGTCGCCTTTGTGGCGAACTTCTTTGGAGAGCAGCCAGTCTGCAGCTTTGAGCAGGCGGGGATCGGTGCGGGAGACGCCAGCTTCGCCGAGTGCAAAGAGGGTCTGCGCCGTATCCCAGACGGGGGACATGCAGGGCTGCATGCGGAAAGTTTCCGGCAGGGCTTCACTGGCCGGCTCTTCGATACCGAGCTTTTCGAACTCGTCGCGGGCGCGGATGACCTGCGGATCATCTTCAGAGTAGCCGAGGCAGCGCAGCGCGATGATGGCGTTCATCATGGCCGGATAAATGGCGCCGAGGCCGTCTGTCATTTCAAGACGCTCAAGCATCCACGTCTCCGCGCGCTTGATGGCAAGCGAACGCAATGGGCGAATGTGGACTGCTTCAGCCAGGTGCATCATCCGATCAAGGATAAGGAAGAAATTGCGCCAGGAGATGAGCTTTTTGCGGTCCATGCGGAGGCGCAGCGTGGCGTTGGCACGGCCGCCAACGAAGAGCTCATCGATTCCCTGCTCTGCGGGAACTTTCTTGAAGGGCTTTTTAGCGTAGATGATGGCGAGCGGAACCAGGATGGAGCGCGACCAGGATGAAATTTCGTAGATATTGAAGTAAAACCAATTGGGAAATAGAACGATCTCCGGCGGGATGGCGGGTACGGCGTCGTAGTCGTACTGGCCAAGGGCGCAAAGATACATTTTGGTGAAGGTGTTGCACTCGGTGACACCGCCGTGAGCGAGGATCCACTCGCGAGCTTTAACGAGCTCAGGAGCGTCCGGGCTCATGCCCATGAGCTTGGCGGAAAAATAGCATTTGACTGCGAGTGAAATGTTGCCGGGACCGCCGGGATAAATGCTCCAGCTTCCGTCCTCGTTCTGGTAGCGCATCATTTCCGTAAATGCGCGCTTCAGGCGCCCAGAATCGCCGGATTCGAGAAGCACATGCAGGAAGATATAGTCGGCCTCAAGCATGGAATCTGCTTCAAGTTCGCCACACCAATAGCCGTCCGGATGCTGCTTACCGAGAAGATAGTCTGTGGAGCGGCCGATTGCCGCATCGACATCCGCGAGGTCCGCATCCAGGCGCCCGAATTTTGGCACGGATGACTGCTGTTTCCCCTGTTGTATGCTCATACGTCTGTGCAACCCTCTCTGGGGAAGATGCGGTCCAGCCATACGGCTTAGCCGTTACATTAACTGAAAAAACGCGCCCAAAAATCATTAGCGGCGCGCCATATCTGCTCAAAGTCTCACCCGCAAGGAAAACTCAAAGGCATTGCCTAGCTTCTGCTGCGGATCTTGCTAGTGAACCGGAACAGGCTGGCCCCCGCCTGCTCCGCCGATGGCTTGCACGATCTCCGGAGGCAAGCCGAAGCGAACATTTTCCGGCATGACTTCTATTTCTTCGACGCTTCCGAAACCGTTTTGACGCAAATAATTCACAACGTCCTCAACGAGAATCTCCGGCGCTGAAGCGCCTGCCGTAACGGCAACATTCTGGACGTTTTCCAACCATCTGGGATCGATAGCCGCGGAGTTATCGATCAGGTAACCAATGGTTCCTAGATTCCGCGAGACTTCAACGAGGCGGTTCGAGTTGGAACTGTTGGTGGAGCCGACTACGAGAACCAGATCGGCCTGATGAGCGACGTTGCGCACGGCTGTCTGGCGATTTTCGGTGGCGTAGCAGATGTCCTGCGAATGCGGTCCGGCTATGTTCGGGAACTTGATTTTGAGGGCCTGGATGATGTCGCGTGCTTCGTCAAGCGAGAGCGTGGTCTGCGTGAGATAGGCGACGCGATCTGGATCGGGAACATTCAGCGTGGCCACCTCTTCAGGGCTCGACACGATCTGGGTTACGTCCGGTGCTTCTCCGAAGGTGCCTTCGATCTCATCGTGATCACGATGACCGACCAGAACCAATGAATAGCCTTGTTTGGCGAACTTTACGGCCTCGATGTGGACCTTGGTGACGAGCGGGCAGGTGGCATCAATGACTCTGAGGTTGCGGCCTTTGCTGCGCTCGCGAACGGCCGGAGAGACGCCGTGCGCGGAATAAATCACGCGCTGGCCGTCGGGAACGTCGTCGATTTCATGGACGAAGATTGCGCCTTTTTCCGCTAATTCATTGACAACGTAGCGGTTATGGACGATCTCCCGGCGGACATAGATGGGCGCGCCGAAGGTTTCGAGGGCGATTTTGACGATGTCGATGGCGCGAACGACGCCTGCGCAGAAGCCGCGGGGCTTGAGGAGAAGGACACGCTTTTCGACGGCGGTGTCGACGTTCCGGTCGCTGGTCGAGGTGGGGTCGAGAACGGTAGAAGTCACGTTACCAGTATATCAATGATGGAGTAAAACAGGAGCTTATGAGTCAGATTCCGGCTTGTTGCTCATTCGGCTGCAGAATGGCTTCTCTGCCATGGGGTCAGCACGCGGTAAGAGGGCGTTGCCGTGACGCTGGTGCGTGTGGCCTCGATTAGTTTGCGGCGAAGAAGCCAGCCGACGGATGTTTGCGCGGAGCTGCGGGAGATTCCGATGGACTCGGCGAGTTCCTGGTAGCTGATCTGGACCGGGGCGTTGCGGCGTTGTTCCTCTGCTGCGAGCCAGAGATAGGCGAGGAATGCGACAGGGCGCTTGTCATGGCCTATGAGGTCGCGCATGAGCACGTCTGTCACGTAAGCGTCGAGTTGGGTCATGGCGATGATTGACTATATCAATTGTCACTATAGCAATATCTACCCGATTGCATTTACGGAGGTTGCGGGTTATGGTCCGAGAAGTCAGGAGGAGAAAAAATGATTCGCGGAGTGAAGATTGTAAGTATCCCGGTGAGCGATCAGGATGTGGCGCTGAAGTTTTACACGGAGAAGCTTGGGTTCAAGGTTGCGACCGACCAGCCGATGGGGCCGGGACAGCGGTGGATTGAGCTTTCCATTCCCGGCTCGGCTACAAGCCTTGCGCTGTTTACGCCGCCGGGGCATGAGAGCCGCATTGGCGGATTTCAGCCGATGACATTCTGGTGTGACGATGTTTTTGCGACGGCGGCGACGATGAAAAGCAATGGGGTGGAGTTGGAGGAAGAGCCGCGTAAGGAAGTGTGGGGCACGATGGCGAAGTTTAAAGACCCGGATGGGAATGTGTTTGTGTTTTCGAGCCGGTGATGCGGCTATTTGCTTGTGGCGATCATCTGGGCGGCGTGCTGGAGGCTGGTGTCTGTGACTTTGGCGCCGCTTAACATGCGGGCGACTTCGTGGGTGCTGGCACGCTGGTCGAGGAGACGGATATTAGTTTTGGTGCGGCCGTCGGCTTCCTTCTTTTCGATCACGAAATGCTGGTCTGCGAAGGCGGCAATCTGCGGCAGATGCGTGATGCAGAGAATCTGCTGGCCGCGGCTGAGCGCTTTGAGCTTGTTGCCGACGGCTTCCGCGGCGCGGCCTCCGATGCCGATGTCGATTTCATCGAAGACGAGCGTGCGAGGAGTGGGAATTTTTCTGTTGGATTTGGAGGAATGCTCTTCGACGGCGACTTTGAGCGCGAGCATGATGCGGCTCATTTCGCCGCCGGAGGCTATCTCATGCAGCGGCTTGAGGGGCTCACCGGCGTTGGTGGCGATGCGGTACTCGACTTCATCCCAGCCGTTGGCTGTCCACTGCGCATCGTCCTGCAGATCGAGGATGGCGATTTCGAATTTGACTTTCATGGCGAGCGAGTTGATCTGTGCTTCAGCCAGTCGTGAGAGCTTGTCGGCAGCGGACTTGCGCGCGGTTGTGAGTGCGGAGGCGGCTTTTTTGTATTCGGCGGAGGAGTGCTGCACGGCTGCGCGCAATGTTTTGAGGGCTTCGTCGCGGTTTTCAACTTCGGCGAGTTTGAGGCTGACATCTTCTCCGTAGGCGATCACCTCGGCGACGGATTTGCCGTATTTGCGCTTGAGGCGGTCGAGCGCGGCGAGACGGTCTTCTATTTCGGCGAGGCGCTCCGGGCTGGCGTTGATGCCTTCGGCGTAGTCGCGGAGTGTGGCCGCGACGTCGCCGACTGTGGCGCGGGCGGATTCGAGCTGCTGCGCGGCTTCTGTAAATTTGGCGTCGTAGCGGGCGAGTTCTTCCACGTTGCGGATGGCGGCGCGAAGACCTACTTCTGCTGAGGTTCCGCCTTCGTATAGCTGATCGAAGGCGCCGAGGGCTGCGGCGTAGAGTTTTTCGGCATTGGCGAGGACGCGCTTTTCGGTTTCGAGGGCTGTATCTTCATCCGCTTCAAGATGCGCGGCTTCAATTTCTTTAGCCTGGTAGCTCCAGAGATCGACCATTTTGAGCCGGTCTGCTTCACCTTGTAGGAGGTCTGCGAGCTTATCGGAGGCTTCTTTCCAGGCGGCGTAGGCCGCTTCGACGGCTTCCGTGGAGATTCCGCCGAAGCGATCGAGGAGATGTTTCTGCTGGGCCTGATCGAAGCTGGAAAGTGTCTCGCTCTGCGCGTGGACGAGCGCCAGCTCCGGCGCGAGCTGCTTGAGCACGCTGACTGTGGCCGGCTGATTGTTTACAAAGACGCGGCCTTTGCCATTGGCAAGAACTTCACGGCGGAGAATGATCTCGGCGCCTTCGGAGTCGATGCCGTTTTCTTCAAGGACCGATTCGGCTACGGATGTGGACTCAAAGACACAGGAGACGACTGCTTTATCAGCGCCGTGGCGCACGATTTCCGCTGAAGACTTGCCGCCCATGAGTAGCGCCAGGGCATCGACGAGAATGGATTTGCCCGCGCCGGTCTCGCCGGTGAGCAGGTTGAGCCCAGGCCCGAAGACAGCGATTGCGTGATCGATGACAGCGTAGTTTTCCGCGCGCAGCTCGATGAGCATATTTGACCGAATCCGTGCGCAGCATAGCATGTACGGCGAGCTTATCGCTGTTTCAGAAGCAACGAATCGCACAGGTGGCACCATCTCGATAACTTGGAGTACCAGTCCGCGTCTGATACCGTGAAATCTAGAGGTGGAAGCCGATTTTTATAGCAGCGTTTCTCCTTATTTTCCAAGCTGAAGGCGACTCAACGGCTGCACCGGCGGCAAGCGGTGGTATTTCTCACAGCTTCGGCGCGCTGGCTGAGTTGTTTGGTCATATAGGGCCCGTCGCATGGGGTGTGCTCATTATCCTGCTCATCTCAAGCCTTTATTCGTGGACCATCATCCTGGGTAAGCTCTCGTTATTTAGCAAAGTTACGAGGGAAAGCCGGCGTTTTATCCGCTCCTTCCGCAAGGCATCGCGGCTGCAGGAGATTTCCACGCTGGCGGCAGACTTCAAGTCGAGCCCGCTGGCGCAGGTCTTTGAAGATGTTTATGAGACCTATAAGCGCCAGACCGGCGGCAGCGGCCCACCGCGCAATATGGCGCCACTGGAGCGCTCCGCGCAGACCGCCGCAAGCGAAGCAGTAACGAATCTTGAGCGCCGTCTTACCTGGCTTGCCACCATCGCCGGCATCAGCCCATTCGTGGGCCTTTTCGGCACCGTCATGGGCATCGTTGAGGCTTTTCTTGGCCTTGGCGCAGAAGGAACAGCAACGCTGCGAGCGGTGGCACCGGGCATCAGCGAGGCGCTCATCACCACTGCCGCGGGCCTGTTTGTGGCTGTGCCTGCGCTTGTGGCTTACAACCAGTTTGCCGCGCGGCTCCGCGTCTTTGCGGCAACCATCGACGACTTCAGCCGCGAGCTGTTGAACTCGATGGAGGAGATTCCTGTGCGCTCTGGAGTTCCAGGTCCGCGCGCGATGTCCAGCACTATTCCAGAAGGCGGGCGCGAGCTGCCGACGCGAGGTTAACTGCCGTGGCATTTACGACTGCAAACGGACGGACGCAGACTTCGATGGCGGAGATCAATATCACTCCGCTGGTGGACGTGGTGCTGGTGCTGCTGGTGATCTTTATGATTACCGCGCCGGTGCTGCAGTCGGGCATTGAGGTGGCGGTGCCCAAGACGCGCACGGTGAAAGAGATTACCGAACAGCGCGTTGTGCTGACGATTGATCGCGACGGCTCGCTGTTTCTGGGCGACAAGCCGGTAAACATTCATGAGCTGCCGGCAATGCTGCGCTCCAGGGCCGATCCGTCGCACGAGGTGATTTATCTGCGCGCAGACGAGCGCGTGGAGTTTGGAGTTTTTGCCAGTGCGATGGATGCGGTGAAGCAGGCTGGGATTACGAATATCTCAATTGTTACGCAGCCGTTGGAAGGCAAGACGGCAGGCCGATAGAACGATGAGTAATCTTCTGGAAAGCGAGGAACACCTGGAGCAGGAGCTCGCCGGAGAGCCGTTTGCGGCTCCGGCAACGGGTTCTGTGCTGCTGCATGCGGGCCTTGCCGCTCTGGTAGTTGTGTATGCCGTTGCCGGAGGGTTCTTTCACTCCAACAACTGGGGTGGCGCTACCATTGGCGGGGCGATTCAGGTGAACGTTACGAATACGATTCCACTACCGAACACCCAGCCGCCGAATGAAAACGTACTGGCTACGGAAAAGCCCAGCCCCGCGCCGGCTCCGCCTGCGCCAAAGGCTGCACCGCAGGTAGACGAGAAGGCTATTCCGATTCAGGGCAAGCCAGAGAGGCTTAAGCAGCAGAAACCTGCGCCAAAGGCGACACCGAGCAAGCAGCCGCCTCCGCCGCCAACAAACCGCGCGCAGTATGGCGAGCAGGCGGCGAATAATCTTCCCCGCGCCATACAGGGCCAGCAGACGGTGAACGGGCCTGTGAATGTAAAGGGCAGCGATTTTGGCAGTATGTTTCCGTATTACATCCAGGGCATTCAGCGGAAGATGGCGGCTAGCTCCAGCATGCAGCTTGTGGACCCGCGCACTCCGAAGGGAACGAAGGCTTTCATTCTCTTCACCATTCACAAGGATGGGACGTTGAGCGATGTTCAGATGGATAAGTCGAGCGGCAGTCCTTCGCTTGATCGAGAATGCCTTCGCGCGGCACAGCGCGTGGATTCTTTTGGCCCTTTACCACCGGCATACAACGGCAGCACAGTGATTACATCCTATTATTGTGAGTTTTGAACAGGATGCACAACCGGCTCACCCGCAACAAGCCGAGCGTATAGATCATTTGCCCGGCACGATGACGAGGAGGGATAGAAAGCAGAATGAAGCCTTATTTCCGATTCATCTTCCCAGCTTTACTTGCGTCTGCCAGTGTGTTTGCGCAGGCACTCCATGCACAGGACTGGATTCATACAGGCTCAGGCCTGGGCAACGCTCGTATTCGTATTGCGGCTGCGGACTTCAAGTCCGCGAACGAGGACCCGCAGACGCCATCACTCAAAGCAACGTTTGACACGACGCTCTTTAACGATCTGTCGACTGCGGGCATCTTTGACCTGGTTTCAAAGAGCATGATTCCGCAGGCCATGCCGGGCGCGCCGCAGGAGATTCATCTGCAGGATTGGTCGGCAGCGCCGGCGAGCGCGCAGATGGTGGCTTTTGGCGCGCTTTCTGTCTCCGCGGGAAAGGTCGTAGTCAATGGATGGCTCTACGATACGGCAAATACAGCCACCGCGCAGGTTCTGACGCGCCAGTACAGCGAAACTGCGAGCCAGGAGATGGCGCGGACGATTGCACATCGCTTTGCGGATGAGATTATTCTGCGGCTAGGTGGCGGCATTAACGGCATTGCCGAGACGAAGATCTACTTTGTCAGTTCGCGCTCAGGGTCCAAGGAAATCTGGGCGATGGACTACGACGGGCAGAACCAGCATCCAATTACGCGGCTTGGGGCGATTTCGCTTTCGCCGCGTATTTCGCCGGATAACAGCAGGCTGGCCTTTGCTTCTCTCGGCAAGGATGGTTGGTCGATCCGCATGTTCTCGCTCGACCTGGGCAGGATGGTGAGTTTTCCTGGCGGAACGGCCGGCGGAAGTAACTTTAGCCCGGCCTGGTCTGCGGATGGAAACAAGATTGCGTTCTCTTCGGCACGCTCCGGCGCATCGGAGATATGGATTTCAGATGCCAACGGCGGAGGATTGCGGCAGATCACGGCTTTTCGTAAGGCGGATGTTTCTCCTACGTGGAACCCCAAGACAAATGCACAACTGGCTTTTGTGAGCGGGCGCACCGGACTGCCGCAGATTTACACGATGGATCAGGATGGATCGAACGTGCAGCGGCTGACGGATGGCGGATATGCGATTTCGCCTTCGTGGTCACCGAATGGGCAGTTCCTGACCTTCGCCTGGAACCGCAAATACGGGCCGGGAGATCCGGGCGGGCAGGACATTTACGTGATGGATATTGCCAGCAAGCGCTGGATGCAGCTCACTCATGAGTCCGGGAATAATGATTTTCCCTTCTGGGCGCCGGATGGACGGCATATTGTCTTCGAGCGGGCGGCAGGCGGACATAGCGATATCTGGACGATGCTTACCGACGGTACGGAGCAGCATCCCCTGACACGCACCGGCAATAACTTTATGCCGAACTGGAGCTGGAAATAATTGGGCAAACCAACCTGAACAGGCGGCATCTTACTGGTTAAGTGCAACAATTTGAGCCGCATTACGTGAATCTGCCCCGCTGAAAAGGTCTAAAATTCCTAGTACGGATTTACAACGATTCCTTTAACCTGTAGAAGGAGATGCACTTTGAAATGTTTTAATCGTTTGCTCGTTCCTGTCTTACTGTTGGCATCCCTTACCGCTGTATCTGGATGCAAGAAGAAAGAAAAACCGGCCCCGCCGCCGGCGGAAACTGCGCCTATGGCGACAGCGCCGGCTCCTACAGCACAGATCACAGCAACGCCGACTTCGATCTCCGCAGGCGATCAAGTTGTGCTGTCGTGGCGTACAACCGATGCTGACAGCATCACGATTGACGGCATTGGGCAGGTGCCTTCCGGCGGAGTAAAGAACGTGCAGCCGACCGCTTCAACCAGCTATCACCTGGTGGCGCGTGGCCCCGGCGGTGTGGCAGATTCGACGGCGCGCGTGACCGTCAGTGCTCCGCCGGCTGTTTCGGTTCCGACGAGTGGAATGAGCGACGACGAAGCTTTCCATGCAAATGTGCAGGATATCTTCTACGATTACGACTCGGCGGATATTCGCACGGACGCGCAATCGACGCTGGCCAAGGATGCCGCGTATCTGAACAGCCATCCGGATATTCGATTCATCGTCGGCGGGTATTGCGATGAGCGCGGCTCGAATGAGTACAACCTTGGGCTGGGTCAGAATCGCGCCGAGGCGGCAAAGAGTGCGCTGGTGAATGCGGGCGTGTCGGCTTCGCGCATCCGCGTGATCAGTTATGGCAAGGAAAAGCCGTTCTGCACACAATCCACCGAGGACTGCTGGCAGCAGAATCGCCGTGCAGGATTTGCGCTCGATAAATAAGACTGGATGACTAATAATCAATACATGAGATGAAATGTTGTGGTCCACGTCTTTTCCATAAGATGTGGGCCACAACGTTTGAAGCGGGTGAATATATGAAGCGACTTAATACAATTCGTCCCTATGTTACTGCCGCATTGATTGGCGCGGCTCTGTTTGTGTTTGCACCTGTGCCCAGCTATGCGGGCACGAAAGAGGATTTGCAAGCGCTGAAGGACCGCGTGGATCAGCTTGTGGACATGATGCAGCGGCTGCAGTCCACTGTGGATTCGAAGATGGGGGTGCTGCAGCATCTTACGGAGCAGACAGCGGACAATTCAAACCGGGTTGCCGCGGCGATGGACGATCTGCAGCGGAAGCTTGCCACGCAGAATGAGGCTTTGAGCGGCAAGGTGGATACTGCTGCCGGGCAGATGCAGTCGGTGAATGATTCGATCGATGAGGTAAAGGCACGGCTGGCGAAGCTGGATCGCTCGATTCAGGATTTGCAGACGCAGATTCAGAATACGCAGCAGCAACAACAGCAGCAGACGGCTCCTTCAGGCGGCGGTGGTGCGCCCGCGCCGGGTCCGGGCGCTGGGGGCGGTATGGCGAACAATGGCGGTGGTGCTCCCGCTGCTGTGCCTGCGGCAAATCCTGCTCCGCCGCTGCAGGAGACGTATCAGGCTGGCGTGCGGGATTACAACAGCGGCAAGTACCAGGTGGCGCAGAGTGAGTTTCAGGATGTCGTGAACTACTATCCGCAGGACGATATGGCCGGCGGAGCGCAGTTCTACCTTGGCGAGATTGCTTACAAGGGCCAGGATTATGCGAATGCGGTGAAGGCGTACAACGCGGTGCTGGAGACGTTCCCGAACAGCTCGAAGGCTCCGGCGGCGCAACTGCATAAGGGGTATGCGCTGCTGCTGATGAACAAGAAGGATGCGGGAGTTCATGAGCTGCGGGCGCTGATTCAGAAGCATCCGGATAAGCCGGAGGCGATGCAGGCGCGGAGCAAGCTGAATGGGATGGGCGTGAGGATCACCGCGACTGCGCCGACTCGACCGACTGAGTAATTCTGTGCAAGGCTGACTCCTTAGTACTTTGATTTGTTATGGTTGCCGACGGCTCCACAGTTCTTGCGGAAATCTTTATGTGATCTTTATTCTTCAACTGTGCAATCTGCACAGTGAAGCAGAGTCTTTTTGCACAAATTCTGGTGCAGTGGGGATGGGGGAGGGGTACCCTACCCTCCCTTAACGACGACGGCCCGAATCCTTATGGATTCGGGCCGTCTTTTTGTGGCTGATTCTTAGTAAATCACAAATGGGGTTAATTGTACGCAAACTATTTGGAGGGGATTTTGCACGAAGGTCCAATGGACGAAAGTAACAGGAGGCTGACGTGCGCACTCTGACTATTGGCCTATTCATTGCGTTATGAAGAGCCGCCTTGTACCTTTCTTTATCATGCATCCGCAGCGCCAAATTATTTCCCTCATGAACAGCGCATCAGAGCAGGTACAGCTTGGCGGGTCAGGTTCTAATATTAGTTTCAGGAGGAAAGATGGCTAAGCAGGCAGCGGCAAAAGTGCTCGGAGTTTCTCTGGAAGAAGCCAGAGAGATCATTCTGGCTGGTGAGCAGAAGGCACATGAGATTGGTGTGCCGATGAATATTGCGGTAGTGGATGCGGGCGCGAACCTGGTGGCCTTTGCGCGCATGGATGGAGCGTGGATCGGCAGCATTGATATTGCGCAGAACAAAGCATTCACGTCGCGGGCTTTTAACATTGAGACCGGAGCTTTGGCCGAACATTCGCAGAGCGGCGGCCAGTTTTTCGGCATCCATGCATCGAATCACGGACGGATCATGATCTTTGCCGGAGGCGTGCCTCTGAAACGCGACGGCGAGGTTGTGGGCGCGGTGGGCGTGAGCGGCGGGCTGGGAAAAGAGGATCAGGCCGTGGCGGAAGCTGCTGCGGCTCAATTTGGAGGCTGATCGGCTGCCGGTTGCGGGGATTGTGAATGCGACGGTGGCGAGCCTGAAGAACGTGCCATAAAGTACGAAGATTTTGATTAGAGCATTTCTTCTCTTGCTGTAGAGCGACCCCAGCCTGGCCGCAAAAACAAATACGCGGCGATACGCGATGAGGGTGGGGTGTCCGAACTTTATACCTTGGGGAGAGATGCTCTGATGTTGCGGCCTGGGGCTGCGGCGTTTGAGGATTTTGCTGGAACAACTTTCGCTTTTTGTTTTCCCTGCCAGGCTGTTTTTTCAGAGGTGAAGAATTATGCCTCTATGTGATTATTTTTGTGTAATTTACCGATGATTTACGGTGTTTACTAATTGATTATCATGAGCGGTTACTTTTGCGGGAACACCCCCGAAAAAAAATTTTCGGGGCTGCCTTGAAAGAGCTACGGCCCGAATCCTTTTGGGATTCGGGCCGTGGCTCTTTCTTCTGCTGATTCTGAGTAGAGCATAAATGGGGTTAATTTTGTGCAAACTATCTGAGGTCGGTAGACGGTACGAAAGGACAATGGACTTGCGTAATGGAATCGGTGAAAGGTTACAGATGAGAGAAGATGAAGTCAGCGATCGTGGTATCCCAGGTCCTCAACTGCAAGGACCTGGGGCACCCAGATTTTGGTGGTTGAACCTACTTATTGAGACCTGGGCCACCCGCCGTGCTAATTTTCTTGTAGGCACCGTATGTGCTGTATTTATTCGTGGTGGCTGGTAGGCCAACCATCTTTAAAAACCTTCCGCGGCCGGGCTGTCTCAAAGCTTCGTGAAGCCGCCATAAAAGACTTACCGATGCTAAAGAAAGTGGCTCAGCATATCTCGCATAAACCGCTCTTAAAGTTTCTTTCTTGTTACGATTCTCTTCCCATAATTTGAAAATAAGATCCTTTAATACCACGCCCACCAGTGCTCCCATGGCGGCTATAGCGGCCGTTTCAAGCGAAACGCCTGGGGATGAAGCTTGGGTAACATGTTGCAGAGGCGTCGGCGCGTCCGTTGTAGCATGAACTACTGCGATTTGGGCTGCAAGGGAACGAACCGAAAATCTAAAGGGCAAAAATGCCAAGCCGAACAGTATTTGTTTCATGAACGTGGATTATATGATCGATATCTTAATCATCGTCATTTTTCTTGTAATAACAAAAGCCCCGCCGATGGCGGAGCTTTTGTGAGGCTAATTTGCTCACCTTACTGGAGGCTGGTCATTAGCTGGGCGAGGACGGCCCTGGAGGGGCGCGTTACCGATTCGGGTTGCTGGCCGAGGGGCTCGTCTACCAGATTGAGCAGGTCTGTGAATGAGGACTTCTGCGTGTCGATGTAGAAGACGCCGGTGAGGACTTCGCCCTTGGCGTGCGAGTCCATTAGGAGCTGCACGGCCTTGGTCTTGTCTGTCGGATCGTAGTCTTCGCGGAGTTTGCGGAGGCGAAGGCTGGAGCCGTCATGCATCTCTACGTCATAGGTGGTGCCGGGATCGTAATCGACGTGGATGTCTTCAAAGCTGGCGACGAAGCCTAGCTCGTTGATGGGCTCGTCGTGCTCCTGCATGAACTTGTAGCTCTTGGTGGAGCCTTCGTGATCGTTGAAGGTGACGCAGGGGCTGATGACATCGAGCATGACCGTGCCCTTGTGCGCGATGGCGGCCTTGAGCATGGCGAGGAGCTGCTTCTTATCGCCGGAGAAGGAGCGGCCGACGAAGGTGGCGCCAAGTTGGATGGCGAGCGAGCAGGTATCGATGGCTGGAAGGTCGTTGATGACGCCGGTCTTGAGCTTGGAGCCGATGTCGGCGGTGGCGGAGAACTGTCCCTTGGTGAGGCCGTAGACGCCGTTGTCTTCAATGATGTAAATCATGGGAAGATTGCGGCGAAGAAGATGAACGAACTGTCCCATGCCGATGGATGCGGTGTCGCCGTCGCCGGAGACGCCGAGCGTGGTCATGGTGTGGTTGGCGAGGATGGCGCCTGTCGAGACCGAGGGCATGCGGCCGTGCACGGAGTTGAAGCTGTGCGAGCGGGACATGAAGTAGGCCGGCGACTTGGAGGAGCAGCCGATGCCGCTCATCTTCATCACGCGCTCCGGCTCGACGCCCATTTCATACATGGCGTCAATGATGCGCTCGGAGATGGCGTTGTGGCCGCATCCGGCGCAGAGTGTGGATTTGCCGCCGCGATACTCCAGGATGGGCAGGCCGATGTGGTTGACTTTGGGTGTTGGTGTTGACGTCGCCATTTTTGTTCCTTTGAGGGTTGGTTCCCTCAGGGGCTAAAGCCCCAAATCTTTTTGTGTTGCGATGTGCCGGGGATAAATCCCCGGCCTACCACCCGTGCCCTGTTACAGACCTTCCCTGGTGGCGAATTCTTCCGTGATGCTGAGGGCATCGATCGGCAGACCGTTGTAATGGAGAATGGAGCGGAGCTTGACGGCTTGATCAGCGGGCAGGTCGAGCTTGAGCAGGCTCAGCAACTGTGCGTCGCGGTTCTGCTCCACGATGTAGACGCGCTCATGCGAGGCGACGAAGTCGTGAATCTCGGAGGCGAAGGGATAGGCGCGGACGCGGAGGTAATCGACGTCCACGTTGTAGTGCTGCTTGATTCCGTCGAGGCTTTCCTTGAGTGCAAAATCGGTAGTGCCGAAGGCGATGACTCCGACCTTGGCTCCTGTGCTTCTTTCAAGGATGGGAGCGGGGACGAGCTTGCGCGCGTGCTCGAACTTGCGCGAAAGGCGATCCATTACGGCGAGGTATTCTTCAGGCTTTTCGGTGTAGCCGGCTGACTCATTGTGGCCGGAGCCGCGGGTGAAGTAAGCAGCCTTGTTGTGGCGTGTACCGGGCAGCGTGCGCCAGCCGATGGCGTCGCCGTCAACGTCTTTGTAGCGGGCGAAGCCGCCGAGCTTTTCGAGATCTTCCGCGGTGAGAACTTTGCCGCGATCGAGCGGAGTCTCAGGGTAGCTGAACTGCTCGGACATCCAGTTGTTCATGCCGAGGTCGAGGTCGGTTAGGACGAAGATCGGGGTCTGGAGGCGCTCGGCGAGATCGAAGGCTGCATGGCTCAGCTCGAAGCACTCCTTGACGGAGCCGGGGAGCAGGAGGATGTGCTTGGTATCGCCGTGCGAGAGAAAGGCTGTCGAGAGCAGATCGGCCTGCGAGGTGCGCGTGGGCATGCCCGTGGAGGGGCCGGTGCGCTGCACGTCGAAGATGACGCCGGGAATTTCCGCGAAGTAGCCGAGGCCGGCGAACTCTGCCATGAGCGAGATGCCGGGGCCGGAGGTGGAGGTCATGGAGCGAGCGCCTGCCCAGCCTGCGCCGAGAACCATGCCGACTGCGGCGAGCTCATCTTCTGCCTGAATGACGGCGAAGGTGGCTTTGCCTTCAGGTGTGACGCGGAACTTCTTGAGCAGGTCGGACGTGGCTTCAATGAGCGACGTGGAAGGCGTGATGGGATACCACGCGACGACCGTGACGCCCGCGAAGACTGCGCCCATGCCGCAGGCCGCGTTGCCATCGATGATGATTTTGCCGGCTGTCTGGTTCATGTGCTCGATGACGTAGGGGTCCTGCTTGACGAGCTTTTCCGCGGCGAAATCGAAGCCGGCCTTGACGGCGCCATAGTTCAGGTCGAAAACTTTTTGCTTTTTGGCGAACTGCTTCTTGACCGATTGCTCGATGACGGTGAGATCGAGCGAGAGAAGCTGCGCGACGACGCCGACGTAGACCATGTTCTTGACGAGCTTGCGGAGCTTGGCTTCGGGGCAGACACCAGCAGTGATCTTGTCGAATGGGACGGGGTAGCAGACGACGTCGTCACGATACTGCTTGAGGTTTGCGCTTTCCTCGTAGATGGCGACCGCGCCCGCGGGAAGAGCGAGGATGTCGCTCTTGGCGGTCTCTGGGTTCATGGCCACCAGGACTTCCGAAACGCGCTTGCGGGCTACGTAGCCGTCCTTGCTTGCGCGAATGGTGTACCAGGTGGGAAGTCCGGCGATGTTCGACGGGAAGAGATTTTTTCCGCTGACGGGAACTCCCATTCCGAAGATGCTTTTCAGCAGCACGCTATTGGCGGATTGCGAGCCGGACCCGTTCACCGTTGCTACGTTGATGCTGAAATCGTTCACCACGCGCTGCTGCGCGTTAAATTCGCCCTGCGCTTGACCCAGGGCCAGGTCTCCAGTCGCCATTTGGCGGGATTCCCCTTAAAGAAAGAAGTCTGCGCTGCGGAAATTTCTTGCTGCGCTAGCTGTAAATCGATTATAGCCGCGTATGTGGTGCGATGTCCCGCGATGAGGTCCATTTGTGGAGGGGTGTTGGCGAGGGTGAGTCCCGAATAAGGCAGGGATAAGGGACAAGGGAATAGGGACTAGAAAAGCAACGACAAAAGCCTTGCACGCTTCAAGATGAAATGCCGCGGTTTTCGGATCCCTGACCCCTGATCCCTGTTCCCTGTTTTTTGCTGTCTTTGTTCCAGCGGTAGAGGAGGGTGATGGAGATGACGATCAGGGCGACGGTGAGGCCGATCCAGAGGCCGTAGATGCCCCAGTGGAGGAGAAAGCAGGTGGCGATGCCGAGGGGCAGGCCGAGGAGCCAGTAGCCGACGAAGTTGGCCCACATGGGGGTGCGGGTTTCTCCAAGGCCGCGAAGAGCGCCGGTGGAGACGGTCTGGATGCCGTCGAAGACCTGAAAGATGGCGGCGAGGCCGAGGAGGCTGGGACCGACGGCCATGACGGCGGCATCGCGGGTGTAGAGCGCGATGAGCGGGCCGGGGGCTACGAAGAAGGCGATGGCGGCGAGGAGCATGAATCCGACGCCGAGAGCAAGGGCGAGCCAGCCGGCGCGGCGGGCTTTGGCGGCGTCGCCTGCGCCGATGGCGTGGCCTACGGAGACGGCTGCGGCTGAGGACAGGCCGAGCGGCACCATGTAGGTGAAAGAGGCGTAGTTGAGGGCGATCTGGTGGGTGGCGAGTTGCTCGGGGGTGAGCCAGCCAGCGGCGAGGGTGGCAAGGTTCCATGCGCCGACTTCTAAGACGATTTGGCCGGCGGCGGGCGCGCCTAAGCGGCTGAGCTGGCGGATTTTGAGCAGGCTGATGCGCGCCCAGTGGCGGAAAAGTGGATGACCGCGGCGGGCCTCGTAACGCCAGGCATAGAAGAAGAGAATGACGGCCATGGAGAGGCGTGCGATGCACGTGGAGACTGCGGAGCCGGGGACGCCGAGGCGCGGGAAGCCGAGTTTGCCGTAGATGAGAACCCAGTTGCCGAACCAGTTGAGGAGATTGGCGAAGACGAAGGCGACGGTGATGACCCGGACCTGGCCCACGCCCTGAAGATAGCGGCGGGCGGCGGCGTAGAGGAGCAACGGGAGGGTTCCGAAGGAGAGGATGCGGAGATAGGCGCCGGCGGGGACGGCGACGGATGACGCGATGCCGACGTGCGTGAAGCCGAAGCTGGCCGCGATGCTGAAGAGCATGAGCGGCGGAGTGATGATGCAGGCGAGATAAACGCCTTGAGCCAGCCAGTGATGGCAGGCTTCGTGATCGCCGCGGCCGTAGGCTTGCGAGACGAGGGTGTCGAGGCCGAGAAGGAGGCCGAAGCCGAACATGGAGGGGGTGTAGTAGACGGCGTTGCCGAGGGCGACGGCTCCGATGGCGGAGGGTCCGAGTGAGCCGACCATGATGGTGTCGACGATGGATTGAAGCATCCAACCGATTTCACTGAGAACGACGGGGAGAGCGAGCACGATCATGGCTCGCAGTTCCCTTTTCCAGTCGGATTGGATGGATTGAGACATGATTCCACTGTAACGGGCGGGGTGTGGAATTCGGGGTGTTGACGCGGGGGCGTGGCTGCGATAGCGTGGATGGGAGCGCGAAGGGCGCATCCAGTCCGCGGAAAGGGCCGTGCCCACCTTAATGCAAGACAATTGAAACGAAACTTCTTTCCTGCCTGATCAGTGCGGACTCCGGGCGCAACTTGAAAGGAGCTTCGTATGTCTGATCCGCTTGGCGCATTGCCTATCAAGAGCCTTCCTGCTCGTCCTAACCTTGACCAATACAAGAAACAAGCTAAAGAACTGCTGCGCGACTGGCGTGGCGGTGAGCGAAGGTCTGATTAAGTCCGTGAAGCATACCTCAGCGGCTAAAGCCGCATTGATTTTGCTGCATTTATGTCACGGCTGAAGCCGTGACCTACCGTTCGTGCCACTTAATCAGAGTTTCCTTAGCGCGTGTGGAACTGTATGCTCCGCGCGAGAGTGCGGCTTCACTAACGAATGCGCAGTTGGTGATTGCGCGTGAACACGGCTTTGCAAGTTGGCAGAGGTTTGCGACGGAGATCGAGCGATTGAGAGTGGCACGGGTTGTGGAGGAGATGGTTGATCCCGTGGCTGCGTTTTTGATTGCGGCCACTGTGCCGACAGATGGAAGCAGTCATGCAAACGGGACGCTGGAAGAGGCTCATGCGATTTTGGCGCATGAGCCGAGGACTGCGACGGCAAATATCTACACGGCTGTGGTGCTAGGAGATGAAGCGGCTGTGCGGCGGTTTCTGGCGACAGATGCAAGCCTGGCGACGGCGAAGGGGGGAGTACATGGTTGGGATGCGCTGACGTATCTGTGCTTCTCGCGGTATCTGCGGCTGGATGAGGCGAGAAGCGATGCATTTGTGCGTACTGCGCGAGCGCTGCTGGAGGCGGGCGCAAATCCGAATACTGGATGGACGACGACCGCTGTGTACAGCGGCGGTCCCAAAGAGGAGTATGAGCACGTGATGTACGGGGCTTCCGCGTTGGCGCGGAATGCGGAGCTGGTGCGTCTGTTGCTGGAGTTTGGCGCAGATGTGAATGACGGTGAGACCGCGTACCACGCATCGGAGGGATACGACAATACGGTGCTGGAGATTCTGCTGGAGAGCGGCAAGTTTAACGTGAGGGCGATGACGACGATTCTGCTGCGGAAGGCGGATTGGCATGATTTCGAGGGGTTGAAGTTGGCGCTGAGTTATGGCGCTGATCCGAATTGCATGGAGCATTGGGGATTCTCCGGCATGCACCATGCCGTGAAGCGCGACAACTGGATTGATGCCATTGCATTGTTGCTGGATCATGGCGGTGATGTGACGCTGAAGAACAAGTTTGGATTTACGGCGGCGATGCTGGCGGCGCGGCGTGGGCGCGGGGATTTGTTGAAGCTGTTTGTGGAATGTGGGATGGATGCGAAGCTGGAAGGCATTCATCGGCTGGAAGCTAGCTGTGCGATGGCCGATGATGATGCGATTCGGGCCTTGCTTGCGGAGGAGCCGGGATTACAGGCGGAGCTGATTGACACGGGAGGCTCGCTGCTGGCGCAGTTTGCGGGGAATGGCAACGTGGAAGGGATGAAGCGGCTGATGGAGCTTGGCGTAAAGCCGGATGCGTTGTATGAGGGCGATGGTTACTTTGAGATTGCGAAGGATTCGACGGCGCTGCATATGGCGGCGTGGCGCGGGCAGCCGGAGGCGATGAAGCTGCTGATTGAGCGCGGGACGCCGGTGAATGCGCTGGATGGCGTGGGGCAAACGGCGCTGCAACTTGCGGTGAAGGCGTGCGTGAGTTCGTACTGGCGGCAGCGGCGAACGCCAGAGTGGGTTGAACCGCTGCTGAAGGCTGGGGCGAGTTTGGATGGCGTTGAGATTCCGTGCGGGTATGCTGAGGTGGATGCGCTGCTGGCGCGATAGAGCGTCTGAGGTTGAATCAGCAGGATGACATGCATTGGGTGAGGATGCTATCCGTGTAATTCGCGGAAGTTCTCCAGGCAACGGCGGCAGGCTTCCAGGTGGGCCATGCCGGCAGGGTAGCTTTCCTGCTCGATGACGTACACTTCGATTCCGCCTACGGATTCCGCAGCTGCGAAAAGCGATTTCCAGTCGATCTTTCCATCGCCAAGCAGTACCGTTTGCCCGCCAGCGGATGCCCAGTCGTTGAGCTGAAGGGTGCGGGAGCGGCCGGGGTATTTCCTGATGTAGGCAATGGGGTCCAACCCGGAGGCTGGAAACCATGCCAGGTGCATCTGGCCGGTGACGCCTTGCACTGTGTTGTCCATGAAAACGTCCCAGGGGAGTTTGCCTTCCACGGGCTTCAACTCGGCGTCGTGATTGTGCAGGCCGACGTTCATGCCATGCTTCTGAAGCTTTGCCTGAATGGCATTGAAGGCTTTGGCGTGTTCGTACCACGGGGCTATGGTCGTGGTTGGATTCAACCATGAACAGATGAGATTGCGATTGCCTATCATCTGGTTAATCTCGATGGTTCGCTCGAGCTGATCGTCCTGAAAGAGCGAGAAGCTGTGATGCATGCTGTAGACGTTGAGCCCGTGGTCTTGGATGATTGCGGCGACGTCTTTGAATGGGCGCTCCCAAAGGGTCTCATTACTTACAAGTCCGCCTTTTTCGCAGACCAGCTCGATGCCGTCATAGCCCATCTTCCGGATCGCGGCAAGCGTGCCGGGAAGATCCTTGCCGGCTTCGTCGCGCAGAGAATAGAGTTCGAGCGAAACCGGGATCTTCTTTTTGGCCGCGAGTGGCGCGGCCATAAGCGGAGCGGCCAAACCGGCCATGACTGCAACTCCGCAGAACACGAATTCCCTTCTGGAATGTTCCACAACAGTCTCCTCAAGGATGCTTTCAGAGCTATGCCACCGAGGGGCGGAGGGTGACCTGCTTTGTGGTGATGGTGAGTTTGGCGGATTTGAGATTTGGGCCGTCCCAGCCGTCTTTAATGGCTTCGATCTCGATTGTGCCGGGCGTCTTGGTGCTTTGCAGGATGACTTGCGCGAGACCGTTGAAGAGTGAACGCTTGGGGGCTTTGTCGGCTTCCTGGCAGTTGGGGTCGCCGTTGCCGACGCCGATGAGCGCGCCTGCGCCGGTGACTTTGAATGCGATTTTGTTGTCGGCTGTTGGGACGGGGCGGCCCTGCTCGTCGAGAGCTTCAACCTTGAGGATGGAGAGGTCTTCGCCGTCGGCGTCGATTTCGGTGCGGTCGGCTGTGAGACGGATGGAGACGGCTTCGCCGGTGGTTTCACGCTTCTCTGTGAGGATGACTTTGCCGTCTTTGCTGGCGCGAGCTTCGATTACTCCGGGCTCGTAGCGAGCTTTCCACTCGACGTGGCCGAGGTGCGGCACCTTCTGGCTGCCAAGGCTCTTGCCATTGACGAAGAGCTCGACTTCATCGGCGTTGGAGTGGGCCCAGACGGGGATCTCATCGCCTTCGCGGCCATGCCAGTTCCAGTGCGGAAAGAGATGCAGCGAGGGTTGGGTTCCCCACCAGGCCTTGTAGTAGAAGTTGTAGTCCTTGGGGAATCCGCACATGTCGAGGATGCCGAATTGCGAGTTGATGGAAGGCCAGCCGTAGGGAGTGGGCTCGCCGCGGTAATCGAAGCCGGTCCATGCGAAGCCGCCGGCCAGCCACTCGCGCGTGCCGTAAAACTTCCACCACTCTTCCGGCGTTTCCCCCCAGGGGACGACGCCGTCATAGGAGTTGACGGTGTTGCGAAGTTTGTTTGTGGAGTACTCTCCGCGTGTGCTGATGGCGGAGGATGTTTCGGAGCCGTAGACGGCCATCTTCGGATTGTTTTTGTGATATTCGTCGGGAAACTTGAGGTTGTAGTTGAAGCCGATGATGTCGAAGGCTTCTGAAACGCCGGCTTTGTTGTCGCCGTTG
Organism: Occallatibacter sp.; assembly: GCF_049510455.1. GTDB lineage: Bacteria > Acidobacteriota > Terriglobia > Terriglobales > Acidobacteriaceae > Telmatobacter. Next base: position 15,284 of record NZ_JBEKYX010000073.1, on the reverse strand, counting down.
ACGGCGGCGGAGACGACGCGGGTGGGGTCGAGCTCATGGCAGAGGCGGACCATGGTGTGTGCGATCTTTGCGCCGATGTCCGGCTGCTGGCTTTGGAGTACCCATTCCTCATTGCCGACGGACCAGAGGATGATGGAAGGCGAGTTGCGATAACGCTTGATCATGGCGGTGAGCTGCGCCAGGCCTTCGGGGTTGGAGCTCATCATGCGGGTTTCGCACATCATCATCATGCCCATGTGATCGCAGGCGGAGACCCACTCGGGCGTGGGCGCGTTGTGCGAGGTGCGGACGGCGTTGCCGCCCATTTCCTTGAGCGCGGCGAGGCGGAACCACTGAAGACGATCAGGGAGCGCGGCACCAACGCCGGCGTGATCCTGGTGATTGCAGGTGCCCATGATTTTGACGGGCTGGCCGTTGAGGAAGAAACCTTTGTCCGCAGTGAAGAGAGCGGTGCGGACGCCGAATTGAATGCGCTCGGCGTCGATGGCTTTGCCTGACTGCTCCACCGTTACAACTGCTGAATAAAGGTTTGGCGCGTCCGGCGACCAGAGGGTGGGATTCGAGAGCTTGGCAGTGGCGGTATAGGTTGCGGAGCCATCGGCGGCGATGGTTTGAGCAGACGATTCCGCAGTGGCTACGGTTGCGCCTTTGGCGTCGAGGACTTTCCAGGTGACGCGAGCCGACGCGAAATCTTTGGATTGGTTTTCAACGATAGTGCCGAGTGAAAGCGATGCTGTGCCGCTTTTGAGATCGGTGCGAACATAGCTTTCCCACTGGCCGAGATGGATGGAACTGGTTTTTGTGAGCCAGATGTGGCGGTAGATGCCGGCGCCTTCGTAGAACCAGCCGTCGCCGAAGGAGGCGTCGACGCGGAGAACGATGGCGTTCTGCTGGCCGAAGTGGAGGAAGTCGGTGAGGTCGAAGCTGAAGGGCGCGTAGCCGTTGTCATTGCGGCCGATGAAGCAGCCGTTAACGAAGACGAGAACGCTGCGGAAGGCGCCGTCGAATTCTATGACGACGCGCTTGCCCTGGTCGGAGGCGGGGATGTCAAAGAGGCGGCGATACCAGCCGATGGAGGTCTCAGGATAGCGGCGACCGAGGGGCTTGTAGCCGTGAGATTGCTGCTCATCGTCGCGGACGAAGGGCAGCTCAACGGCCCAGTCGTGCGGCAGGTTGACGGTACGCCACTTGGATTCATCGAATTGCCATTTCTTGTTGTCGAACTTGACCCTGGAGAATTCGAATTCGCCGGTTTTGGAGAAGTCGCCCTGGCCGGTGCCAAAGCCCTGGTCTTTGGCTGGGTCAGAGCCGTGACCGAAGGTGAACTTCCAGTCGAAGTCGAAGAGGAGCTGCTCGCGGGGCGCGATGGCGGCGGAGTGATCGTCGAGCTGGCCTAGCGCGGCGGCGGTGCGTGCCCAGGCATTACGGGCGAGGATGGAAGATGCGGATAAAGCGAGACCGCCAGAGAGCACGTCCCGACGCGAGATGCCAGCCATAGATTCCCCCACAGGTTCAGGTCTTAGGTAAGTATGCACAGAGCGTGCAAATAATGCGAGATTGCAAGCAAGGGGCAACTATAAACGAGCGGGCGAGTGGAAGTAAACGGTTTCAGCCAAGAGTTTCAATCCCGAATGGAGAGCATGTTTGTGCGGTGAACCGGGCAGCTTAAGAAAAGGCTAGCTGTGATAAATTCAAAGAGACGAATTGTTTCCTGGAGAGATGGCCGAGTGGCTGAAGGCGCACGCTTGGAAAGCGTGTTTAGGGGAAACTCTAACCTGGGTTCGAATCCCAGTCTCTCCGCCAGCCTTGATTCTAAAAGAGTTACACCGAAATCACACTCGGGTTTACACTTTTCCGGCAATAATCCCTAAAAATCCAGCCAGTGCGGCGGTATCTCTCTACAGGAGCTACTACGCATGGCAGGCCTATCCGCCCGCCTTTACATCCGCGGCCGCCTGGACGACGGATCACGACCCTACTTCGACCCGCATTACGCCGCCAACGGCAAAATGAAGCGCTCTGGGCTGTCATCGACGGCAAGCCGGAACATCGCCCCGAGCCTGCTACTACCTCCGCTTTTTGCACGGCAAAAAACGCATCTTTGAGCGGGTAGGCTCTGATGCTCAGACGGCGCTCGCCGCTCTCAACCGCAGGGATACGATCCTCGCCGCAAACTCGCCGACGGCATCACCACATACAACTGTGAAATCGAGGCGATGAAATCGGGGCGGACGTTTGCCGCCTACAGCGAACACTGGAAATTGGAACCATTCTCAAAGAAGTAGATAAGCAGATTGCATTACTACAACAGGCCCGCGCATTGCTCACAGAGAGTGGTAAACCGTCGCGCAAACTTGTTCAGCGGAAGGAACGCAATCTCACTCCAGAGGCACGCAAGCGCATTGCTGATGGGCAGCAACCAAGAAGGCATAGCGATCACGGCTGCACATATTCCGGACCGAGAGCGGCGCACAAGGTATTTTCACGATAGCGGATAGTGTGCGGACAGTCTGAGTAAGAGCGCTCAGAGATGGAATGGAAACGAAGCGGAGATCGCCTTCAAAAATAGTGGAATGGTGTATAAAACGAGACAGACCGCTCTCCTGACGTATGAAAAACTCAGGTCGGACACGCTGTGCATCCGCACAGCGTACTTGGGTGAGGTCGCTTCCATTGTGAAGATACTGACCGGAAGGAAGCTATTTGATGACTCGCGCGACTCCGACTTCATTTGACCCTGCGTCATTCCTGGCACATGCTGGCCTTGGTAGAAGAATCGTCGAACTGAAGTCGGGCGAGAACTTCTTCTCCCAGGGGGACTCCGCGGACTTCGTCTTTTATCTTCAGAAGGGCCGCGCCAAGGTCACGGTCGTTTCCAAAGTTGGCAAAGAAGCCACCATCATGCTTCTCTCTGCACGCGATTTTGTTGGAGAAGAGGCGCTTGCAGCTGTGGCAGGACTACGACTGGCCACGGCGACCGCCGTCACCGCCTGCACTGCACTTAAAATCATGAAAGAAGAGATGGTCCGCGTAATGCATGACGAGCATGCGTTCTCAGACCTGTTCCTTGCATTTCTGCTGGCCCGCAGCATGCGCACTCAGGCCGATCTTGTAGACCAGCTCTTCAACTCCAGTGAAAAACGTTTGGCGCGGATTCTCTTGTTGATGGCGGAGTTTGGCAAACCAGGTGAACCAGAGAGGCTCATTCCGAAGATCACGCAGAAGTCACTGGCCGATATGATCGGCACGACACGGTCTCGCGTCAGCTTCTTTATGAACCGGTTCCGCAAACTGGGCTTTATCGATTACAACGGTCGTATCCGCGTACATAAATCTCTGCTCAATGTGGTTCTGCACGATCAACTGCTGGATGATCACTCCGTAACGCCTAAACTTTCCATGACTCCACGGGGTCGATCAAAGTCCGCCTAGTGGTCCAGCCCAGCCCATTCGACTGTTGTGAGCGGAATTGCTCAGAAGTGTCAGTGCTACGCGGTTACTATTCTGCTGCTAGCACAAAATCCAGCAGCAGAGGGACACGCGATGCTATCTCAAGCGAAATTCCATCACAGACACAACAAATACGGAGGCCACGATTCGATTTGTACCGCGTGCCTTATGACCGTGGCATGGGTAGAGTTTGAATGGGAGTTGGTCCCTATTGAATCCGCACACGCTTGTGACCCAGTGAACCTGTATTGGATGTGTCAAGGAAGAGTGTCCGCACTTGTACCGAGTCAAGCAGTTGCGGCCTATTCCCTCTTCATCGAACAACCTGGTCGGCTCGTCTGTGACAGTCCAGAAAGAGTGTAGATGAGCAAATATGCAGAGCTGCTGGTTTCGACCGATCGCGAATACATCAGCCTATTGATGAAGTCTTTGGTTGGTTTAGACGAACTACAAGTGGCTTGGGAGGTAAAGACTAAACATAACCTCCAAGGCCCTGACGAGGGGACGACGACGATGTTTCGGGAAGAGCCTATGCGTATCGCGAATACCTGGGAGAAGGACGTAGTACTTGACCCCTCACACCTAAGCCTTTACTTAACGGCTTTCCTCGAATCCGGCGCATCCGGCGAATACCTAGATACGACCTTTTAGCGCTTGGCACGGTACAGAAGGCCACTGAGCGCGAACCCTGGTCGGGATGGGATGCGCCTTCAATTACTCGACGCGGCCGTTCTTCCGGCTGCTGCACATGATTGATCGGTTGGCTAGTAGAAGCGTCTGATTAAGTCCGTGAAGCATACCTCAGCGGCTAAAGCCGCATTGATTTTGCTGCATTTATGTCACGGCTGAAGCCGTGACCTACCGTTCGTGCCACTTAATCAGAGTTTCCCTAAATTTCCCTGGGGTCTTCGGCCAATGGCCAGAGTCTGTTTTGATGTGGGTCTCACATACGGCATTTCAGGCCGCTGCGGGCTTATGAGATAGCTTGTAGCAGGGACACCACAATTATGGTGTAGATGCGGCTTTTGCTCGCCATTTTGCGGTGAGTTGTTTGTCTGCCAGCGCCTTGATGAAGACGCCTCCTACGACGCTGCGGGCCTGAAAACCTACCTGTTTTCCAGTCTTCGTGTCGTACCAGTCTGTCAATGGCACTCGGCTTGGGGTTTCATTGATCCAGCGATACATTGGATCCATGATTGCGTTGAACTGATGTGGATCCGAGGTTAGTGTGGCAGTCCAGAGCGACCAATCAAGTTTGGTGTAATCGGCGCGAACGTCAAGCGGAAGCCCGTATTGATTGATCTTCGTCATGTAATACGCCATTTCCGCTTCGCGGACTGCTGGAGGAAACAGGTTGTAGTCGAGCACAATGTCCCACACGAGGTTATATTTCTGACTCCAAGTGTTGGGGCTATCAAACGCCAGCTTGTAGTGATTGCCTTCCCGAGCCATATCGACCCATTTTGAGGCCATCGACTTTGCGGCTGTGCTCATGTCTTTTGCTATGTCCTCATGCTTGAGCAAGCGCGCTAAATCCGCGTACGCGGCAATCGCATCAATTGCCTTAATGGAGAGATTGGCGTTGTGCGCGACGTGGCCGGCGAAATCATCCGTGGTGAGCTGGTTTTCGGGATCAAGCCCTTTGCTACGCAGATATTGTGCCCACTGTGTGAGCTGCGGCCAATAGCGCTGGGCAAGGTCTGTATTGCCCTCCGCGCGGGCAAGAGCATCGACCAAGATGAGCATATTTCCGCTCTCTTCGACAGGCATCTGGTCTTCTTCTGTCTTTTCGCCACCGCCGTAGACTTGCCCGTTTGCAAGTGGATATTGGCCAAGATCGTGCGGTGAGAATGGAAACTTCCAGCGGGCAAGCGCGGAATATGCAAGCACTGGACGCAACTGCGCCTCAAGCAGCTTAGGCTGAAAGAAGAGGAAGAATGGCGCTGAGGGATACAGCACATCGACGGTGGCGATGCAGCCGTTGGAGAAATTTTCCTTGGCAAAAAGCATCGGATCACCGTTTACGTCCGCGACCAATTTGTGCGCAGCCAGCGTTTGACGATATGCCAGAATCGCGAGCGCAGCGTAGTGCTCTCCTCCCGTCGTAGTCAGATCCTTCGTCAACTCCGTGTCAAAAGCGGAGCCACGTTTTTCGAGTTCGGCATACTGCGACTCCGCCGTGTCGAGCATTTCCTCAACGCTTTGGTTGTTGCGCTGCCAGTAAGGCCGCAGGTTGCGCTGCAGATATTGAATGGCATAGCATTCGGTGTAACTCACGAGCAGGTGCCGCTCAACGGGCGATGAAGCTACATCGCCAAAGCTGAGTGCCGCGGCGAGATGAGAACTCGATCTGCCGGCGGGATGCGGCATGTCGAATGTGTCACTCGCAGGAAGCTTGCCGCTGCCGGCAAAATTCCCTGAAATGTCCTGAGCAATTGCCGTTTCCGCTTCCTCGTCTTTGGGAATCGCCAGATGAAAATACCCCCAATCGATACGCAGATTATCCCCGGAACGGTTGAGGATTTTCTGATCGCTCGATCCAACAGAGAGCACATGCAGCCGGGAAGTCTGATGCCGCGTTTCTATTACATTTTGAGAACGGTCGTTGACTGCAATTACGGGATCGACATCGAGCAGCACCGACACCCTGTGCGTGCCACCATCGGTTGCGCGCGCGGTCCACGACATATAGGTCACTGGACGCGAAAGCAGGTCCAGATCCGCCATGATTGCCGGAGTGAAAAAGGTCAGTTCCAATGCGATGCCGCCCTGATGAAATTCATAGCGCGTGTGCGTAGGCGTGACGAGCCTGCTGGTCTGCTCCATGGCGGGAAGGTTTTCTGGATGCTTGCCCATGAAGCGATACGACTTGCCGTCAATGCGCGCGATGCCGCCGATGGGCTGGGAGGCGCCGGTCCAGTGGCTCGTATCGGAATCTGCGAGATTGTCTGTTGTGGACCAAATGCTGAAGTAGGGATCATGCGTAATCAACGGAGTTGCAGGAGGCCTTAGCTGGCTAAAAGCAACAGAAGCGTAAAAACAGAGCACTACCAGACAGCCTGAACGCAGCGAAAGACTCCTCATCCAATCCCCTTCTCGCAATCCAATTGATTTGTGTGTTTACGGCCGTGTTTGTTGGGAAACGTTGAATTCAATTGTGCCGCGCCAATTGGCATCGATCCCGGCACTACCGCGGTTGTAATGATTTTCTAAGATTATGGGCTCACAGGCACACCGGGAGTCGCGTTGTTATCATTCTTGCATTTGAGCTGAGTCGATTTTCATTGCGCTCCTCATAGTGACGCTCTGACGTTCCTATATTGGCGACCTCAAAGAGCCAGTCTCCGACTGTGCGATCAAGCAGCAGATTCCACTCAAAAGTGTATGGAGTTTTTCCATTCGGCTGGATAAATGAGACCGTCGGTTCCGCTCCTGAGAAGCTCCCCTCTGTCATCTCCGACGAGTACATGCCTGGCACGCCGTTGCGGCTCTTCTAATTCTTTGCCTTACCGCAACAGCCAGCGGGCAACAACCTCCGGCCTTGTCCAAGTGGAATGCCCGGCACTTTTTGTACCAGTTGATGTGCGAGAAACTGGTATGAAGGGAGCCTTTCATGGCACGAGGAAAGAAGCAGACGCCAGAGCAGATCGTGAGTCTGTTACGTCAGGTTGAGGTTGGGGTGGCGACCGGGAAGACAACGGCCCAAGCAAGCAAAGAGGCGTTGATTACGGAGCAAACGTACTACCGATGGCGCAAGGAGTACGGCGGCTTGCAGGTAGATCAGGCGCGGCGGCTAAAGGAGCTTGAGCAGGAGAACGGCAAGCTGAAGCGATTGGTAACCCTGTCGCATGAGATGGTACAGGTATTGTTCGCGCTCCCTAAGACAAGGCGCCTCCAGGAAGCGGGAACGGGTATTTGGTTCCTCAAAAAGCTCGATCTCCATCATCGGTCGGTGTCCCTTCTTTGTCTGAGATCACATGTGATCTGAAAATATCAGATACAGTGGGCCATTCACGCGACTTTGGCCGCTCGTCCAGCGAAGATAGCTAGGGCAATTTGCTGCGCCAGCGGCGCACCAAATTTGGCTCATCCCGATGGGGCTTTGGGTCACCGTTCTCCTGCCCCATCCCTACTGGATCATGTGGTGAGCGACAGTGCCAGCCGCTATCAATCACAAACTGTCGTATGATGAGCGATAAGGAGCCTTCGTATCGCTCATGAAATGGAATTGGCAAAGCCCGGATTGGCCCAATTTCAAGTGGAACCGCTCGCGGCTTTCTGCTGCCGAAGAGCAGTTTCTGCTTGGCGCCGGTATCGCGATCGGCACGGTCAAACACCTGGCGGAGGACGAGCACAATCAACTCCTCGTGGAAGTAATGAGCGGGGAGGCCGTGACCACATCGGCCATCGAGGGTGAAGTGCTCAATCGGGCCAGTGTGCAGTCGTCCATCCTACGCCAGCTCGGGCTCGCATCCCCCGACAAGCGGCGTGCGATGCCCGCGGAAGAGGGCATCGCGGAGATGATGGTCGATCTCTATCGGTCGTTTTCAAATCCGCTCTCCGATGAAATGTTGTTTGGCTGGCACCGGATGTTGACTACAGGCAGAAAAGATCTCGCTGACATCGGAAGGTATCGGACGAGCAAAGAGCCGATGCAAGTGATCTCCGGTCGGATCGGCGCTCCGATCGTGCATTTCGAAGCCCCGCCGTCAAAGCAAGTCCCGGCAGAGATGAAGCGGTTCATCTCCTGGTTCAACCGCACCGCACCACAGGGCAAGGAGGCATTGCCGGCCATCACCCGCGCCGGCGCAGCCCATCTGTTTTTCGAGTCGATCCATCCGTTCGAGGACGGCAACGGGCGCATCGGCCGCGCCATCGCGGAAAAGGCGATGCCCCAGAGTTTCGGACAGCCGGTACTCGTCTCTTTGGCGACGACCATCCTGGAACATCAAAAGAACTATTACGAGGCGCTTGAAAGAGCCAATAAGCAAATCGACATTACGGAGTGGCTCCTCTGGTTTGCCGGAATTGCGTTGGAAGCGCAGCGGCGGAGCATCGCGCAAGTGGAGTTCCTCATCGCCAAGGCGAAGATGATGAATGGACTGCGCGGCCAGATCAATGAGAGACAGAGGAAGGCTTTGTTGCGGATGTTCCGAGAGGGTCCCGAAGGGTTCAAGGGTGGACTGAGCGCGGGCAATTACAGCACGATTACGGGAGCATCCCCGGCAACGACCACCCGCGATTTAGCGGACTTAGCCGAAAAGGGCGCACTACGCCGCACTGGCGAACGCAAACATGCTCGCTATGCGTTGAATCTGAAACAAGAATAAGGGAACAGAGTGTCTCCGCATTCCGGGGGGAGGACTTTCCGCTTTTTCGTTCAGCACTTTTAAAACACCCTCGCGGGTGGAGACCGTGACATTCGTGTGGGAGTTGTCCTTCGCTTGCGACTGGCGATCCAGATGCTTTACAGGCTGTCCAAAAATTGCATCAACTGGGCGTCATCCCGCCACCTCTTCTTGGCCCGTCACGGGCTGAGCTTGTCCAGTTGCGTCCGAAACACGCGACACCCCGAACCGTGTTCTTGCCTCGTCCCAATTGCAATAAATGAGCCAGATATTGCTCTCGTTCTTTGAGAAGCGGCGCGGCTCTGTGCCGGTGGTGAACACTTGGCCAGCTAGAAAGGCTCTCTATCAAATCGCCATTCTCCTTTGGCCGCCGGCACCGAGGTTCAAAACATTGACGCGGTCTACCCCGATGAGGGAAACAGACATCGTAACTTTCATGGAAACTTCCTCCGCAGAAGTAGCGTGAAAACAGTCCTTACCTTAGATAGCGAGTCACTGATTTGGGGTGTCTTCCTGCCGATGCGCCTCGGATGAGGCGGCTTTCCGGGGCAGAGGGGAGGTGGGCCGCCTTGACGACTTCACGAATTGTGAAGTATCGTAGGTAAGTGCATATTGTGACCCGCAGGCATCTGGGCGAAGCGAGGAAGCGGTATCCGGATGCGGCGGGTGAAATGGAAGCCTGGACAGGCATTATCGAGACGGTCCGCTGGCATAATTTCGCGCAAGTGCGGGAGATGTTCCAAGATGCCGATGCCGTCAACGGATATGTGGTCTTCAACATTCGGCGGAACCGCTACCGACTCATCACCGTCATCCATTACGCCAAGACGACGGAAGAAAAGTATACGGATGGGCATGTGTATATCCGTTCGTTTCTGACGCACAAGGAATATGACAATCCCAGCAACTGGGATCGGAGGTTCAGAAGCCAATGAGCACAGTGCTTGCCAATCCGGCAGAGATGATCGCGCACGGCGCTCCGCGTGTCATCCACAATGATGCGGAGCTGGAAGCCTATACGGACGCGCTGTTTCAACTGACTGCCTTAGAGAACCCATCTGTGTCGGAGATGGAAGCGATTGAGTTGCTGACCCTGCTCGTGGAGCGTTACGAACAGGCGCACTATCCTATCCCTGCCGCTGGGCCGGCCACGGTGGTGCGATTCCTTATCGAACAGCAGTACCTGACCCAGCGGGATTTGATTCCTCAATTCGGATCGGAGAGTGCCGTGTCCATGTTTCTGGCCGGACAGCGGAAGCTCACTTTGGCGCAGGTGCGAAGATTGAGTGCCCGATTCAAGCTGCCTGCGGATATTTTCCTTGCGAAGGAATAGCAGAACATGATGACGATCACCGTCAAAGAAAAGAGGACAGCCATGACATAGGTTCGCAACTGCGACCAGGAGTTTGTCATGAGCCGTTCCTACCGGCGCCCGTATGCGGCGATCACCGGAACTGCCAGCGCCAAAGACGATAAGCGCATGGCCCAACGCGGCATCCGCCGCAAGCAAGATCTCACGCTTAAAACCTGTGCTGACTTCGAGGAGTTGCTTCTGCCCCATCGTCTCGAATGTGCCTGGAACAACACCTACTCCTGGGGCCGCGATGGCAGCCAGATGTATTTCGGCCCCGAGCGCCGTGCAGCGGACGAATGGCGCGAGCGTTACCACCGCAAGCTGCTGCGGAAGTAAGTCTCCCATTTGCACGAATCTGGAACCAGCCTATGATTACACCTTTGCCGACGGCCATCCGCAGTCGAGCGGCATGTCTGCCAGTCTGCTGATTGGCATTCGGTAAAGCATGGGGCTACGGAGGGTGAATGGGTTCCGAGGGGTTCGTAGGCGAGCGCCTGCAGACGGTAGAGCCGGTGCCTCCAGCCGCCGATGATGACGACCTGATCGAGCCAGGGATACAGGGTGTCGATCAAACGCGCGAAATGTTCGACATCGGGATTGGCGTCCATCAGGGTCTCTTCTCCAGTATGGAGGAGAAGACGCGACGCCAGATTTGCTCAGCCTGGGCGGCACCGCGGGCCGGGTGCGAACCAACATCGAGCCAGACCTGGAGGATGTCCGCAGCCGGGACACCTTTATTTTCGACCGCACCACGAAAGACAGACTCCCGAAATACGGGAAAGCGCCTGATACTTGCCGGGCGATGTGGCGAGGATGGCCGTCGGAGGCGGCACCGCATCCGATGCCCGGAGCGCAGCGACACGGGCATCTCCATCGCAGTCGATATCTATATAGATGGCGAACGGATGCGATGCTCTCTTTCGTCCTAGGCCGGCTGCCAGAGTGGAGTGGATTGGCGGCGACATAGACGTTGGCTCCAGCATGGTTCTCGTGGGCCAGCCAGCGGAGATAGCTTGGCGCAATCGCCTGTTCCAGCCGAACGATCCGCTGGGCGGGTCGGTCGGCGCTTTCGCTGCGGAGCAGAAGAGCAATGGTCTCCCCCGGAGCGAAGCAACGGGTAAGAAAGTCCGTCGCGGCTTGACTCATGATGGACACCTCGGATGCGATGGAATGCTGCGGGCCTTTAGCGTGCGCGAAACCCGGCTTTCGCCGGGCTCGCCTGATAGCGATGACATGCCCTAGAAGGGAATGTCATCGGACTGATCTGGACCGCTCTCCAGGTCTTCCGGGGCCGCTTTTTCGGCCCGGTCGAGTTTGAGGATGGAGGATACCCGGATGCTGTCGGTGCGAACCGGCTTCTTCGCCTTCTTGGGCGTGTACTCGGTGTGGCGAATTTCGCCTTCGATGTAGAGGTGCGTGCCCTTCTTGAGCGTGCCGGCGAAGTCGCTGAGGCCGCCGAAGACGATGCAGCGGTGCCACTCGGTGAACTGTTTGTACTCGCCGCTCTCTTTGTCCTTGTAGCGGGTCGAAGTCGCCAGGGAAAAGGTGGTGAACTTGCTGTCGTTCTTGCCGGTGCGAACTTCGGCATCGGCACCGAGGAATCCCATCAGTTCTGCTTTGTTCTTTATGTACATGGTCGTGTCTCCGTTTTGAATTCCCGTTCTTGCTCGGGTCACACCGGGCGAAGCCTAGCGAGTGGGCGCGACTCCCAAGTGCCAAGCTCTGCATTTACGGAGGGTCCGCCGAAGGTGGAAACCGTAACCCGAAGGGCAATGCAATCGAAGCAGAAGAGCGCCGCGCCGCCGGGCGTCGCATAAGCCCCGAAGCAGTGACCGAGCATGACGAGGAATTGAGGTGGAGAGACACGCCTCAAGCGCGAAGTTCTCGATGGGCTTCCCGACGATGCCATGCTCCGGCAAAGCAAGTTCCTTCTCCGCGCCTCGACCGCACAAGAGGGGAGCGGCAAAGCATCACCGATGGCACTGCGATTCCCGCCGCAATCTTCACGTTCAAGAGCGCACCATTCCAGCGAAGGTTCCGACACCCGATGCCCGGTAAGAAGACAGGCTGCAACGAATCCGGTTCTCATCGTTCACCTCACGTCCGGGCGTTCGGCGGCATCGGCAGGAGCGCGGTAGATTTCCTCGGTCTGAAAAGACTGATCGGCATGGGCATAGCCGGTGACGGCAATCAACTCACGCACGCGGCGTCGGCCCGCAGCATTGCGCTCGCAGTACAGAACGAAGTCGATGGCTTCTGCCGTCTCCGAACGCACGAAGGCATGATTGAGATTGGGCCTGGCACTGCGGGCCAGATCCGATAGGCGATTGAGAGCGTCCCACGCGGACTTCGCGTGGATGGTCGAAAGCGTTCCACCATGCCCGGTATTCATGGCTTGCAAGAGGTCATAGCCGCATTCATCGCGGATTTCCCCCATGATGATGCGATCAGGACGATGACGGAGAGCGGCGGCCAAAAGCTGGCTTGGAGTCACGGCAACCTGGCCGGGAATCGCTTCGACGGCCTCCCAACGAACGACGTTGGGATGGGCTATCTTCAACTCTGCGGGCTGCTCGATCACCACGAGCCGTTCGTTCAATGGAACATGGTCCAAGAGCGCCTTCATCAATGTGGTCTTCCCGGAACCGGTTCCGCCGCTGATGATGCCGTTCTTCTTCTGGCTGACCAACTCCACAACGATGTCCCGAACCTCGGCGGCAAGGCTGCCGGAAGCAATCAGTTCGTCGCTTCTGAACCAGCGATTGAATTTGCGAACGGTGCGGGTTGGGCCGTGAATGGAAGAGGGAGCGCCAACGACGGCGACACGGGAGCCGTCCGGCAGGCACGTATTCAGGATAGGATTCTGGCTGGTAAGGTCTTGGCCCAGGATACGGGCGACGCGCTCGATGGCAGCTTGGAGCCGGTCATTCGTGTACGGGGTTGCGAGCGGTATGTGCTCCACAACCCCGCCACGATCTGCGTAGACACCCGTAGTTCCATTAATCATCAGGTCCGAGATGGACGGGTCTAGCAGAAGCTCGCGCAGTTCTTCGGGAAAGAACGGCAGAATGAGTTTGTAGCTCATACGATCACCGCCTGCCCCTGCTTGCTGCGGCAACGGGAAATATGAGCTTGACGTTATATGAGTTACAGCGCATAATGATTTTATGGCTTACGAGATTCGCGCGACGCCTGAGTTTCGGGAATGGATGCAGACCCTTTCTCCGGAAGAACGGGAGTCCTTCGATACAGCCGTAAACCTTCTCAAGGAAAAAGGTCCGATCCTCGCTCGGCCTTATGTCGATACCGTTAAAGGATCGGCATTTCCCAACATGAAGGAATTGCGAACCGCGCACGACAAACATCTGGCGCTTCGCGCATTCTTTGCTTTCGATCCCCAACGTGCCGCCATCCTGCTTATCGGTGGCGATAAACATGGACGGCGCGGCTTTTACGAGAAGCTGATTCGCAAAGCCGATGAACTCTACCGTGAACATCTGCGCGCATTGAAAAAGTAAGCGCCAACCTGCATCCACGGCGCGAGAAAGGAAATTATGGCAAACAAGACTCTCACCTACGACAGCATCGCCAACGAGCTGATGACCCCGGCCAGCCGCGCCCGCGCAAAAAAGCGCGCCAACGCCATTCTCAAACGCATGACGCTCAATGAACTGCGTAAGGACCGTAAGATGACCCAGGGAAAACTCGCGCTCGCCATGAAGATGGAGCAAAGCGAAGTTTCCCGCCTCGAAAAACGCGCCGAGGTCAAACTCGGAACACTGCGTAACTACGTCAGCGCCCTCGGCGGACATATCGAAATTCGCGCCGTCTTCCCAGACAAAAACGTCGAACTCGCGCTCTCTGAATAGCGCAGCCGACTGGCAGGCTCGTGTGGAAGACGCTCCGCGCGCCTGAATTGACATAGTAAGTCTCATCGAACTGCTCCATCGGAGGATCTCGAACTGCGGGAATATCTTCGCCTGATCGCTCACCTGTTTTGGGTTCAGGTAATAAGTGACACTGAGCAGCCAGTGTTCCGTCCGGGGATCGTGAGAGGTTGCGGATGAGTAGAGCTTGTCGATGGCAATCAACGCTGTCCCACGGGTGATAACACTGCCCTGCACGGTCTCCTGCGTCATCGAAGTAATCGTGACGTTCTTCACTTCCACATCGTTCTGCTCAACCTGCCCGTTCGTGACCTGGGAAACGAGATGATTGGCGTTGTCCACGTTCATCAGTTGCGAAGACACTGCACTCGACAGGAAGTAATAGTTGAGCGGATATTTCTTCGCGATGGTGTCGCGGCTGATGGTGTAGCGATAGGTGCTCCAATCCGTGAGGTAGGTCCGCACCTCACCCTCGCGCGGGCTGTAGCTCAAATCGCTGTACTGGATTGCCTGAGCACGGCCCATCTCGTCGATGCGCACGTAGCGGTTGGCGATAGGACGACGGGCGAGCGATAGATTCAAGCCCATCGAACCCAACAGAAGCACAGTTCCGCAGCCGAGGATGATGCGATCGTACTCGCCCATGAGGCTGGAGTATCCCGCCTCCGGTAATGTCAGGCCGCCGACACCTTGATTGCCGAGATTGTTCACATTGGCCGCAAACGAAAGCGTTGCCACATCCTTGGAAGAAGCCTGCCAGTCCCCACGAGCAGAACCGATCCAGAGCCGCTGGGGTGCAGAGACTGTCTCATGCAAGGGTGTCTGATTGCCATTAGTGTCCAGCGTGATCGCGTTCACGACGTTGAACTCATTGATATCCCGCTTTTCGAGAGCCAGCGAAAAGTCACTCTTCTTCGAGGTGATAGGCCCGCTCAGTTCAAACCCGTAACGCTGTTTACTGGCGGGTGTCGCGGTCAAGGAAAACGGGTCCGTCGCGTTGAACATGCCGTCACTGTCGGTAAAGAACAACGCACCGTGAACTTTATCCGCTCCTGGCTTGGTCGTAATCTCCACCCGACCGCCCTGAAACGTCGGTCCTTCATATTCCGGGGAATACGGATCCGGATTGACGCGGATCGAAGCGATGGAGTTTTTAGGCGGCATGGCGCTCGCATTCTGGAATCCATCCACGACGAAGGTAGTCGATTCGGGAGCACCGCCGCCGCTGGAGCCCATTATCTGGAG
>NZ_JBEKYX010000072.1:0-20907 GCF_049510455.1 Occallatibacter sp. | reverse complement strand
AGCCTGACACAGATGAAGCCGATGGGCGGCGGAATTTATTTAGGGCAAGCCTTAGTAAGGCTGCCTTCCGGCGAGATGCGGCAAAAGGACACCATGGAGCCGACTGTGGCGCCGGATTACTTTCGTACGCTCGGGATTCCGCTACTGGAAGGCCGCGATTTTACGGCGGACGATAAGGAGGACGCACCGAAGGTATGCATTCTGTCACGGAGCGGGGCGGAGTACTTCTTCCCTGGGCAGAACTCAGTGGGACAGATGATCACGATGGGCCAGGAGGAGAAAGATCCAAAGGCGCGCGTGATTGGGGTGGTTGGCGACACGCTGGTCATGGGATTTCGCGATAAGCCGAAGCCAACGATGTATCTTCCGTTTTTGGCCTCGCGCCAGAATCAATATCTCGAATTTGCTGTGCGAAGCCGGAACGCAGCAGTGGGAGATGCAGCGGTGCGGAGGGCCTTCAAGGAAATTGCTCCGGATGTGCCGCTCTTTGAGACCGTCACGGTGGGGCAGATTGTGGGCAGCGCGGTGAGCCGCGAGCGGCTAGTGGCATTGCTGGCAGGATTCTTTGCTGTGCTGACGCTGGTGCTTTCGGCAATCGGAATGTATGGGCTGTTGAATTACTCGGTGATCCGGCGCAAGCGGGAGATTGGCGTGCGTATGGCTCTGGGTGCTTCGCGTAGAGATGTGGTGCGGCTCGTGGTTCGCGAGGCGATGTGGATGGTGGTGCCCGGCATCGCACTGGGAGCAGTTGGTGCGTGGGCCGCCTCACGATTTGTGCGGAGCATGCTGTTTGGCGTGAAGCCGCTCGATCCCTGGGTGATGGCCGCAAGCGCAGCGGTGCTGCTGGGCACGGCGGTGCTGGCGTGCCTGCTGCCTGCACGGCGCGCGGCTACGGTGCATCCGATGGAAGCGCTGCGGTCCGAGTAGGAAGAACGACGAGGGGGTGGCGTATGAAGTTTTGGCCTGCATGGGAACGGCGCAAGGATGAGCTTCACGACGAGCTGGACGCGCATCTGCGGATTGCCGTGGAAGAGCGCATGGCGCGGGGCGAATCGTATGAAGCGGCGCGCGCGGCGTCAATACGCGAACTGGGAAACTCCGCGCTGGTGGCGGATGTAACGCGCGCAAAGTGGGGATGGGTGTGGCTGGAGAGCATTGCGCAGGATGTGCGCTATGCGCTGCGGGGAATTCTGCGGAAACCCGCGTTTGCGCTGGTCGTGATTGCAACGCTGGCGGTGGGGATTGGCGCGAATACTGCGATCTTCAGCGCAGTGTATGCGGTACTGCTCAAGCCGCTACCGTTTCCGCATGGCGAGCGGATGACGGTGCTGGGCGAGTCGTCGGGCAAGGCGGATGGGATCAGTGTTACGTGGCTGAACTTTCAGCATTGGCGCACGGAGAATCACTCGTTTGAGGCGATGGCGGCGTATCAAGGCACCGGCCTGACGCTGACCGGGCGCGGGCCAGCGGTGCTGACACACGCGGGCGTGGTGACGAACGAGTTCTTTCCGTTGACCGGCGTGCGGCCAATCCTGGGACGGCTGCTGACAGCAAGCGACGAGGATCCGCATGCGCCGGAGACGGTGGTGGTCTCGCAGGCCTTCTGGGCACGCTCGCTCGGAGCCGATCCGCAGATTGTGGGCAAGACGCTGATGCTGAATGGGAGCGCTCGCACGATTGTTGGCGTGCTGGCGCGCGAGCCAGGATTCTTTCTGCGGCGTGTGGATTACTACTTGCCGTACCGGCCGTCGCCGCAACAGCTGGCGCGGCGCGATATGCATGGCGGAGGACGGGTCCTGGCCTTGCTGAAGCCGGGCGTAACACTGGCCGCAGCGCGTGCGGACCTCGATACGATCATGGTGCGCCTGGCAAAGGGCGACCCCGGGCCTGAAGATGATCATCGCGCGTATGCGGAGTTTGTGACTGAGCAGCGGACAGGCGATGTGCGGCATGTCTTTACGCTGCTGATGGGCGCGGTGGCAGTGGTACTGGCGCTGGTGTGCGTGAATATCGGGAGCCTGCTGCTGATTCGGATGACGGAGCGCGCGCGGGAGATGGCGATCCGGAGCGCAGTTGGCGCGGGGCGCGGGCGGATTGCGCGGCAACTGCTGACAGAGACGCTGCTGATTACGCTGATTGGCGGCGCATGTGGCGTGGGGCTGGCTTCTGCCGCATTGCAGGCAATGAAGGCATTGGGACCGAAGGATATTCCGCGATTGATGGAAGCGAGCCTGGATGTGCCGGTGCTGTTGTTTACAGCAGGGCTGACGGTGGCCGTGGGGCTAGTGTGCGCACTTGCGCCGGTGATGGGTTCGAGGAGAGTGAATCTCGCACTCGTATTAAAGGAGAGCAGTGCGGGCGCGGGAACTGGAAGGGTGAGTCATGCCGTGCGTGGCGGGCTTGTGGCAGTGGAAGTGGCGGCGGCGCTGGTGCTGTTGTTCACTTCAGGGCTGCTGTTGCGGAGCCTCTTGGCAGCGGAGAATGTGAACCCTGGCTTTGCGGCTGACCATGTGCTGGCGCTGGAGCTGCAGTTGCCGAACATGCGGTACGGAACGGATGCGGCGGTGCTGGATTTCTACTCGCAGCTGGAGACGGCGCTGCATGCGCTGCCGGGAGTTCAGTCTGTCGGCGCGGTAAGCTGTCCTCCGGCAGGCGGCGACTGCGCCGATAACTGGTACTCCATTGTGGAGAAGCCGACGCCAAGGCGCGAGGATGTTCCTCTGACGCTGATGAATGTGGCGGACGTGAATTACTTCCGCACGATGGGGATTCCCGTAGTGGCAGGGCGTGATTTCAGCAAGGAGGACCGTGCCGGCGGGGTGGAGGTCGCGCTCATCAGCGAGACCATGGCGCGGACATGGTGGAAGGATGCGCGCTCGGCGCTGGGGCAGCACATCAAAATGGGCGGCCCGTATATGAAAGGGTCGGTGCTGGAGATTGTGGGAGTGGTGGGCGATGTGCCACAGTTGGGCCTGGATTCTGCGGCGTATCCGACGTTTTACTTTTCCGCTGCGCAGCATGCAGACAACTCTATGGTGATGATGATTCGCACCGCAGGCGATCCGGCGGCGATGGCCGGCAGTGTGCGGCGCGTGCTTGCGTCAATAGATAACGGTGTTCCGATCCAATCGTTGAGCACAATGAATGAATCGCTCGGCGGATCACTCACCCAGCGGCGATTTATCACGCTGCTGCTGGCGCTCTTTGCGGCGATTGCGGTGATCCTTGCCGCGATTGGCTGCTATGGGGTTCTCAATTCCTGGATGACGAGCCGGCGGCAGGAGATTGCGATCCGCATGGCGATGGGCGCGGGAACGACGGCCATTCTGCGGCGGATGGGCAGGCAGGCGGCAGTGCTGGGCGCGATTGGGCTTGTTGCCGGAGTGGCGGCGAGTTGGGGCGCTTCGCGATGGGTGGAGAGCCTGGTCTTCGGTGTCTCAGCGCACGATTTTGTTGTACTGGGGCTGGCAGCGGCGGGCGCGCTGTTGATTGTTCTGCTGGCTGCCGCGGTGCCGCTGTGGCGAGCAACGCAGGTGGACCCGATGGAGACGCTGCACGAGATTTAAGAATAGTAGCTTCAGGGATTGGACTGAGAGATCTGGGTAGCCGCGTTTCTTGCAGCCAATTGGATCGACGGATCCTTGGCGTGAAGTGCGACGTAAGAGAGCGACCGGCGGGCATACGGTGCCGCTGCGTGGTTCGGAGTGCCGCCAAGGGCGTGGAGCGACTGGACACCCTGAAGCGCGACAGCCGAGGAACCGGAGTTAGCTGCGGCGACGGTGATGCTCTGGAGAGATTCGACGGAGGCCTCGGGCGCTTTGGCGGCAGCGGACTGAATCTGGTTGATCGCCTGCCTGGAGTTGTTGACCACCTGATTCCTGGTGTCGGTGTCAATGTTTACCGTGGCATTGAGCGCCTGCGTGACAAGCGGCGTAGTCTGCTGCACGGCACTGGTGAGCTGCTGAACATTGCCGGATGCATCGGCCTGCTGCACGAGTTGCGTCTGCGAGCCGACTTGCTCGGACTGCGATGTGGCGTTGAGATTGCCCACCATGCGGACGCCGGAAGCGATAACAGGCTGCCAGCAGAGACCGCAGAGGCTGGCGAAGACGTAAGTCTTGATGGCCGAGGTGTCAGAGGCGGTGAGGACATAGACGCCGATGGCGGCAGCGAATGCGCCGAGGAACATGAGCGCGGGGATCGTCCAGAAGCCCGCAATTCCAGGGAGCGGCGATGTGCCGGTGACCTTGGCGATGACCCAGAAGAGGAATCCGCCAATGGCGCCGGCCGCGACGATGGCTACAAGGTGCAGAATGCCGGCGCGGCTGAGACTTTCATCGACTGAGGCCACTGCCGGCTTGAGTGAGATTGCGGGATTCTGTGGAGTTGCCATGGCGGCGACCTCCTGACGAACAGTGCGCTTGGGAGTCTCCGGCTTTGTGAGCCTCTGGAAGAAGGTGACTCATGCGGAGAAATCGTATCAGGACTGGCCGGAGGGCAAAAGAACAAGTTAACGGGATTGGTCCAGCAGACCGGCGATAGCGTCGCGAAGCTTCTGGGTAAGCACATCGGCATCGCGGATGGTGAGACCGTCCGTCGGAATGGGCGTGCCCGCGTGGAGGGTGAGCGGGCCGGGGTAAAAGTGACGCGTGTGAATGGGCAGCAGATCGTAAACGCCACTGAGCGCAATGGGAACGAGCGGAACCTGCGCGCGGATGGCGAGGAAGGCCGCGCCGGAGAGAAAACTCTGCAGCGTGCCGTCCGGTGTCCGCGAGCCCTCAGGAAAGACGAAGAGATTCATGCCGGCGCGCAGGGCAGCGGCGGCTTTGCCCAGGCTTGAGAGCGTGGAACGCGGGTTCTCGGTATTGATGGGCATTTGGCCGGAGCGGGCGAGATACCAGCCGATGAAGGGCAGCGACCAGAGCTCTTTTTTCGCCAGAATGCGGAACTGGAAAGGCAGTGAAGCGAAGACCACCGGCGTATCCATATACGAGGTGTGGTTGGAGGCGTAGACAGCGACAGGATGCGCGAGGA
This sequence comes from Occallatibacter sp., assembly GCF_049510455.1. Taxonomy (GTDB): domain Bacteria; phylum Acidobacteriota; class Terriglobia; order Terriglobales; family Acidobacteriaceae; genus Telmatobacter. The sequence continues at coordinate 15,873 of NZ_JBEKYX010000072.1, read as the reverse complement.
GGTTCTCGCGGCCAAGCACCGTGAGCCGCGCGCCGGAAACGAACAGCGATAGCCGCGCCCAGAGACGCGCGATGCGATGCTGCGTGCGGCCGGTTTTGGCGAACAAGGATGCGATAAGCGCCGCGGAGCCGCAGAGCGCTGTGGCGAGCAAGAAGAGCGGAGCCTGAACAACGTTGGTGATGAACCGGTTTTTGAGAGGAAGAGGATCCGGGGGACGGACTGACCGTTGGGGCAATTTCTCCCGCGATGCCTCGGATTGGGTTTGAGGCGTCATCGCGCGCCCTGCTGGAAGAGCAGCTTGCGAGCCTCGCCCACTAAATATACTGACCCGGAAACTACGATTGGCGCGCCGTTGGCGTGTTGCTGCGCAAAGCTCAATGCCTCTGCGACGGTTTCAGCGGCGTGAGCTGGCGTTCCGGTCTGTTCGGCTGCTGCCAGAAGCTCCCGCATCGGCGTGGCGCGCGGGCTGGCAATAGGCGAAAAGACAATCTGGTCAAAGAGCGGGAAGAGAATCTGGGCGAGTTCGGTAAGCGGCTTGTCTTTAAGGCAGGAAAAGATCATGGTGCGCGGAGCTGGGTCGATCTCGCGCAGGCTTGCCCGCAGAGCCCATGCACCCGCGGGATTGTGCGCAACGTCCACAACCCACTGCGTGCCGTGTGCGGAAATCGATTCTAGCCGGCCGGGCCAGCGCGTATTGCGGATGCCGGCAGCAATGGATACCGGCGTAACAGGCACGCCGTGATTCGTCGCCAGCTCAACCGCGGCGGCGATGGCAAGCGCAATGTTGCGATGCTGGTGTGGGCCATGAAGCGGGGAAGCGACTTCGATCTCCGCGTTAAAGACTTCGACGGGATAGGTCTGGCCGGCATGGATGGTCGGCATGTAGGGCGTGGCGCTGACGCCGCGCACGTTGAGAGAGACGGCAATTTCACCGAGGGCCTGGTTGGCTTCAGGGTGCTGCGGGAGGGTAACGAGCGTGCCGTTGGAGCGCAGAATGCCCGCCTTTTCGCGGGTAATGTCCGTGATGGTAGGGCCGAGCCATTCGGTGTGGTCCAGCGAGATGTCCGTAATGACAGACAGGAGCGGATCGACGATATTCGTCGCGTCGAGGCGTCCGCCAATGCCGACCTCAAGGACCGCGATTTCGACGGCCTCTTCCGCAAAATGGAGGAAGGCCATGGCGGTAAGGGTCTCAAAGAAGCTGGGAAGCTGCGCAAGTGTGCCCGAGAGGAAGAGTTGCTGCGCGGCGTCATAAACCTGAAAGTAGCGGCGGCCAAAAGCGTCGTCCGAGATGTCGAGAAGCGTGTTTTCAGCCTCTGCCGCGCCGGGGCCACTAATCTTGATGCGCTCGTTGGGGCGTTCCAGATGCGGCGAAGTATAGAGCCCGATTCGCAGTCCTGAGCTTTGGAGAATCGAAGCGAGAGTGGAGGCCGTGGAGCCTTTGCCGTTTGTCCCGGCAATAAGAACCGAGCGGAATTGTTTGTGCGGGTTGCCGAGAGCTTCGAGAAGTATGCGTATCTCATCGAGCGAAAACTTACGGCGCGGCGTACCTGGCTGCGTGTGCAGCTCGGGCGCCATACGGTTCAATTCGGCAATAGCTTGCGAATATGGAGCTGCGGCGTAGGACATCGAAATTTAAGTATAAAAGCCGTGGTCAGGGAGCAGCCTCACAGCAGGATTTCGAGTGCGCGGCGCGCATCCTGCAGACACTGGCGGGATTCAGCTTCACTGAGCAGGCCCTGATGGACTGCTTTGCGACCGACATCATTGACGCGGTTGGCAGGCTTGAGGAAGTCAGGGTTGATGCCGATGAGCTGGAGGTTGTTATTGACCTCATGGAGCAGATTGCCGAGGGTGGGCGTATGCCGGTAGCGGCGTGCAACAAGGCCAGCGAGATCGGGCGGGAGCTTCTGCTTCACGGCTTCCTCCACGACAGACCGGCACATCACCGCGCAGGCTGTATAGAGACCATAGAAGTAGCAGCGGGTGGCCTCGTCGAGGTAGCTATCGGCCTCCTCCGATGCGGGCGAAGCGACGACACACTCTCGCAGGTGCGTGGCGCGGGCGGTTGCCGGCTCGATCAGCGCAATCAGCTCAAAAGCAATGGCCGCTCGAAGCAGGTTGTTCTCATGCGTATCGAGCGCGCGCTGAATCTCCTGCCAGGCGGGAACCTGCTCAGACTCGCCGGCTGCGAGGAGGCGAGTGAGATGCGTGAGGCGCTGGCGGGCGTGCAGAATGAAGCCCTGATGCATCTCATGGGCCAGCGACTGCCAGCCGTCAATGAATCCCGCGGGGTCACGACGGAAGTGCGCGGCCATTTCCTGATATGCCACCTCGGGCAAAACTCGCTCCAGCTCCGCGAAGCGCCCGGTTCGGGCAAGCTCTGCGATGGCATGGCAGAACTCGCGGCCCGGCGCATCGGCCTGGGTCTGGCGAAGAAGCTCCTCTTCGAGATTGGGAATGGAGATAGGCATGGGACTGGCCATCGAGATTGGTGTCTGTGGCAACTGCGCCTTCGGCGCATGTGGCACTGCCTCTAGTTTGAAATGGAATAAGTATTTCGGGTATCTCAAACATTATGGGGAATGTCTTTGTTGTTTTGAAATGGGAAACATAGGACCAGTTTTCCTGCGCTGCACACACGCATGTGGAAGACGTGGAAAGCGCAGGCGATGTGGAGAAGCGAGGTCTTTGGCACCCGCTATCAATGCGTGTGCGGACGTTGTTTGCACAAATGGGAGCGGGAATTCACAGGGGGTTGAAGGCCTGTTGTTGAAAGCGTGGAGAAACAGGTATGCGTGAAATTCAAAACCGGAGGCTTTTCCAGTTGTGCAGATTTCCGCCGTCGCGTTTTAGAAAACAGGCAAGGCAGCCAAGGCAATCGGATTGAATCAGTTGGGTAGGTTATCCACTTTTCCGTGGTGTACTACGGGTACTACGAGAGTTTGTATATATCTTTTTTCAAAAACAGAGAGTATCCGTCGCTGCCGCGGAAACCGGCATTGCGAGCTCGTGTCAGGTCAATGTCGGGGTGAAAATGGGCATCGGGGCTTACTTTTCGGGAACACGGTACGCGGAATCCAGATTTGGCGCGTGTTTTCCACGCTGGTATTTGCAGGAAAGGTGAATACAATCAAGAAGAACTGGCCAGGACTGGCGGTCCAGGCCTTTGTGCCTGCGGCTTGGAAGCAGGTTAGAAGTTTGGGGGTCCGGGGATGTCGATCGTGGAAGCGGAAATGGAGCAAACGGCCGCACAGGGGGCAACGATGGAGATAACGGTAAGCCGTCAGGAATTGTTGAAGGAACTCACCGCGACGCAGAGCGTGGTGGAACGCAAGACAACGATTCCGATTCTCTCAAATTTTCTGATTGAGGCCGAAGGCGACAAGTTGACGATCACGGCGACGGACCTGGATCAGGCCATGCGCACAAGCGCCAATGTGAAGGTCAAGAAGGCAGGCTCGTGTACGATTCCCGCGCGCAAGCTTTACGACTACGTGAAGCTGCTGCCTGATGGCGAGGTCTCGATCAAGCTGCTTGAAAACCACTGGGTGCAGATTCGCTCCGGCCGATCAAACACGAAGATGGTGGGCATGGCGCGTGCGAATTATCCGCAGGTGCCGGAGTTCCCCTCGGAATCCGTGACGTCGATTCCCGCGCTGGCCTTCAAGACGCTGATTGCGCATACGATCTTTGCCATCTCGAATGAAGAGTCGCGGTACACGCTGAATGGAGCGCTGCTGGTCTTGAAGCCGGAGTCCCTTGCCATGGTGGCGACCGATGGCCACCGGTTGAGCTTTGTTGAAAAGCCGGGTGAGACGCTGGAAGGCATGAGCGGCGAGAAGCGCGTGCTGATCCCGCGCAAGGCGCTGAGTGAGCTGGCGAGCCTGCTGGGCTCAAGCGACGTGGAGAAGGTGGAGTTTGCCGATGACGATCACACGTTGTTCTTCCGCGTGGGTCACCGCACGCTGAGCTCACGCAAGCTGACCGGGCAGTTCCCAAACTACGAAGCAGTGCTGCCGCGCGACAATACAAAGTTTGCCGTGGTGCGCTCGGCGGAGTTGTCGCAGGCGATTCAGCGTGTAGCGCAGTTTGCCGATGAACGGAGCGGCGCAATCCGGCTGCGGCTTGAAGGCAACGAGCTGAAGATCAGCGCAGCATCGACCGAAGCGGGTGAGAGCGAGGACACAATCGATACGCCGTACTCCAGCGATCCGATTGTGGTTGGCTTCAACTCAGGCTACATCCTGGATTTTCTGAAGGCGCTGGGCAACGAGGGCGAAGTAAGGCTCGAGTTCAAGGACTCGCAATCGGCGGGGCAGATGCGGCCCGAGAGCCCGGATGCGGAGTACAAGTCACGCTACGTGCTGATGCCGATGCGGATCTGAGGTTTGATTTCAGTCATAAACAAAAAGCGGCCAATTGGCCGCTTTTTGCTATTTGCGTAAGGATCGCTATTGAAACGCGATGTGCATCGCATTGCCGGTGTTGGGAATGGTGACTGCTGAACCGAGCGAGGTTTTTTCTGCCGTGATGCTGCGATTTTCGAGTGAAGCGCTCTTCGCAGCAAAGCCGATCACTTCGACGCGAATCTGTTTCCACCACGGCGTGAAGCTGCCTTCCGGCTTGGCGAGGTCTACACTAAGCGCGCCGTTGGTTGCGATGGAGCAGGTGAAGCTCTGGCGGAAGTATGCGCCGTGGCGGAAGTCATAGGTTGCGCCATCGTCCTGATAGATTTCGCCGCTGCAGGATGCGCCGGAAGCAGGTACGTACACACGCAATGTCAGCGGGCCGCCGGGCGCCTCACTCGTCGATTGCGTGACGGGCTGCATGGGCACGATCGCGCCTGCGCGGACATACATGGGCAGTTCGTCGAGCCTGGGCTGGACCATGATGGGCGGCAGTGCTGCGGTCGTCTCGCGGATTTCGTTGTCGCGCGCAGCAATGGGAGCGCTGCGATCCAGGCGCTCGCCGGTCCAGTAGTTGTACCAGATGCCGGGCGGCAGATGGACCTCGTAGGGCGCAACCTCTTCCGGGGAAGGCGAATCGGCGATGAGAAGATCAGGACCGAACATGAATTCGCCGGGAGCATCGAGATCGAGCGGATGATTATCCACCGTGGCATGGGGAAACTCCACAAACAAGGGCCGGATAATCGGCAGGCCGTCGCGCGATGTCTCTTCCGCCGCGGTGTAGAGGTAGGGCATCAGCTTATAGCGCTCCTCGATGTAGCGGCGGCGGATGGCTTCCTGCTCCGGTCCGTCGGCCCAGGGCTCATGCGGGCGCGAGCCTTTCACAGCGTGGTCGCGGTCAATGGGTTGAAACGCGGCAAGCATGAGCCAGCGCGTGAGCAGATCGGGTGGCGGCGAACCGGCAAAACCGCCCACATCCGCGCCTGAGAGCGAGAAGCCGCTCAGGCCAAGGTTCAGAAGCTGCGGCGTGGTCTGGCGGAGATGATTCCACGTGGATGAGTTGTCGCCGGTCCAGGTGACGGCGTAGCGTTGTCCTCCGGCATAGCTGGCGCGCGTCATCACAAAGGGCCGCTCATTGGGGCGCAGCGCGAGAATGCCGTCATGCGTAGCGCGCGAGGTCTCCAAACCGTAGATGTTGTGAATCTCCGGATGCCACGCCGTGCGCGGAGCAAAGCCCGGCTCATCGATGCGGTGTTGTGCATCATCCGGCATGGTCTTTGAGGGATAGACGAAGACGGCAGGCTCGTCCATGTCATTCCAGAATCCAGAGACTCCATCGGCGACGAGTTGCTTGTAGAGCGTTCCCCACCAGACGCGCGTCTGCTGCCGGGTGAAGTCAGGGAAGACGGATGGTCCGGGCCAGACGGAGCCAACATAATCCTGCCCGTTGCGCTTGACGAAGTGGTCGCCGGCTTTGCCGGAGTCATAAGGCGCGTAGTTCTGGTTGGGCAGATAGGCAATGTGCGGGTCTGTGATGGTGATGAGGTGAAATTGCTCGGCGGACAGCGTGTGGACCATGTCTGCGAAACCTGGGAAACGATCCTCATTGATGGTGAAAGGACGGTTCTTCTGCTGAAAGTCGATGTCGAGCCAGAGTGCATCTGCGGGAATGTGGTCTGTACGGAAGCGAGCGGCGACTTCTTCGGTTTCCTTGCGTGTCATGTAGCTGTAGCGTGATTGCTGATAGCCGAGCGCCCACAGCGGCGGCAACGGCGTGGGTCCGGTAAGCCAGGCCCAGGTGTTGAGAACGTGCTTTGGCTCCGGGCCGTAAAGCAAGTAGTAGTCGAGCGGTCCTGCCGGCGCGGAGAAGGTGTAGCGGTTATCACGCTCGCGGCCAAAGTCGAAGAAGGTGCGGTAGGTGTTATCGAGGAAGACACCGAGCGCGCGGCCGGCGCGCATTTGAATGAAAAACGGGATCGATTTGTAGATCGGATCCGTCGATTCCTGCCAGCCGAAGGAGTCGGTGTTCCACATGGCAAAGGCTTCGCCGGCGCGGTCCAGCGGTCCGGGCTTGTCGCCCAATCCAAAGAAGTGGTCATCGCCGGTTTTGATTTTGGTCACACGGAATGCGGCTCCGTCCCAGGCGGCGCGCGAGGCGTCCTGCAGCAAAATGTTGCCGTCGAGATCGGTGACGGTGAGGCGCTGGTCTGCCGTAACCGTTACGCGCAGAGCAGAGGTGCGAAAACCGGAGCCCTCTGGCGTGACTTCAATATGCGCCGTGCGAGCCTCCGGCAGCACTGCCCAGGAAGCGTCTTCCGGCTGATGTGCTATGGGAAATATGCGGACACGGAGCAGATCCGGACGCAAAGCTTGTACACGCAGCGTAACGCCGCCGACCGTCTGCTCAATGCCGCTGGGTGTGTGCCGAAGGGCCGGCGGGGCTTGTGCCCAGAGTCCGCCAGCCAGCAGGGTCGCGGAGCAGAGCGCAAATATTTTTTTGCCGTTCAACATGGCTGTCAGAGTGGAGGCGCGAGAACCTTCAGCGCAATGCAGAAAACTCCCTCAGTGTCTCATTTTGCAGTCAACAGATAAGCCGCTTGTTTGCTTGATGTTAGCAGATCCGCTGAACCGATTTTCGCCGCAGCGCCATCCACCTCGATCATGCGCACAAGTCCTAGCTGCGCCAGTGCAGATCGACAGGGCCATCCATAGGATGCTTCGACCCAGTGCCGGCAGGGGTTTCAAGCCGCGCCTGCTTCAGGGCGAAATACCATTTGGCGGGCTTGTCGGCATCGTCAATCAACATAAGGCTGGGGTTATGGCGCAGCCCTTCGGCCTGCTGGATCATCGTCTCCTGGTCCTGGCGGACGAACCTGGCGCCAAAGAACTTGGCAATGGGAGTGACCAAAGGAACTCGATAGAAGACGTTCCAGGCGGCAATCACATCAATGCGGCAGGTGGAGCTGGTAACGGGCGTAATGGTGGTGAGTGAGGAGAACCACTTGTCGCCGCAGCGGATGGTTTCCGTGCGCCGGTTCGGCAGCACAAAGTCGATGGTGGTTTCAACAGGCTGGCCATAGACGCCAAGCAATTTGTATGGAGCGGAGTTGGCGCTGGGCGCATGAGCGGCCATGCGAAAGCCCTCCGGAATAGGCTCAAAGCGCTTGGTTTTCTCGCGGATGGAGTGGCGGCTGCGCCACCACCAAGCCTGATGCACAAACGGGCCATGCGCCGGGTCCATCAGGCCGATGATGCCGTGATCCACGTTACAGGGCAGGTCGGCGGAGAGATGCGCGGTGTGATAGCGCGGCCCGAATTTGGCGAGATCCGGGACAGATCTGGCCGGTGCCGCCAGCTTTCCGGCTCCCGGAGCGGGAATGTAGACCCAGGCATGGCCGTCGCGCTCGTCGCAGGGGTAGGCGGAGGCATAAATGCGCGTGGGGTCGAGCTTGTCGTGGCTCGAAAGCGAGGGAATCTGCTCGCACTGCCCGCTGCATGGCTCGAACTCCCATCCATGATAGCGGCAGGTCAGGCGGTTGCCGTCAAACCAGCCCACGCTTAATGGGATGCCGCGATGCGGGCAACTGTCGCGCATGGCAAAGAGCTTCCCGCTCTTTAACCTTCCCAGGACCAGTGGAATATCCAGGAGCATCGCCGTCGCCAGCTTGCCGGGCCGGAGCTGGTCCGTGCGCAGCGCAGGATACCAATCGTCGTAGATCAGCGTGGCCGTCGGGCCGGAAGCCGGGCCGGTCGCGGACTGGATGCTGGTCACAAGAGCCATCAAGAGAACGATAGCAGCGCATCCGCAATCTTTGACACGCCACGCCTGAATTGATAGCTTAATAGAAGGGAATGTGCGGCCAAACGGCTGCGCCCCTTGGCTCTGGAACAGCCCTTCGGTAGTTCCATCGGCCACTTCCTCAAAAACGTCCCCGTCGTCTAGCCCGGCCTAGGACACCGCCCTTTCACGGCGATAACACGGGTTCAAATCCCGTCGGGGACGCCAAATCTTTTCAAGCACTTAGCAAAAATTCCCCGATTTCGCCGCGGAGCATTTTGCGGAGCATTTTGCGGAGCATTTAAGCCCCGATTTTGCACTCCATTTGGGACATTAGAGGCCGAATCATCTCCACCACCTTTTGCTGCGCCGCACGCTTGGCGGGCATTTGCGCTTGCGCGTAAATGTCCATGGTCACTTTCACCGAGCTGTGCCGCAGCAACTCCTGCACCACCTTGACATCTTCACGGTTCGCCTGCAAAAGCGTCGTGTAGGTGCGCCGGAAGGTATGCCAAGAGACGCGCTTATCGATGCCGAGTCTCTTGATCACCGGCTGGATGTGGTAACGCATGATGGTCGATAACCAGAGCGGCTGCTTCCCGCGTTTCTTTCCAGCCCGGCTGCTGTCGGAGGCGAAGATCCAATCCTCGGGCTCGCGATATGGAGTGAAGCGATGCCACTCTTGCAGATCCCGTGCCGTGTACTCGTCCAGGGGCACAGGTTTCTGCGAGCTTTCGGTCTTGCAGCGGCCCACAACCTGGTCCACCACCGAACGAGTGACATTGATCTCCATCTTGCCGAGATCAATATCACTCCACCGCAACCCTGCCAACTCGCCGCGCCGCAGTCCGGTCACCATATCCAAGAAAAGCAATACGCGCTCCCGCAACTGAAGTTCGGCGATGATCGCTTGCATCTCGGAGACATCTAGAATGTCGGGGATGCTCTGCCGTTTCGAACTCTGGCGAACACCAGAGCCCTTTACCGGTCCCGAGATCGGGTTTCGATCGGTGAAGCCCCACCGGATCGCATGATTGAAGAGCACGCCCATCAAATCGCGAATCCTGGTCTTACTGGCAGGAGACAGCACTTGCATTTCGGCTCTCTTCTTGGAGCGCTTCACAGCGCTCCCTTCGGAAGGTCGAAGTTTCTTCTTCAGCCGCCAGTTCGGATCGAATTTCAAATCCTCCAGCCACTCTTCGACAATCGGAGCCTTGATAGAATCCAATTCCTCTCCGCCCCAGCGAGGCGCAATCCACCGGTTGAGATAGCTCTCATACCGGTCGCGTGTCGCCCACGCACGACCGTTCTCGCCTTTGTCGACAAGTTCTTTTAGACGGAAGTGTTCGATCACATCATTCACCGTGATTCCACTGAATGCGTAGCCTTGATTGGAGTTGATGGCCAGCCGCCAACTTCGCACCGCTCTTTCCGCGGCTGCTTCGGTCTTGTACTGGTCAAGTGTGCCAAGTTGTCTCTTCTTTCGGACACGTTTACCGTTCGGACAAATATGCCGCCAGCTAAACATCCAGACCGGAGACCTGCTGCCGTTTTTATCCAGGTAAAGCGTGCCATTTTGCTTCCGCGCATTCCTCATAAAATCCTCCTTTCGCTGAGGGCGCAGAATGCATCGGTAATGACACTATAGCTCGCGAGCAGCATCACCGAAAGAGCAATTCATGTCCCTGTTTTCGACCACTCGACGCCTGTTGCAACGGCTCAGGCTAAGCCTGTTTAAATGCCACAATCGTGCGTAGTCGCCAAGCCGGGTTGGTCGCTTTTCGAAGAAATCACAGATTGTTGTCGCTCGCTCTCTCGCGCTTGCAGCCATCGACCGAGTTCAGAGAGCCGGAATCTCCAATGTCGGCGTAACCCATTGCTCACCGGATGTCCGGGGAGCAATCCTTCTCTCGCGAGTCTCTGCACCGTGACAGGGTGTAATCGAACGAACTTGCTGGCCTCCCTGGCATTGACGAATGGTTCCAGGTGGGAGGAGGCGGCATCGGATGGTACAGGCATGAATCACCTCGAAAGACAACGAAGAATGCACACAGCATCGAGACAATGCCGGATAGCGCTTAGATTGGCGCGGAGGGCCACGCATGTCCAATACTTCGTATTTATCGGGTGATAGATGGGAATTATCGCTTTGGCCCTGTCCTTACCGCAACCTTAAGCAATTATTGAATTTAGACGTGTCTCAGAATCGGCGATTCAAAGCAATTTTCGCTCAAACCAGACAGGCGTTTTCCGCCGCAGAGCAGTATCAGGCTATTGGATAGAATGATGAATTGAGCGGGACTGAAGTGCCGGCAAAAACAATATTTATCAAATATGGTAAATTAGGAGGGTGAGCATACCCCCGTCCGAACCATGGAAGGTCGACTTCTATACCGACGAGGATGGGACATTTCCCGTTCGCATCTGGCTCGACACGGTACCGAGGAAGTTCGAGGCAAGGTCCTAGCTCGAATCAATCTGCTCAAAATAGGCGGCCCGGCGCTGGATTATCCATACACCTCGCAAATCGAAGGCAAACTCAGAGAAGCCAGGTTGCGGGTGGGCAAGACTCGCTATCGCATCCTGTACTTTTTCGATGAAAACCGCACCGCTGTCCTATTGCATGGCTTCACTAAAGCCACCGCAGCTGTCGAGGAAGCCGACAAAAAGATCGGGCGTACCAGGATGGCCAGGCATGAAGCCAAACTGGCAGCAAAGAGTGGTTCCAGGATCGAAATACGGCCACCGGCAAAGGAGAAAAAGCGCAAATGAAAACCGCATGGGATGACTATCTCGACCAGCAACTCACCGTTCCGTCCGTCCGGCAGGCATACGAGGAAGAGACCAAAGTTCTCAGCATTGGTCTCCAGCTTGCCAATCAAAGGAAGCGCAGAGGTCTTACACAGGCCGAACTCGCGAAAAAGATCGGTACCAGCACGCCGCAGCTCAGCCGCACCGAACGTCGGCCCGAGAATGTAAACATGCGCACCCTCATCCGGTACGCTGAGGCCGTAGGCATGGACCTCGATGTTCGCCTCATCGCCAAGCCTGCGAACCGATAGCGGGGGAAACGTCAATGAGTTTTGCGACTCGCTATCCTTGCTTTCTGAAGTGTCAAGGACCGGCGCGGCAGCACGCCAGATGCCACATGGGATATCGGCGGACACCGTGAGAACGGGCACGTTAAATGCCGCTTAGAGTAAGTTTGGCCAAATGCACCTCTTTTATTGCGCCCGCCTGCTATTACTGGCAAGATTTCCGGCATAAACATACTTGGCACACCATGAAATATGCATAGGGAATAAAAAGCGAATGTGCCATACTGGATAAACAGTTTTGTTTAGGGTTCGATTTCCACAGATTACCCAATTTTGCTATTGACCTAGCTGTTATACACGCGCAAACATTGAGCGAACGGTTAGCCTTGGCCGTCTTGCGTGTTGTGGAAAACGCGTCTGATCGCTTAAACGGCGGACGCCACACTGGCCCTCATCCAAGGGCCGAGGAGGACACGTATGGCGACGTTTAATCGCGATAAGTGCAAAACACTAGTCCATTACATCTGTGCTAGATGTGAAGATAACCCTGCACGTCTAGGAGCCACGAATCTCAATAAAATTCTGTGGTATGCGGAGACAGGAAGTTTTCTCAAGACAGGAAAAGGTCTGACGGGCGCAAAGTACGTAAAACGTCAACATGGACCCGTGCTTGCGAGTATGCCCGCCATCATGAAGGAACTTGAAGATGAAAGCAAAATTATAGTCAAAGACGTACCGGTCTATCGATTTGAGAAAAAGGAATATATATCGCTCAGCGAACCTGATGTTGATCGATTCTTCTCTGCCAGCGACATCGTAGAGATCAATCGCATCATTGATTCTGTCTGCGATATTCATACCGCTAAATCAATCAGCGACTATAGCCATAACGAGGCTTGGCATTTAGCTGAGATCGGTGAGGAGCTTCCGCTTTATACAATCCTTGCTGTACCAGGAGATCTCACTGAGACCGACATGCAGTGGGCAGACGCGAAGATCGCAGCGTTGAAATAGGATTCCATGATATTGCGGGAGATTGTTCAAGAGAGAGATGTTTCTCGAGACATAGAAGCTGCTAAGAGACCGTTCCGTCTCGTAGATGACGCAATGCAGGGAATTGAATGGACACTATGTCACAAGCCCGAAGTTGGGACCCACAGGTCAGGACAATATTGGGTTTATCAGCAACGGGGACTCAAAATTCACCGAATTCCAGAAATAGTGGTACTGTACTCATTTACCGATGAGCAAGTCACACTCCACGCAATTATGTTTCGGCCTGCGTCATAATAGTAGTGATGAAGACACCGCCACAAGACGCGCAGTTTACTCAGTTCACAGATGCCATGCGAACGATACTCAAGGTGTCGAAAGCTGAACTCCAGCGACGCATGGAAGAGGAAAAGCGGAAATCTAGAGCTTCCGCTTCCCGCGTTTCTGACGCCGCATCCAACGAGGCCCATCAGAACGGCTGACTCTCATCGCTCTTTCCAGTCAGTTCTGCATACGTCAGCCTCTTGCCTGAAATCTGCGATACAGCCAGCACAAAGCGGTCTGCGTCTGTGAGTGGATTGTCTTTCGTGCTGCGGTTGTTGAAGCGGAAAACCTGCTCTCCAACGTAGCGGTCAAGGTGGAACGGCTCGACTGCGACATACGTTCCACTCAGGCTCCGCTTTAACAGGCTCCAGAAGTTCTCAATTCCCTGCGTATGCACAGAACCCCGAACATATTCGTTTATGTGGCTCACTGTGGCATGGATGAAGTCCTGATCCTTGAGCCATGCGTAACCTTGGTAGGCATCAGTAAAGACCATTGAACCAGGCGCAACCTGATTAAGAATTTCGGCCTGTAATACGTCACGTCGGACGTGCGGAACTACCTTTGCACGAACCTGCCGCGTTTTGCGCTCAAGCATTCCCATTACCGCTGCTTTGTCTTCCGAATGCCCAGACTTCAACTTGGCTCGTTTGCTGAGGTGCATGTTTTTGAGCTTGCCGCCGATGAACGTTTCGTCTATCTCCACAGGTCCACCGTCATCGCCGCCTATCTTCTCAAAAGAACCATTCTGGAGAGCGAGCCGGATGCGATGCAGCACGAACCATGAGGACTTCTGCGTTAGCTTCAGATCGCGGGCAATCTCATAGCTGCTGATGCCGTTTTTGCAGTTCACCACTAGCCAAACAGCAGTGAGCCATTTGTCGAGTGCAATCGGAGAATCCTCAAAAATGGTTCCCGTCTTGACGCTGAATTGTTTGTGGCACTCTTTGTTCATGCACTTCCAGATACGTCTGCTCTTGAGGAATGACACCTTCTTACCCGCGCAGTGAGGGCAAGAAACACCATCTGGCCAACGCATCGAAGCTACAAACTCAACGCATACGTCCGCGTCCGCGAAGTAGCGAATCGCTTGCATCATGCTTTTCGGGAAGTCTTTGCTACTTTCCATGTGTTTAAGGTACTACATGCACCATGGTGTGTCAAGTATATTCTTACCAGATTTCCACAGGCGGAGGCATGGCAAGTTTCGCTCTTAGTTTGATCAGCATCGCCTCCCTTGTAGCGCAGGAGGACGATGTACGACTGGGCGGAGTTTCGCCACTTTCGGTATTTACGCGCAATCCTCGAAAAAGGGGGATTTCGCATCGCTGCGGATGAACTGCATACATCCCAGCCCAATCTCACAGTCCAGGCACGCCAGTTTCAGGAAAACGCCTCCTTTCGGCTCTTACGCAAATCGAAAAATGGCCGCATCTATCCAACTAGAACCGGTCTCGCTTTCCTGGCATTGGCCCCTCTTCTCTTTGAAGTTCGCGATGAGATTATGGACGCACTCATCGCGATCGAACGTGGCGAAATCAATTCAGTGCGATTCGGATCAACGCCACTCGTCGATCAGGCCCTGTTTCGCACCTTCTGTGAACTGCACAAGGAACTGATGCCGAAATGCGCCATACGACCGAACCATGGCGATACCGCACAATTGGCCGAAGAGATCGTAGACGGCATGGTCGATGCTGCCATCGTAACCCTCCCTTTGAAGCATCCCGCCCTTCACATCGAAGAAATCCGTCGCGACAGACTTGTGGTGTGCCTGCGTAAGGATCATTCCCTTGCTTCCAAGGCAGCTTTGGAGGCAACCGATTTGCAGAACAATCTCGCTGTTCTCTATCACCCGCAGCGGCACCCTGATGCTCACAAAAGGTTGCTGGAACTCCTGGGCAATGCCGGAGTCACCGTCGAAGAGTATTCGCGCGCTTCCCATCCGTCCGAAATGCAAACATTGGTTAAAGAAGGATACGGCTTCGCCTTGATCCGGGAGGGGATTCCGCTGGACGAAGAGTTGACGACGCGTCCGATTGCCCGAGTGGATTGGACTGTAGATACTGCTGTCGTCTACCACAAAGAACGACATCCTAAGACTATCCCGATTCTGGTAAAGAAGCTCCGAAGGCAAATTCAGAAAGACCTGTATCCAGATGCCCCTCCTCTCAACATCCACAAATCCTTCGCAACCGGCAAGCACCCCAGTGCAACAGCAAATAAGATTCCAGAACAGTTATCGCTTCTGGGCTGAATATTACTGAATTCGCGCCAGATAACAGTTGCCGATAGCTGCGAGCTATCACCCGATAAATAAGACGTATTGGACGAAAGATCATTCTGGCTCAATGATCACGCATATCGCAGCCCAAGCAGGGCCGCTGGAGGTACCGATGATCGGCAATCTCGTACTCGGCCGTACAACGCGGGCAATCCCTTGGGATGGCCTGCGACTGTTTCGGCCCGGACTCACCCTCTTCACACTTCTTATCCTGTTTCCGGCGCTCGCTTCGGCACAGTCGCCGTTCGACTCGGGATTCACCGCGATGCAAACCCTCTTCACCGGCACGGTCGCCAAGGTCGCAAGCTTGATTGCCATCGTGGTTGGCGGCTACCAGTTCGCGCACGGTGAGCCGGGCGCCAAAAAAACCCTAGCAGGTGTCGCAGCCGGCACGGGAATCGCGGTTCTCGCGACCAACGTTTTGACCTGGCTTTGGGGCGTGTAAGCAGACCCTATGCCATCCTTGACGACTCCCACAAACCATTTCACAAGCTGTGAGGGGCGAGAATGCAGACACACACTACAACCCGTCGGAGGAGTCGGGTCTTCAAAAGCCTGCACAAACCCCTCACATACCTCGGTGTCGAGCGGACGCTGTTCTACTTCGTCTGCGTCGGGGCCGTGGGCGCGTTCAACCTGTTCAACAGCCTGATCGCCGGAGTTGCTGTCTTCGTCGGAGGTTTTGTGTTCGGCCATTGGGTCACCAACACCGACCCCGCATTTCTGCGGATTCTTGCGAAATCGGAGCGATACAACGTGCGCTACGACGCCGCCAAACAGAGCGTTCCCCGCGTGGAGGTGGTCTGATGCTGCGACTCGACAAGGTCATCAAACCGTGGAAAGACGCTGCCGCTCTCAACGACCACATCAACCTGTATGGATTCTGGAACGGGACGACGTTTCTGACCAAAAGCGGCGACGTGGGGACTCACCATGTATCAGAATCGCATAACGCTCATCGGCTTCCTCGGCAACGACGCCATCACCCGCACCGCCAACAATGCCAACTTCACCGTACTCTCACTTGCCACCAAGTCAAGCTAC
>NZ_JBEKYX010000071.1:0-20957 GCF_049510455.1 Occallatibacter sp. | reverse complement strand
TTCACGCGGTCTTTCGCCTTCTTGCACGCGCCTTCTGGATGAATGCATTCATGCGTTGCATGACAACTTCATGATCGACAACCCTGCCTTGCCGGATATCTTCAAGGCCTCTTTCGATTTTCTTCATGCACTCTTGCTGATAATCCAGATACCCACCCACCGCCTCATTCAACACATAGCTGCGGTCCCGGTCCATGGATTTAGCCAGAGCATCAAGTTCATCCACTTTTTCTGAGGGAATGCGGAAGCTGATAGTGCGATGCGTAGTCATAATACGAAATAATATGACGTATTATTTGGTATTACAAGAGGAAAAATTCGCTATTCCGAGCCGCTGAGCGAGGCGCGCTGAGCCGTCCGCTGCCGCTCCGTCACGCGCCGATTGAATTCGCGGATCACGCGCGCCACATACGCCCGCGTCTCGTGGTACGGCGGAATGCCGCGATAGCGGTCCACCGCCGCAGGGCCGGCGTTGTAGGCGGCCAGGGCCAGTGTCAGATTTTCGTGGTAGCGCGTCAGCAGCTCGTCCAGATACGCGGCCCCGCCCTGCACATTCTGTTGCGGCTCAAAGCTGTTGGTCACGCCGTGCTCCGCGGCAGTCTTCGGCATCAGCTGCATCAGCCCCTGCGCACCGGCATGGCTCCTGGCAAGCGGATTACCACCGCTTTCGGCTCTCACCACGCTGGCCAGCAATTCCACATCCAGGTTGTGCGCATGGCCGGCGGAAGAAAGCAGCGTGCCCAGGCTAACAGGCCTGGTTTCGGCTGCCGCGGGTTGCGGCACAGGCACGGGGTCTGGAACTGTTTCGAACGCCGCAACCTCCGCCGGAGCAAACTCGATGTAATTGCTCTCATCCGCGTTCGTGTAGAGCCGCATGCGCCCATCCACCACCGCATGATGGTGGCAGTCGAGCGCAAATCCATTGGCCAGCGTCGCGCGCTCGGCGGCAAAGCCCCTTCCGGCAGCCAGCCCCGCAATCAAAATCGCCAGTACCTGCGCCCTCATCGCGCCTCCTGCATCTCCTGCGCCGCCTGTCGCGCCAGCTCGCGCTCCAGAATCACCGCCACGCCATCTTCGTCATTGTGCGGAGCCTGCTTCCATCCGCGCAGCTTAGCCATCGTACGCAGCTCGGCAGAGGCATTACCCATCAACACGGCCTGCCCGGCCCACTCCAGCATCTCCACGTCGTTCCAGTTGTCGCCAATGGCCATTGTTTCCAGGCGTCCCACGCCCAGCCGCGCCGCAAGCTGCTCCAGCGCCCTGCCCTTTGAAACCCCCATCGGCAACAGATCAAAAATAGACAAATTCCGGGCCGCGTACTCCGTTCTGGCACATTCACAGCTCGCAAACAGCGGGCTCTGCCGCAGCGCCGCCTCTGCCCGCTTCATCTCATCCACCGTGCCGCACACCATGCCCTGAATCGGATCCTCGCCATCGCCGAACGCGTCTTCAAGCGGCCTCACCTCGCGTAGCGATGCCCGGTTCGCATCCACCCATAGCGCAATGCGGTCATGTGCCTGTTGGATATTCTCGAGCACCAGCTCTCCCGGTCCATCCCGATCAAAGGTAAACA
This sequence comes from Occallatibacter sp., assembly GCF_049510455.1. GTDB lineage: Bacteria > Acidobacteriota > Terriglobia > Terriglobales > Acidobacteriaceae > Telmatobacter. Next base: position 19,384 of record NZ_JBEKYX010000071.1, on the reverse strand, counting down.
CCACCGCGCCAAAGGGCCGCAGCAGCCCGCACAGTCCACGCGCCACCGCGGCGTCCAGATGGCAGCGGTCCATCGGCTCGCCCGCCAGTGTGCGGGTCACTGCACCATTGGACGTGATCAGAGGCATATCCGCTCGCAGGCCCAAGCTCCCAAGCAGCGGCGCGGCATACGCCTGGCGACGGCCAGTGGCAATCGCCACCGTGATTCCGGCCTGCTGTGCGGCCTTGAGGGCCCGAGCCGTCCGCCCGCTCACTTGTTGAGCCAAGCTCGGCAGAAGCGTGCCGTCCATGTCAATGGCCACCAGGCGCACAGGAGGATGCATACCTCCAGTTAAACATGACTTACGGTGTATGGGATCCCGGCGCCTGGCCCGCACGTTGATAGGAAGGCACAAACGGCTTGCCGTCAATCAGATAGGAAATGTTCACCCGCACCTCTACCGGTTGCCCGTCAATGAGATACGGCTTGTATTTCCACTTGCTCACGGCAATGCTGACAGCGTCCAGCACAGGCTGCAGCGGCCCGGTAGCCGGCGTTAACGCCTTCACGCTGCCGTCTTTGCGAATAATGGCGCTCACAGAGACTGTGCCGCGAAATGGCGTTCCGTCCCCCAGCAGAGGAATAGTTGTGCCCTGCTCATAAACACTCACCAGCGGTGGGTCGCCCTCTTCGATCGCGTAGGGCTGCAGAACGGCCTTCGTCGTCGGCTTCAGGAAGGCGCCATTGGTCGCAGGGTCAAAATCCTCCAACAGCGTTACCTTCATTTCGGAGTTAAGCTGCCCATGCACCAGCACTCGCACCGTGCGTGCCACGCTCCTGTCCTGGTAGGGCTGAAAGTCCATAAACTGGATGGCCGTGTCGGCGGATGAAACAAGCCTTAGCCGCAGCTCGCTATCAAAGCACATCGTCGGCATATTCCACGCCGCCGCCCCGTTCGGTCCAGGCGTATTGGGGTTGGTGACCGATATGCAGTTGAAACTCTGTCCGTCCCCTGGCGAAACACGACTTATGGCCAGCATGGCCTCCGGCGGCGCAAGGGCAGCCTGATACATGGGATCGACAACGGGTTGGGTGACACTCCCATTCAACAGATCGGCGGCAAAGTCCACGTTCTTTGGCCTGAGCTCATAATGCTCAATGTGTGAGACGCGCCATAGCGTTCCGTTCCATGTATCCGCACGGCTGGCGTAAACCCGGCTCCACTGATAGTGTCCCGCGTGCCACTCCTCCACCGTTCCGTTCAGCATATCGGCTGATCCGCCGCCCGACGCGGTTAAGGTTCCGTCCCCCCTCATCATGCGGCCTCCGCCCGCCGAAAGACGCCTGTCCCATTGTTTGTAAGTGGAGACCAAAGAGTATTCGATCTTTATATGCCACGGCTTCAACCCGTCGCCATCGAGCGCATTTTTCTTGAGCGCCGCAGTCAACAGCTTGTGCGCCAGAGCATTCAGCCGGTCGCGATCCGCGGGCGCCTTGAGTCCGGGCGCGGGCTGCGATGGCTGCTGGTTCGGCGTGCTTTGGTCTGAAGCCGGCGCAGCCGATTGCGTGCTTTGCGGCATACCCGCCGGTGTTTGTGGTGTCTCCTGCGCCGCGGCAAAAGGCAACAGCGCGGCAGCGAGCAGAAGAAGCAGAGTAGCTTGCAAAAGGCGTGCAGTGTAAATCAAGGATCGCATCGTAATTTGGGCCAGGATTTTGGCGAGGCCATCTTACACGAACGGTGCAATAGGTGAGGAGGAAAATTCAAGCGCCCCGGCTTGTGACATTTTCGTGACATTTACGAGGGAATGCGTGGTTTCCAATATCCAACGTCGCGCTTGCCATGAGCGATGGCAAGCACAAAAATCTCATCCCGCCAATCAAGATAGATAACAAGATACGGAAAGCCCTTGAGCAGCACTCGGCGCGTTCCGTGCAGGTAAGTGGGATAGCGAAGTAGATGGAAGGCTATTGAGATAATTGGAAATTGGCCAAGCCTGCCTGCGTTTCATTCCCCCAGCACATCATCCTTCCACAGCATTACGCCGCCTAGCAGGCCGGTTTCATTAGAAACAATCGTCGAATTCTTCGGCAGCTCGAAGTCAATCTTCTTGGTGTTGCCGCCGCCAATGAAGAGATGGTCCCAGTTGAAGGTGTGCGCTGTCTGCTCAATGGCCTCCTGCAGAGACTTGTTCCATTTCTTCTTGCCGTCTTTGTCGAGGCCCCGGCGCCCGAGGTAATCCTCGTAGGTCGCCTTCTTCCACGGATGGTGGCCAAGCTCCAGGCCCGGGCAGAGTCTGCCATTGGTAAACAGCGCCGATCCCATCCCCGTCCCCAGCGTCAGCACCAGTTCCACGCCGCGGTTATAAATAGCCCCATAGCCTTGCACCGCCGCATCATTTGCCACGCGCACAGGCCTCTTCCAGCGCTTTTCGAGCACTGCCTGCAGCGGATACTCGATCCACTCTGGATTCAGATTAACGGCGGTATAGGTCACGCCGCGCTTGATCACTCCCGGAAAACCCACAGACACTCGGTCAAAGTCCGGCAGGACACCCACAAGTTTATCCAGTTCCTCCAGAACCAGCGTAGGTTTGGGAACCTCCGGCGTTGGAATGCGCTCGCGCTCGCTGACTGGCTTGCCTTCAGGATCGACCAGCATGGCCTTCAGGCCCGACCCGCCGATATCAATGGCAAGAGTGACAGGGTTGTCAGTAGCTTTGGCCGGCTTTTTCGTTGTTGCAGTAGAAGTTGCATTCGTCATCGGGAGAATTGTATAGGCGTGGGGCAGGGAATAGGGAGCCAGAAATTCGCGGCACTACATCGCCTACACTGATTCTTTGCCTCCCATGTCCCAATTCTGCGAAGTCGCGCTGCCTGTTCCGCTGGACCGCACCTTTACCTATGCGGTCCGTGACGGCCAGCATCCTGTCCGCGGCTCCCGTGCCATTGCGCCCTTTCGCAATGAAAAACTCATCGGCATCGTCATGAGCGTCGGCGCAAGGCCTGCCGATGCCGAATACGAAATCCGCCCGCTTGAAGCTGTTCTCGATGAAGACGATGGCCCGCTCTTGAGTGAAGACCTTCTCGTGCTGGCCGAATGGATCGCAAGCTACTATCTCGCTCCCATAGGCGAGGTGCTTCGCGGAATGCTCCCGCTCGTTGCCGAGGTTCGCCGCACCGTCTACTACCGCATCACGGACCTTGGGCGCGACATCCTCGCCACACTCTCCGACGGCGAATCAGGATTCGAACGCGTGGCTCAGAAGAGACTGCCCAAGCCGCGCATTGGTACAAAGGAGCCAGACTCCGCCGAACTCCAGCGCCGCGTGCTCGACAAGCTATCCGCCGGCGAGCCGGTCAGAATCTCTACCCTGCGCACCGCCACCGCAGCCTCGCAATCCGTTCTCGCTGTCATGCTGCGCAAAAAGTGGATCGCCCGCGAAACCAGCGCAGTAGAGCGCGACGCGCGACGCATGGAGCGAGTCGCAGTCCTCATTCCGGAGACGCGCCTGCCTTCACTTACGCAAAAGCAGCAGGCAATTCTTGCCGAGCTGGCAGCCTGCGGTGGGGAGATACAACTGGCGGCGCTGCGCGCCAAGGGATTGCCTCCCTCCACGCTGCAAACGCTGGTCCGCCGCGGCCTTGTGAAAATCGAAGAGCGTCTCATGGCCTTCCGTCTCGGCGGAATCGAAAGCTCCGGCGGCCCGATCCGGCTGAACGAGCCGCAAACCGAAGCGCTCGCAGCCATTGCCTCTTCGCTCGGGGCGTTCCACGCCTTTCTGCTTTTTGGAGTGACTGGCTCCGGCAAGACAGCCGTTTACCTCGCCGCCATGCAGCGCGCTCTCGATCGCAGCCAGTCCGCAATTCTGCTCGTTCCCGAGATCGGTCTGACGCCACAAATGGCCGGCATCCTCGACGCCGCATTTGGCCGGAAAGTCGCACTGCTCCACTCCGCGCTCACTCCAGAAGAGCGCAGCGAGCAGTGGCGTCGCATCCGCTCGGGCGATGCGCCCATCATCGTAGGCACGCGCTCCGCTATCTTCGCGCCCGCGCCAAATCTCGGCCTCATCCTCGTAGACGAGGAGCACGATCAGAGCTACAAGCAGGAAGAAACGCCGCGTTACAACGCCCGCGATGTGGCTGTGGTCCGCGCGCGCAACGCGGGAGCCGTCGTCGTGCTCGGCTCCGCCACTCCCTCGCTTGAAACCTGGCAGAACTCAGCCGCCGGCAAATACACGCGCATCGAGATGAAGGAGCGCGTCAACCATCGCCCCTTGCCGCAAGTCGAGCTGATCGACATGCGCAACGAATTCAAAGACACAGGCGCCGAGCAATTGTTTTCCCGCGCGCTCATTGAGCAGACGCAGGCCGCGCTCGATCGCGGCGAACAGGCAATCATCCTGCTCAATCGCCGCGGTTATTCCTTCGCCGTGCTCTGCCGCGCCTGCGGAACCAAGCTCGAATGCCAGAACTGCGCCATCGCGCTGACGCACCACAAACCGCCATCGGAAGATGGTCTCGCCCGCGAAGGCCAGCGTCTCGAATGCCACTACTGCGGTTACCGCCGCACCGTTCCCGCACGCTGCCCGCAGTGCGATTCCGAGCACCTCTACTATCTTGGCGCAGGCTCACAGCAGGGCGAGGAACGGTTATCCGAAATCTTTCCCGCCGCGCGCATCGGCCGCATGGACCGCGACACCGTTCGCGGCCGTTACGATCTGGAGCGGCTCCTGGCTCGTCTCCACTCCGGCGAAATCAACCTGCTCGTCGGCACGCAGATGATCGCCAAGGGCCATGACATTCACGGCGTCACGCTGGTCGGCGTCGTCGGCTGCGATCACTCGCTCTCCATGCCGGATTTCCGCGCCGCCGAGCGCGTCTTTCAGCTCATGACGCAGGTCTCAGGCCGCGCCGGCCGCGGCGAGCTTCCCGGCCGCGTCGTCGTACAAACCTACTACCCGGATCACTACGCCATCGTTGCCGCCTCAACCCACGACTACGCAGCCTTTGTCCAAAGAGAAGAGAAATACCGCCGCTGGATGCACTATCCGCCCTTCGGCGTGCTGGCCAATGTGCTGGTGCAGTCGGAAAAGCTTGAAGAAGCCGCGGGCTGGTCTTCTATCCTGGGCAAGTATTTCGTCCAGAACCAGAACAGCAGCGCAGTCCGCATGCTTGGCCCCTGCACCGCGCCCGTAGCGCGCATCAAGGGCGTCTACCGCTTTCACCTGATCCTGAAAGCTGCTTCGCGCAAGGCACTCAACGCAGCTCTGCGCGGCATGCTTGCGCACGCTGGCGCCGCGGGTGTTCCACGTCGCAACGTGACGGTGGACGTAGACGCGCAGCGTCTCATGTAAGCCAGGGCGGATCAGAGAACGAAGTCACCCTCTTCAACAATGGCAGTCAAATCGCGCGCGCCATGCGGGACGCGAAGGATAGTAATCTCACCGGCTCCAGGAATGCAGTAAATAGCGTACTGCTCCTGAAACAGCACGCGCATGCCCGGCGCAAGGTGCAGCCTGGGAGCTCCGGAGAAAGGAAACCGGGCAGCCTGCTGAATCTTGCTATGAATTCGGGCGTTGAATTCATAAGCGAGAGATTCGGAGCTATTCTCAGCGACGTAACTCCATATCTCTGACAGATCCGCGTCCGCCGCTATCGAGTAGTGAATTTGGAGAGGCTCGTAATGAGTCATTTTGCGCTGGCAGTGTGGCTTGCTCTCCCAGTTTGTGCGTTCTTCCGTCGCTTCGCTAGAAGCTCTCTTCCATGTTCGGCAATTCGCTCGGCATCGAATTCAACAACCCTGCCCGCTCTATAATCCGCCATGCCGATTTCAATCTCCGCCTTCAGTTCCGCCAGCTTATGCAGCCGCAGCTCACGCTTCAGCTTCCAGTCGCGCAACGCATCCCGGATCACTTCGCTGGTGGAGGCGTAATCTCCTTCATCCACAGCACCCTTCACCAGCCCCGCCATATCGGATGGAAGAGTAATGGTCAGTCGTTCAATCGCGCCCATGCCGGCCTCCTGAGTCATTGGATTTGGATCATACTTTATCATACTTTTGAAGCAGGCGCGGCATGCCCGTTGGCTGGCAGACTGGCGCGAACGCCGTCAGAGAAAGGCCTGTTACAGATTGCCGGCAAAGTCAGTCTGGCGGCTTCAAGGAAGGGCCCGGGGCTAAAGCCCTCTTGAATACATTGGCCTTATTCGTGAGGCTGAAGCCTCACGCTCCCTCCGAAAAAGCGAAGATGAGGCTTTTCATCAGGCTGGCCGGTTATGACTCCGTCTTCGCTCCGTTGGTCTTCAGCTCGTGAAGATCCTTGCCGGGCTTGAAGCGCACAGCCTTGCCCGGCGCAATCGTCACTTCGGTGCCGGTACGCGGGTTGCGGCCAATGCCGGTTTTGCGCGCGCGCACGCTGAAGACTCCAAAGCCGCGCAGCTCAATCCGGTCGCCGGCAGCCAGAGCCTCTTTCAGGCCCTCAAAAACCGTGTCCACAGCCGCCTCCGCCTTGGTCCGCGGCAGGCCCGTGCGCTCAATCACGTAATGTACGATGTCCTGCTTGATCAAAGGAGAACCCTCTCTCTGTGTGCTTGATCACCACTACCTGAGTGATGCTACAGGTTTTGCGCCATTTGTGGAATGGGGCATTTTTGAGGGCGCGGTGCAAAATCCCCCAGCCGCCTGCAACCGGCCCCTACAGCTTGCCCCAGAATGCAAATGCCACGGCTCCCAGAATAAAGAGGAACGAGACCGCGTAATTCCACTTCATCTGCTCGCCCAGATACAGCCACGCAAACACGATAAACACCGTCAGCGTGATTACTTCCTGAATAATTTTGAGCTGAAATGCGGTGAACTGTCCATAGCCAAACCGGTTTGCAGGCACCTGAAAGCAATACTCAAAAAACGCGATGCCCCAGCTCGCAAGAATCACCAGCATCAGCGGAGTGTTGCGGAACTTCAGATGCCCGTACCAGGCCATCGTCATAAAGATGTTGGAGCAAAACAGCAGCAGAATCGTCTTCATGCTGCCACACTATCCCATCCCCGCCGTTCTCTTCCAGAGCTTCGCGCGCATCTCAGCAGGCAATAACTACGCATATTTGCACAATTGTCACATCCCCGCCCGCTCCCGTAAGATGGGCCTTTCAGGCACTCATCGCGCGGCAAGCACACCGCGCTGGAATCGCAATCAACGCCAATAGGAGACGCATGTCCATCAAGAGCGACCGTTGGATACGGGAACAGGCACTCAACCACAAGATGATCGAGCCCTTCAGCGAAAAGCAGGTTCGCGAAGGCGTCATCTCCTATGGCCTCTCTTCTTACGGCTACGATCTCCGCGTCTCCGACGAGTTCAAGATATTCACTAACGTCAACTCCGCCATCATCGACCCCAAGGCCTTTGACGAGCGCTCCTTCGTCTCCGTCCAGGCTCTCTCCGTCATCGTTCCGCCCAACTCCTTCGCTCTGGCGCGCTCCATCGAATACTTCCGCATTCCGCGCGACGTGCTTACCATCTGCGTCGGCAAATCCACCTACGCCCGCTGCGGCATTATCGTGAACGTCACGCCCTTTGAGCCTGAGTGGGAAGGCTTCGTCACCCTCGAAATCTCCAACACCACGCCGCTGCCGGCCAGGGTTTACGCCAATGAGGGCCTCTGCCAGATTCTCTTCTTTCAGTCCGACGAGACCTGCGAAGTCAGCTACGCCGATCGCAAAGGCAAATACCAGAACCAGCAGGGAATCGTCCTGCCCAAGCTCTGAGTTCCAGAAAAACAAGACTGCCCGTCAGGCGGCGTGAATCTTTTCATTCTTCCCGATCATAGCGTTTGTCTTCCCGCCTTCACTTAACTTCAGCATAGAATTTCGGTAGTGTCTCCGTTTGAAGAAACTGCCTCGGGGGCTAAAGCCCAATTTCATTTTTATGGCCGTTTTGGCACGACTCAAGTCGTGCCTGTTACAAAGCAATTCAAATTGAGATACCGCCAGAATTTCTGGGAGATTGACAAATGCCAAAGTCCGGCAAAACGCCCGGCACGCAGACACCTTCATTCGAGGCCGCGCCTCCCGTGCGCATTGGCCTTGTCACTGGGGAACCCATCCGCGTCGAAGGCCTCAGAAGCATCTTTGACCAGCCTGCCACAGCAGGCCAACCGCCGCTCACACCCATCACAGGCACACTTGCCGAGCTCCTGGCCAACAAGTCCATCGAATTTCTCGTTGTCGATATGAACGGCGCGGCCGGCGGCGTTGAGACCCTGCAAAATGTCCGGCGGCAGCGCCCCGATGTGCCCCAGATTGTCATCGGCCCGGAGAACGATGAAGAGCTTGTGCTGGACTGCATTATCGCCGGCGCCCGTGCCTATCTTGATTCCTCCGCCAGCCCGGAGACCGTCCGTTATGCCATCGAGGTCGTAGTCAGCGGTTCCATCTGGGCGCCGCGCCGCCTTCTTTCGCGGCTCATTGACCGCCTCATCGGCATCCCGCGCGCCATGGTGCAGTCCTCATCCTTCCCTCTCTCCACCCGGGAGCAGCAGGTGCTTGAGCTCATCCTTCTCGCGCGCACCAATCGCGATATCGCCGCTCAGCTAGGCATCCAGGAGCGTACTGTAAAGGCTCACATCACAAGCCTGCTGAAAAAGACCGGCGCGGAAAACCGCATCGATCTCTCCGTGCGCGCCATCAATCGTTCGCTTGTTCCAGACCATCCGCACGCCTCCCACTGATTCACGACCACCTGCGCATCTCCTATACACCATTCCCACCCTAAAGTAATAGGTTACTAAAATACATTGGACTTCCGTAACCTTGTTACTTTTTGTGTATTCTTGCACAATGATTTCAGAAACAACGCAGATCTGGGGAAAGGCGTTCTCAGACACCATGCTCGCATGATGACCGGGAACGCCTATTTTTTCACCACAGACGCTGCATTGTGGCCCTCCCCCCTCCTCTTTCAGGATGTTTAAGCATCTGAAATGTCCTGTTAAATCAATGCTTTTCTTATCCTCTACGGTGTCCGGGTGCGATAGATTCGTACTCGGGCGCCGAAGTCTTCCTGCCCGTCCCCAGTTGCAATCAGTTGCATATTGGTTTCCTCAGCCCTCCTATTGCGCCCATTTCGCGTCATAGTAAGGGAGACTGTCCGCAGTCAGTGGAATTCTCGGCAGTGAATGCAACTCTTCGCACTGCGGAAGATAAAAGATAAAAACAAACAAAGAAATTAAGAGGAAGGAATTTTTCTCATGTTTAAAAAATTGACGATCCTTGCTGCCTCCGTTTGCATGGCCGGTCAAGTCCATGCCGCTTCACGTCAGGATCTGCAGGACCGCATTGACGCCGCCAAGACCGTCCTCGATCAGATCATGAGGGCTGACGATAAAGGCATTCCGTTAGGCATTTTGCAGCAGGCCACCTGCGTCGGCGTTGTGCCGGGCATGATCAAGGGCGCATTTGTCTTTGGCGCGCAGTACGGCCAGGGCATTGTCACCTGCCGCACCGGCCACGGCTGGAGCGCTCCTGTCTTCATCCGCCTCGCCGGCGGCTCATGGGGCCTTCAGATCGGCGGCCAGTCCACGGACCTCGTTCTCGTTGCCGTAAATGACAAAGGATTTCAGGATCTGCTCAAGAGCAAGTTCAAAATCGGCGCAAATGCTTCTGCGGCGGCCGGCCCGATTGGCCGCAACGGCGAAGCCTCCACCGACTGGAGGCTGTCTGCCGAGCTGCTGACCTACTCGCGCACCAAAGGCCTCTTTGCCGGTATCGATCTTGACGGAACTTCAGTCAGCCAGAACAACTCCGACACCGACACGTACTACGGCCAGGAGTACCCGTTCCAGACCGTCCTCAAGGGCAACGTCGCCGTCCCGCAGGACTCGATAGCCTTCGTACAGACCGTTGCGCATTACTTCATAGAAGCCAAGAATCAGTAAAAGCAGGGAATTGAAATGCAAAGCTCCATCCTCCGCGCGATCCGCGCATGAGGATGGAGTTCTTGCTTTAAGGCATAGAAGTTCTGAACCGCAAGACAACATTTCTTGCATGTTGTGTCTTAACTATTGCTGCAACAGGATCGACACATTTCCGGTCACCGCCACGGCCAGGTCCAATTTTCCATCGCCATTGAAATCCGCCGCCGCAATTGCAGTCGGAGAATTTCCCACTGTATACGGCGAACCTGGCGCTTCGGTGAATGTCCCGTCCCCATTTCCCAGCAGAAGCGTGACAGTGCCATCGCCGGCGTTCGCCACTGCCACATCCAGCTTCCCATCGTTATTAAAGTCTCCCGCCACCATCGCGCCAGGCTGATTTCCGGTAGCAAAGGTGCCTGCTGTCTGAAAGGTTCCGTTGCCGTTTCCCAGCAGGACAGTCACTGTGTTTGCCACGCCATCCGCCACAATCAGATCGAGCTTTCCATCCCCGTTGAAATCCCCCGCAACAATTGCAGACAGGTCTTGCCCCAGGGAAACCGGTGAGCCGCTCGCCTGGGTGAATGTCCCGTCTCCGTTTCCAAGCGAAACCGCGTATCCGGAGTATGGATATGTCGTCGATCCGCCTCCGGCCAAAACCGCGTCCAGCTTGCCATCCCGGTTGAAATCGCCCACGGCCACGCCCTCCGGAAAGCCCTCCGCGTAAAGCTGCCCGCCGGCATTGAACGCTCCATGTCCGTAGCCGAGATCGACGAAGCCCTCAAAGTAAGACCCATTGGCGCTTGCAAGATCCAGGTTCCCATCCGCATTGAAATCCGCCGCTGCTAAAGCGGAGACAAACATCGTATCCTGAAACGCGAACTCTGCCGTGGATAGTGTGAAGGTTCCGTTTCCATTCCCTTGCAGAATCACGGCGACAGCATTCGTGAATTCCGCCGTTGCCAATCCCGGATAACCGCTGTGCGTGAAATCGCCCACCACCACGGGCCCGATGTAGGGCGATGCAAAGTCGTTGAACGGCGGGCTCGGCATCCGCATCGGTGAACCGGACGCAACTGAAAACGTGCCATCTCCGTTGCCGGCCATGAGATACAACCCCGCCGCTCCTGCTGCAACCGCAAGGTCAGGTTTTCCATCCTGGTTGAAGTCTGCCGCGGCCAATCCGAAGGCTTCAACAATCTGCAGAGGAGAATTGGGAGCCGCAGCAAAATTGACTGCCGTTTCCGGCGCGCCCACCTGGAAGTAAACGGCGTTGGATGCGCCGCCGCCGGGGGCTGGATTCACGACCGTCACCGAAGCTGTCCCCGCTTTTGCCACATTGGCCGCAGGCACCTGCGCGGTCAGATGATCGCGATCCACGAATGTCGTCGCCAGCGCCGTGCCATTCCAATCCACGGTTACGCCGGAGATAAAGTTTGCTCCGCTCACCGTCAGCGTCAGCCCGGCGCCGCCGGGCGCAACCGCCGTGGGCGTGAGCGATTGGTCAAGGAAGGGAACCGGATTAGCCGCACCACCGTTTGGATTGATCTGCAGGCTCAGGAAACCATCCGACGCGCTTTCACCGTCGGCATCCGCTACTGTCGCTTCAAAGTACCAGGTCCCGCCCGCTGTCGGGGTTCCGCTGATCACCCCGGTAGTGGGATCGAGCGTAAGCCCGTCCGGCACGGTTCCGCCCACCTCATTTCCGGTGTCAATCGGTCCGTTATAGATGCCCCATTGAAACGGAGCCGTTCCGCCGATGCGCGGCACAGCCGCGCTGTACGGGGCGCCAACGGTGCCATTCGGCATTGTCTGGCTGATAGGAATGGAGAGACCAGGGTTGACGGCGATCGTCAGGGAAGCGCTTTTCGATGAATCCGCCACCGATGTTGCAGTGACGACTGCCTGCCCTGTCGTGGTTAGGCTGGCAATGAACCTGACCGTGGAGCCCGTAGTGGAGTCGAGAGATCCCGGCCCGCTCAGCTTCCACGTAACCCCTCTGTCAGAGTTCGTGACGGTCGCAGTCACATTAAACTGCGCGCCTGCATCAACCGCTTGAGGAGAGATAGGCGAAAGGCTTACCGATATTGGCGCGGAAGACGAGCACCCGCCCAGGATGATTACGATCGCAGCAAAGAACAAAGACCAGCCGTAACGCATCAGCAGCACATCCTTAATAAAAGATGTTTTCAAAACATCTGAATTCTAAACCACGGCGACCTATTGAATGCATTCCCAAAGCCGTCCCCAAAGTCTCCCCATATTCCAAAGAAACCAAACATAGTTACCATTTGGAGCGAAGGTTTACACTGACCTTTGCCCGCATGAAGCAAAGGTTTGAGTACTGGCTGGTTGTCGCGCTCGCCGAATTCCTCGGCTGGGTGCCGCGTCCTCTGGCACGCCGGGTCGTCAATCTTCACACCGCCGCCGCGTATCGCGTGCTCGCCCGCCTGCGCCGCGTCGGCGAGCGCAACCTTCAACTCGCGCTCCCGGAGCTTTCCTCCAGAGAAAAAGAAACAATCCTGAAAAATCTCTTTCGCTACCTGGGCTGGCAGATGGTGGAGTTCTGCCGGATGCGCCGCTACACTCCGGAAAATACGCGTAACTGGCTGCGAACGGAAGGCCTGGAGCACTATGAAGCCGCCAAGGCGCGCGGCAAAGGCGTGCTGATCCTCACCGGGCATCTCGGCGCGTGGGAGCTGTCAAGCTTTTACCACTCGCTCATGGGCCATCCCATGGGCATGGTCATCCGCCGCCTCGACAACACATACCTCGACCAGTACGTGAACCACATTCGCTGCCTGCACGGCAACCGCGTCCTGCACAAAGACGACTTCGCCCGAGGCCTGCTCAAGGCCATGCACGAAGGCGACGCCGTCGGCATTCTCATGGACACCAACATGACCCCGCCGCAGGGCGTCTTCGCACCTTTTTTCGGCACCCAAGCCTGCACCGGCTCCGGCCTTGCCCGCGTCGCGCTCAAAACCGGCGCAGCCGTGTTGCCTGGCTTCTGCCTCTGGGAACCCGCAGAGCAAAAGTACGTTCTCCACTTCGGCCCTGAGCTTGAATTCACGCGCACAGACGACCCCGAAGCCGGTATCCTTGCCGCAACGGCGCAATGCAACACAGTGCTCGAAAGCTGGGTCCGCCGCTACCCCGACCAATGGCTCTGGATTCACCGCCGCTGGAAGACGCGCCCCGCAGGCGAGCCTGCTATTTATTGAGGGACTGTATACTTAACTCCCCAAACCTAGCCCCAAACGTCATCGGCCCTCCGGGAACCACCCCGAGGGCCGATGTGTCTTACTGGATACTACGTTGCCTGATAAGCAAGAGAAGCATAGCACATTTACTTGATTTTGTTCAAATTCTTTTCGTCGAGTGCCTGGCGGAGGGCAACGGACTTGAACCGTAATGACTGGTTAGGCCACTCGACAGCTTATCAGGCAGCGTCAAGTACCCACTGGCCCTCCAAACCCCACCTGATGGCCTGATTATACATAAGTTATATAGCGAATTAGGGTAGCCAAGCATATAGCTCCCAATTACTAAGGCCTGACCGGAAACCGCGGTATCATCGAACCAATGGCAACGATTCACATTTCGGATGTCGATGCAGCACGCGATTTCGCGGCTGTGCTGGCGTACGTCCGTTCCGGCGCTGAGGTCATTATCGAATCCGGCGCATTGCCGGTTGCAGTTCTTCATGCTCCCGTGCCGAAAGGCCGAACAATTGAGGAAGTCCTCGCTCTCCTGCCCGATGGTCCATCAACAAGGATGGGAGAAGATTTTGCGCGAGATGTCGAAGACGCAATTGCCGCACATCGCGAGCCGCTTAACCCTCCTGCATGGGTGGACTAGCCGGGCCTTTCGATAGCGTCCTTCTGAAAGCAATATAGACTGAAGCGCAATGACACTCGGCCAACTCATCCAAAAACTCGGCGGCACACTTCTGCAGGGCAACGCGGACGCGCATATCGAAGGCGTCAACTCCGCACCGCAAGCCGGTCCCACCGATCTGGTCTTCGCCGAAGACGAAGAAAGCGCTGCGGAAGCTCTGACAGGCAACGCCGGCGCAGTCATTCTTCGCCCCAACACGCCTTTCGCCAATCCCTTCGAGAAGGGAATCGTCGAAGCACCAAGCCCGCGCCTCTGGTTCGCCCGCGCCGCAAAGCTCCTCAAGCCCGCTCCAGCCGCAAGCATCCATCCAGCAGCCGTTGTCGATCCCTCCGCGCAACTCGGCCGCAACGTCCTCATTGAAGCCGGAGCCGTCATCGGCGCAAATGTCCGCATCGGCGACGGCTGCCACATCTACCCCCGCGCCGTTCTCTATCCCGGCACCACGCTCGGCAATCGGGTGATCATCCATGCCGGCGCAGTTCTCGGAGCCGACGGCTTCGGCTACGTCCGCGACTCCGCCACCGGCTCCTACACGCAGTTCCCGCAGCAGGGTACGCTCGTCATTGAAGACGACGTGGAAATCGGCGCAAACACCACCATCGACCGCGGCGCATTAGCCGAAACCCGCATCCGCCGCGGCACAAAGATCGATAACCTGGTCCACATCGGCCACAACTGCGACATTGGCGAAGACGTCGTCATCGCCGCGCTCACCGGCATCTCCGGTTCCAGCTCCGTGGGCAAAGGCGCCATCATCGCCGGCCAGGTCGGCATCGGCGACCACGCCCACGTCGGCCCCGGCGTTATCCTCGGCGGTCAGGCCGGCGTACTGAGCGGCAAGACCGTCACCAACGAAGGCTTCAAGCCTGAAATCAAGCCCGGCACCGTCCTGTGGGGAACCCCCGCGCGCCCGCTCAAGCAGGTGCTGCGGGAACTGGCCGTTCTCGCGCGCCTGGCCAGATCCCGCACCCGCCTGGAATAGGCATTTCACCGCACTTTTCCCGTTCAGGTCGAATGCCGGTGTCGCAAAACACATCAACATTTCAGAAAAAAGATTAAAGCTGCCCGCTCTGCCGTCGATATTTGAAGCAGTGAAGGAGGAGCTATGGGGATTGCTCCCATCCCGAACCTGATTCCGGTACGCGTATCAGCGCCCTCCGCCGCACCGTCTGACGTTCCCACCACCCAAGCCATCGACTTTCGGCGCCAGCAGAATGAAGACGACGCCACCTACACTCCCAGCGGCAGCGAAGAAGAAAACCAGCACTCCGGCGAGGAGAACGACTCCGTTTACCAGATCCTCCAGGCCGCCACGGAAACGATTCTCGACGAGCTGGACGACTCCGGGAAACACCACACCATCAGCGTATTCGCGTGATCACATCCATCTAAAGCATTATTCAGCAGCAAGATAGATCGTTTTCGAGAAAAATGCCCCAAAACCCCTTGCATGGAACTCTCGTCTGAGTTAATTTACTAACCAGTTAGTAAAACTAACCGGTTAGTTAAAAATGACACCAGAACCCAATACCGCTCCTCCAGGTAGCGCGATCTCAGGTAGCGCGATCTCAGACCGCTCCGCCGAGACGCGAACCCGCATTCTTGACACCGCGGTGCGCGAATTTGCCGCATACGGCCTGGCTGGCGCCCGCACGGAACGCATTGCCGAAGCCGCAGGCGTAAACAAGGCGCTGCTCTACTACTACTTCACCGGCAAGGAGCAGATGTACCTGGCCGCGGTGGAAATCATCGCAGCCCGCATGCGCGATAGCACGCTCGCAGTCTTCACCCGCCAGGCCACTCCCGGCGAACGCATGCTGCGCATGGCGCTGAATCATTTTGACCGCATCTGGTCGCAGCCCGAGTTCCAAAGCCTTATGCAGCAGGAGATGATGCGCATTCGCAAGGGCGACAACGGCGTACTGCCCATCATCGCTAAGAAAGCCTTCGAGCCCATGCTCATCATGTATGAGTCCATGGCGCGCGAGGGCATCCAGGGCGGAGAGCTGATCGAGGCGGACTGGATGCAGATTCTCTTCGCCGGCCTGGGAGCCAACGTCTTCTACTTTCTCAGCGCGCCCATGTGGAAGCTCGTCGCAGGCAAAGACATGCTGACGCGCGAAGCGCTGGCCGAGCGGCGAAAGTCTCTGCTCGACTTTCTGGGGCGGGCAATTTTTCGGGACCGGCAGCAAGGCGCTGAGGCAGCCGCGCGCATATTTGCGGATACGCCGATGCCCGATGCCGAGCCGTTTGATCTATGGATGGAAAAGGACTAGGGGAGGAAAGAGTGAGTGCACGTAATCGAGTTTTTATGATCCTTGGCCTGCTTCTGGTGGGGTCGCTGATCTGGTATCTGGTCACGGCGCGCGCCCCAGGCGATCTGCGCCTCATCGGCACAGTCGATGCCAATGAGGTTCTCGTAAGCGCAAAAATTCCAGGCCGCATTGAGACGCTCACCGTGCAGGAAGGTGAAAGCGTGCAGGCCGGGCAGCTCATTGCCGTCATTGAGAGCAACGATCTGGCAGCGGCGCAGAGCGCGGCAGCGGCAACTGTCACAAGCCAGCAGCAGAAGCTGAATGAAACCGTTGAAACCCAGCGGCAGACGCTCGGCGAAGTCACCAGCGCCACCAGCAACTCAGCCGCGCAGGTCCTTTCCGCGCAGGCATCGCTCGATCAGGCGCAGGCAAATCTGCTCAGGCAGCAAGCCGATACGCCGCGCACAGTAGCGCTTGCCAGGCAGGGAATCATGAGCAAGCAGGCCAGCGACGAAGCCGTAGCTGCTCTGCAGGCCGATCAGGCAGCCGTTGACGCTGCCAAACAAAATATCGTTGCCGCGCAGGCGGCACTGCGCCAGGCTCGCGCGCATGAGATTTCAGCCGCGGCCGCGCAAAAAACCGTTGCCTCCACACGCGCGCAGGTTCTCAATGCTCAGGCGCTGGCCAAACAAGCCGACGTTGAGCTTGGCTACGCAAAGGTCTTCGCACCGGTCACAGGCAAAGTAAATGAGTGGGCCGCGCGGCAGGGTGAAGTCGTCGCAGCAGGCACGCCCATTGTGACCGTCATGGATCTCTCGCAGACCTGGGTGTACGCGCCGCTGCCGGAGACGCAGGCAGATGCCGTTCAGCTTGGCGACATGCTTAAAGTGGTCTTGCCCAGCGGCGCGGAAGTTCAGGGCAAGGTCATCGTGAAATCCGCGGAAGCGGACTTCGCCACGCAGCGCGACATCAACGGCAGCCGCAAGCGCGACATCCACACCGTAAGACTCAAGCTGCTCATCCCCAATGACGGCGAGAAGTTCGTCCCCGGCATGCAGGCGGAAGTCTACATTCCCAAGGCGAAGCTGGTGAAACACTGATGGACACTGCACAGAATCAGCCCAAAACGCGAGAGGCCGCAGGCCCGGCGATCAAGCCCGCAGCTATCAAAGTGGAAAAGATCGTCAAGCGCTACGGCGACTTCGAAGCCGTCAAAGGCGTCGACTTCGAGGTTGCTGAAGGCGAGATATTCGGCCTGCTGGGACCCAACGGCGCAGGCAAGAGCACGCTGATCCGCATGATGACCACTCTCATTCCCATTACGGCAGGCCGCGCGCTCATTGACGGGCTCGACGTATCGAAGGAACCCAACGCGGTGCGCAATGTCATCGGTGTTATTCCGCAGGCGCTCACCAGCGACCTCGATCTCACCGTGGAAGAGAACCTCAGCATTTACGCCAAGCTCTACTCGGTGCCAAAGGCCATCCGTGAGAAGAGCATCAATGAAGTGCTGGAAGCTGTGGACCTCACCAAGTGGCGCGGCGCGCAGACCAAGACACTCTCCGGTGGCATGCGCCGCCGGCTTGAAATTGCACGCGGCCTCGTTCACAATCCGCGCATATTTTTTCTCGATGAACCTACCACGGGCCTCGATCCGGTAAGCCGCATCGCCGTCTGGGAGATGCTGAACAATCTGAAGAAGACGCGCCATCTCACCATGCTGCTCACCACGCACTACATGGAAGAAGCCGACCGTCTCTGTGACCGTATCGCCATCGTCGATCACGGCAATCTTGTAGCTCTTGACACGCCTGTTGGGCTCAAGCAAAGTGTCCCCGGCTCAGACGTTGTCGAAGTCCGATTCAACCGGGAAGACGATCAATGGAAAGAACGCCTGCTCGCACTGGCTGAAGTTACAGACGTGCAATCGCAATCCGCAGGCGTGTATCGCGTGCTCACAGCCAACGGATCGCGGACCACAACACAGCTCGTGGAAATGGCCAGCAGATTAGGCGAGCAATTAACGAGTCTCAGCGTGCAGAACACCTCGCTCGATGACGTCTTCGTACACTACACAGGCCGCCAGTTGCGCGACGAGCAGGTTCGCGCAGTCTTTCAGATGCCAAGGAAAGGAGAGATGTAGCCATGAATCGTTTCCTTGCCATTGTCGAGCGCGAAATGCGGAAGTTCTTCCGCTCGCCCGTGCTGATGATCATGTCCATGATGCTGCCTCTCGTGCAGCTTTTGATTCTCGGCCACGCCTACGGCGGACACATCCAGGGCGCAAAAATTGCCGTAGTGGACCAGGACCGCGGCCCGCAGGCAGTCAAAGTGCATGAAGCCTTCGATTCTGTCGCCGTCAACATTGCCACCTTCACCACCATTCCATACGACAACGAATACACGGCCCGCGAAGCCGTGCGCACCGGCAAGGTGGATGCGGCAGTCATCATCCCACCGCAGTACTCTCGCCGCGTCTACGCCAACGATGCGCCACGCATCGCGCTGGTAGTCGATAACTCAGACCAGATTATGAGCGGCACGCTCGAAACCGAGATGCAATCGCTAGTCGATGCACTAAACCAGCCCGTCATTCAGGACCGCGTCGTCAAGCAGGTCGCGCTTGAAATCGTCGAGCTCTATCCCTACGTCGAGTACATGAAGTACCTGCTCGCCGGCTCCATCACGCTCGCCATGTACATCTCCGTCATGATCGGCGGCGGCATGTTGTACATCGACGACAAGGCGCGCGGCGTGCATGAGGGCTATCTCGTAACCCCTATCAGCAAGCTTGAACTGGTCATGGGTCTCAACTTCGCAGGCGCCATCAAGGCGGTCCTGAGCGGCATTTGCCTGACGGTCATCGGCTCGCTCATGGCAGGCCTCGGCGTCATCTTCAATCCGCTGGCCGATCTCTACCTGCTTCTACTCATTCTTGGAACATCCATCGCATTCAACGGGATGATGTTCCTGATGATGGTGCGCGTGGATGATCCGCTGGTTCCGCGCGCCATGTTCGGCGTGCTCAACACGCTGCTCTTTTTTCCATCAGGAGCAATCTCACCAGTCTCCGCATTTCCCAAGTGGCTGCAGTGCATTGCAGTCGTCGATCCATTCACCTACGCAGTACACGGATTGAAATCAATTTTGTTAAAGGACGGCGGATTCGTTTCCATCCAGTGGGATCTGCTGTATCTATTTGTCTTCGGCTTCGGCACACTGCTCATTGCCACGCCGCTGTTCAAGCGCACGCTATAGGCATTTCCGGGCGAAGGTAAGCCTCCGGAAAGCAAACGAGGCGGTCGGTTCCTTGTGGGAGGATCGACCGCCTCGCTGCGTTT
>NZ_JBEKYX010000070.1:0-21263 GCF_049510455.1 Occallatibacter sp. | reverse complement strand
GGAGCCATTGATGCGCATCTATACCGAGTCCACCTCGCCGGAGAATGTGAAGAAGCTGCTGGAGTCAGCGCGGGAGTTTGCGCTGGCAAGTTGAGCGCGTAGCAGGAGGCACGGATGTTTATCCACATCTTTGGTTTTCGCTGGCGGCCAGATGCCACCGAGACCCAGAAGGAAAGCGCGAAGGAGGCGATCCTGGCTTTTCGCGGCGCAATTCCGGGGCTGATCGAAGTGCATGTTGGCGAAAACCTTTCGCCGCGCAACCAGGGATTTGCTTTTGCCGGACTGATGACGTTTACGGATAAAGCTGCTGCGGATGCGTACACGATTCATCCGCAACACCAGGTGCTACTGGATTGGCTGGTTCCGCTGATTGAGCCTGTAGAGCTGGATTTTGAAGCGTAGCTAGATGCCTTCGCCTACGCCGCCGCCGATCACAGCAACCTTTGCGCGCTTGCCCACCCGTACCGTAAGTCGTAACGGGGTGGATTCAGTGGGGCCCGGCACGCCAGTTTGCGAATAATAGGGACCAGCTTGCTTTACCCCATCAATAGAAACCGCGCCAGCTTTTATCAGCTTTGCTGCTTCTGTCGCGGAAGCTAATCCAAGTTCTCGAATCAGCTTGACAATGGAGTAAAAGCCAACACTACCGGAATACCGAGTTTCTCCGCTCGCGGCGCGACGACTCACTTCCCCATCCTGTGCCAGCCAGATATGCTCTTTTCCCTGTTCTTCTTGCACGGCTTGAGAAAAGCTAACAACGATTTTGCCGACTTCCACAGAGACCGATTCGATGTCTCCTGCTACGATCTTCTGCTGAAACATGCGCGCCCAGTTTTCGTCGGCAGTCTGCGCGGCGGCTTCGCCGTGGAAGCCGGCGATAATGATGCGCGCCAGCTTCTTCTTGGCCTCCATGGGATGCAGCGTTCCGCTGGCAACCTCGGCCTTCATCGCATCCACTTCGCTCTGCTTGAGGTCGGTGAGAAAGACCCAGTACTTCCACATGAGCTCATCGGAGATGGACATGAGCTTGCCGTACATTTCCGACGGCGGCTCATGGATGCCGATGGCGTTGCCGAGCGATTTCGACATTTTCTGTATGCCGTCGAGACCCTCGATGATGGGCATCATAAGCACGATCTGTTCGGGCTGGCCATCTTT
Source organism: Occallatibacter sp. (assembly GCF_049510455.1). GTDB lineage: Bacteria > Acidobacteriota > Terriglobia > Terriglobales > Acidobacteriaceae > Telmatobacter. The sequence goes on along the minus strand of NZ_JBEKYX010000070.1, from coordinate 20,105 downwards.
GCGCTGGAGCTCGCGGCCCATGAGGAGATTGAACTTCTGGTCAGTGCCGCCGAGCTCGACATCGCTCTTGAGCATGACGGAGTCGTAGCCCTGCGCGAGTGGATAGAGCAGCTCGTGGAGGCTGATGTCCTGCTCGGCGCGGAAGCGCGTGAGGAAGTCCTTACGATCGAGTATCTGCGAGAGCGTGACCTTCGCCGAGAGGCTGATAAGTCCGGCGTAGCCGAGCTTGTCGAGCCATTCTGAGTTGTAGCGAACTTCGGTCAGCGCTGGGTCAAGGATCTTGAATATCTGCGCTTTGTAGGTCTCGGCGTTGCGATCGATCTCTTCGCGGGTGAGAGGTTTTCTTGTTACATTTCGCCCGGTGGGGTCGCCGATGAGCGCCGTTGAGTCGCCGATGAGGAAGATGACCGTGTGGCCGAGCTGCTGGAAATGACGCAGCTTGCGAATGAGGACAGTGTGTCCGAGATGCAGATCGGGCGCGGTGGGGTCAAAGCCGGCTTTGACGCGTAGCGGGCGTCCACTCTTGCGGCTTTCTTCAAGGCGCTCGCGCAGGTCAGAGATGCGGATGATTTCAGCCGCGCCTTTCTGCAGTAAATCCAGTTGCTCGTCTACGGGAAGAAACATGCTCATGCCGTCTTTCAGTATAAATTCGCGGTGTACGGAGGGCGCTATTTTGCATCCTATACTTGAACAGGACGCTAAGGAGATTTCGTGCCACTTACTCAGCTGGATTCCGTTGCCGCACTTATTATCATTGACCTGCAGAAGGGGATTACTGGCTTCACCGCCGAACTTGGCTCCGCCGATGTGGTGAACCGCTCGGCCGCGCTGGCCAAAGCGTTTCGCGAGCGCGGACTGCCTGTTGTGCTGGTGAACGTGACTGGCAGAGCGCCGGGGCGCGTTGACCAAGGATTTGGAAACCGCGCCTTTCCGCCGGACTGGGCCGATCTGGTGCCGGAGCTCAATGCGCAGCCTTCGGACATTCTGATCAGCAAGCAGCGCGTGGGCGCATTTTTGGGTACGGAGCTTGATGCCAAGCTGAAGGAGCGCCACGTGACGCAGGTGTTCATGAGCGGCATTGCAACTAGCATGGGTGTAGAAGCTACCGCTCGTAGCGCGTTTGACCTCGGCTACAATGTGGTCTTTGTCTCGGATGCCATGACGGATCTGAATCCGGCGTCACATAAGCATGCGCTTGAGACGATCCTTCCGCGTATGGGCGAAGTGGACACGACGGAGAATGTGCTGAAGGCATTGCACGGATAAAACTCATTCCGCGCGCAAGGCCGACAGTGGATTGACGCGTGTGGCCTTCAGGCCGGGAGCGGCTGCGGCTACGATGGCGGTAAGCAGCAGCAGCAGCGATGCCGCCCCCAGACTCACAGGGTCCATGGGCCGCACGCCTACCAGCATGGCTGTTACCAGCCGCGCGAGCGCAAGGCTCAGCACAAGTCCCACTGCAATGCCAATGCAGGCAAGCCTGGCGGCATGGCGAAGAATACCGCGCAGAATGATCGCGCGATTTGCGCCGAAGGCCATGCGCAGGCCTATCTCAAAGGTGCGCTGCGCCACCGTGTATGCCATGGTTCCGTAGACGCCGAGCATGGCCAGCAGCAGTCCCGCGCCAGCAAAAGCGGAGATCAGCACCGCGCGAAAACGCTCGGTGGTAATGGATTCGTTCACCAGCGCATCCATCGTGGTAAAGCTCATCGCGATCTGGGAATTGGTCTGCATGATTTTTGCCTGCACTGTGTTCATCAGCGTCAACGGCTTGACCTGTGTGCGCAGAACAATGTGAATCTGGTTGGCATGGTACGGATGCTGTGCCATGGGCATATAGAGCGCCGGGCCGGGTTTTTCGGCGGGTGAATCCTGACGTATGTCGCCGACCACGCCAATCACCATCATCCAGTTGTCGCTGTCGAGCCCGCAGTGAATCTGCTTGCCGATAGGATCGATGTTGCCAAAGCTCTGCCTTGCCGCGGATTCGCTGATGACTACGACAAAGGGGTTATCGTAGGTGTCCTGCGCGTTGAAGTCGCGGCCGCGCAGCATGGGTATACCCATCGTTTGAAAATATCCGGGGCTGGCGATGCTGAAGATCGCTGACGGCGCATGATCCGGGTTCATGGGCAATCCGCCGCGCGCTGTGTAGTTGCCATTGGAACCATAAGGCCCCATCGGCAACCCCATCACTCCGGCAACGTGCTCCACACCGGGTACAGCTTTCAGATTTGCAAAAATCTCATCGAACTGTTGCAGCATTCTGCGGTAATCGTCTTCACTGTGCGCTGGATTGTCCGCATCCACCACCAGCATCTGGCGAGTTTGAAAACCCAGGTCGTTCGTCATCAGCGTGAACATGGTGCGTAGAAGCAGCCCCGCCGCCACAGCCAGCACAAACGTGGCTGCGACCTCTGCAACTACAAGCCCATCCCGCAGCGTAGCTGCTCCCTTGCGGCCCATGCCGCGTGAGGCATCCTGCTTCATTGCATCCGCCGCGTTGACCTTGGCCGCGCGCATGGCGGGAAGGATGGAGGAGACGAGAGAGGTGAGCACAGCCAGCGTGACCGTAAAGACCAGTACCCATCCGTTCAAGTGAATCTCATGGGCGCGCGGCAACTCGTCTGGCGCCATTGCCACCAGCATGTGGACCGCGGGAATAGCGAGCAAGATGCCGGCAGCGCAGCCAAGCATTGCCAGCAGCAGGCTTTCGAGAATGACAGGCCGCATGACCTGCCAGCGCGAAGAGCCAAGCGCCTTGCGAATCGCGATTTCGCGCTGCCGCTCCATGGCGCGCACCAGTTGAAGATGCGTTACGTTGACGCACGCGATCAGCAGAATCATTCCCACAGTGGCCCATAAAAGCATCAGCGTGGGCCGCGCAGGGCCTGTAAGCGCCTCGGCCATTGGCAAGACCATTATCTGTTTTCTGCGGTTGTCTTTGGGGTAGGCGGCCTGCAGGCGCTGCGAAATTCCACCGAGCTCTGCCTGTGCGGTTTGGAAGCTCACGCCATTGCGGAGCAGCGCGACAGCCCTGTAATTGAAGGCCGTGCGTGACTTTGATTCTGGAAGCAGCGAGAATGCCTCCCATACTTCCGTCTTGCGGGGATAATGAAAGCCGCCCGGCAGCACGCCAACAATCTCAATCGCTTCATTTTCGATGTGAACTGTCTGCCCGAGCGCGGCTTGTGCGCTGCCGAAGTTGTTACGCGCAAACTGTTCATTGACCAGCGCTGAGCGATGCGATTCCGCGTCCGCAAAGAGCCTTCCGGCGATGGGCTGCAGGTTGAAGACATGGGCAAAGTTTTCGTCGACCCAGGTGACCTCAGTGTATGTTGCGTGATCCCGTAACTGCACGCCTTCCTCGCCGCCGGTCATGAGGCTTACTGCCTGCAGGCTCTTTGCCTGCTCGCGCATATCCAGGCCATCCGGCCCGGTGACGCGCTGTATGGTGAACCCGCTATTGCTATAACGTGTTGCCAGAACTGCAAGCCTGTCCGGATGGTTGTACGGCAGCGGTGCAAGAAGGATGGAGTCGATCGCGGTGAAGATAGCGGCGTTTGCTCCGATCCCGATGGCGAGCGTGAGAGTGGCCGTGAGCGTGAAGGCGCGGTGCTTGGCAAGCTGTCGTGCCGCGAATCGCAGATCGGAGAAGAATGTGCTGACGGCGTTTTCCCAGCCATAGGAGTTTGCTTGTTCACGTGCTTTGCTCATTGTTCCGGCCTCCATGCGAGTGTTGCGCCGCGCTTCTTCGGCTGTCATGCCGCGCTCCATCTGATAGGAAACGGCTTCCTGAAAGTATTGCTCTACCTCTTCGGCTACATCACGCTCACGGTCTGTGCGTCGCAACAGATTGCGAATGCCGTGGACGAGTGAGCGCAGGAGAGCCATGTGCTATGCCTCTGCCTTGAGCAGACGCGCCACCGCAGAAGCTCGGCGCGCCCAGTCGGCGGTTTCCTGTTCAAGCTGCTTCTTGCCGGCACGGGTGAGCGCGTAGAACTTTGCTCGGCGCGAGTTTTCCGTCTGCTTCCACTCGGAATCAAGCCATCCGGCCCGTTCAAGGCGCTGCAAAGCTGTCAACAGGGAGCCGGGATTGATCTTGAATACACCGCGCGATACCTGTTCCATGCGCCGAGTGATGCCAAAGCCGTGCATCGGCTCCAGGCTGAGCGTTTTAAGGATCAGCATGTCAAGCGTGCCCTGGATTACGTCCGTATTTTCATCCGCCATGACGATGACAATAGATTTTCTAATCTTGATTGTCAAGATGTGAAAGACAAAATGAAGGGATGGCTTAGTTTCGATCTGCTCGAAAAAGCGAGATGAAGGTGAGGGTTTACTGCTTCGGCATGCGCCCACGCAGGCGCTTGAGCACGTTGGGTGGCACCAGGCCGGAGATGTCGCCTTGAAAGCTGAAAACTTCTTTGACCATGCGCGAGCTGACAAAAGAGTAGCGGCCTGCCGGTTGGAGAAAAACAGTCTCGATCTCCGGCGCGAGGCGGCGGTTCATGAGCGCCATCTGGAATTCGTACTCGTAGTCAGTGATGGCGCGGATGCCACGCAGCACGGCGGAGGCGCCGATGGACCGGGCAAAGTCCACCATGAGGCCATCGAAGGTGGCAACCGAGACATTATTCAGCGTGCGCGTGGCCTCCTGCAGCATTTCCACGCGCTCTGAGACGGAGAAGAGCGGATTCTTGCCAGGGTTGTTGAGCACAGCGACTACGAGATGCTCAAAGAGCTTCGATCCGCGCAGGATCAGGTCCACATGGCCGTTGGTGGGCGGGTCAAACGTGCCGGGATAAAGTGCCTTGACGCTCATGGTTGATGCTCAAGCGAGATTTTACGGCATTGGTACGGCCTGGCGTCTCAGGATGACACCTTGTATGCAGAACGTGAATGCTACACCCAGATAAAATCGAGGTGAGTGATAGAGCAAGGTTCAACCGGAGAGATAGCGCAGCCCAGGCCCGATACTGGGACAAGTCCGGCGCCGCTGCCGATGTGGAAGCGCGTAGTGGGCGTGCTGCGGCCCTCGCGGGCGCATACGGCTTCGACGGCGACGATTCTGCTGATGGTTTCGACGCTGGTGTCGAGCCTGATCGGGCTGGTGCGGACGCAGTACATTGCGCATAAGTTTGGCAGCGGCATGGAGGCGGATGCGCTGGCGGCTGCGTTTGTGCTGCCGGACATGATTATGTACTTCCTGGTGGGCGGCGCAGCTTCGGTCACCTTTGTGACGATGCTGACGCGCTATAAGGACGCCGGGCGCGAGGCTGAGGCAGAGCGATCGCTCTCTGTAATTTTGACGACGATGCTGCTGGTGCTGGGCGTGGCGATTGTGCTGGCCGAGGTGCTGGCGCCGTATTACGTAGGCTGGTGGTTTCATGGCTTCCCGGCGGACAAGACCGCGTTGAGCGTGAGCCTGACGCGGATTCTGCTGCCGGGGCCGCTATTCTTCTTTGCAGGCGGATTGCTTGGATCGGTGCTGCTGGTGCGAAAGCAGTTCACGATACAAGCGATCGCTCCGCTGATTTATAACCTGGGCACGATTTTTGGCGGCGTGCTGCTTATACAGAAGATGGGCGTCTCTTCACTGGCGCTGGGGACGACGGCGGGCGCGTTTTTGGGGCCGTTTCTGCTGAACTGGATCTTTGCGCATCGTGCGGGAACGCGCGTGAAGTTCATACTGGACTGGCAGGATGAAGGGCTACGCGAGTGGGTTAAGCTCTCGCTGCCGCTGATTGTGGGCGTATCGCTGGTGACTGCCGATAGCTGGATCATTACCCACTTTGCTTCGTCTACCAGTGGCGCAATCTCGCTGATGAATTATGCGAAGCGCCTGTTTGCAGCGCCGATGGCGATGCTGGCGCAGGCGGCGGGCGTGGCGACGATGCCGTTTTTTACGAGCCTGTGGTCCAAGGGCAAACGGTTTGAGTTTGCGACGGGCGTGGCGGATTCGGTTTCTCGCGTGGTGTCGATGGGATTTCTGCTGGCGTCTGGATTGATTGCGCTGGCGCTGCCGCTGGTGGACCTGCTTTTCCGGGGCGGACGCTTTTCACGCAGCGATACGGGATGGTTTGTGATGTACTTCTCGATCTTCTGCCTGTCGATGTTTCTCTGGTCAGCGCAGACGATTTATGCGCGCGCGTTTTTTGCTGCGGGAAATACGTTTACGCCGATGGTGGCGGGAACGATTGTGACGATTGTTTCGCTGCCGATTTATGCGGGAATGTATCACTGGATGGGGGCGACGGGGCTTGCGATTGCGTCTGATATTGGCATTACGCTGCAGACGGTGACGCTGGCTGTGCTGCTGCATCAGCGGCGAATGGTTTCTCTGGCTGGCCTGGATTATGAGGAGATTGGGCGGTGCGTGCTGGCTTCAGTGGCTGCGGGCGGCGCGGTGTGGCTGGTCTTCAGCGCGGGCATGCGTGTGCTGATGCATGCGCTGCACAAGGATGCGGGTGCGACGAACCGGCTGGGGGACCTGCTGGTGCTGGCGGCGGGAAGCGCGCTTTGGATGGCGGTGGCGTGGCTGGTGCTGGAACGCATGGGTTCGGCGCTGCCGCGTGTGGTTTGGAAGCGGCTGGGGTGGGCGCGGTAGATATAAACACACGAGCCCTCGCTGGAGCGAGGGCTCAATGCAACGAGCTGTAATGTAAATGCGGCGATGAGCCGCGGGCACTGCGTTTAGACAGTGGCCTTGACTGGCTCTGCTGCCGCCGCTTTACCCTGCCCGTCTGACTTGCGGATGTCGATGCCGCCCTTGAAGAAGGCTCCGTCTTCAATGCTGATGCGGGCTGCGGAGACGTCGCCGGTTACTGCGCCTTCCGCGCGGATGTCTACGCGATCGGTGGCCGAGACATTGCCGCGCACCTTGCCGAGGACGACAACTTCACGAGCGGTGATGCTGGCCGAGACCTGGCCGTTGCGGCCGACGGTGCAGCGGTTGCCGTTGAGGACGATGCTGCCCTCGACTTTGCCATCGATGGTCAGCGATTCCGTACCGGTGATCTCACCTTTGATGAACAACCCCTTGGTAATGGTGGCCTGCTCACCGGAGACCCCGGCGGTAGCGCGCGCGGGCTCATGCGAGGCCACTGGCGGCGCTGGAGAACGAGGAGCCTCGGGCGTGGGGGTGGAGGCGGGAGTGTCCTGCTGGCTGGGTTTCCACATGCGATTCAATGTAAATTCCTTTCCAATAACTTCCAAAATAAGATGGCGGCGGGGGAAAATCGTGCTTGTCCGCGCGGCTGCTGCAATTCTACTCGGGTTGACGCGGTGCGCGGTGGGACCGCTCGCGGAAAAATATTCAAAAAGGTGCTGAGCAAGATACTGCTAAGCGTATGGAGTTCAGAGTAGGAATGGCGGGGACCGCGGCGCGTTGTAGGCTGGTGCTATGACGGATCGGGAACTGATTGGCCGCATTGCGCGGTCTGCGGGCGGCAAGGCCGGCTATAAGCAGTTGGTGCGCGAGCTGGGATTGGGCGGCGGGCGCGAGCGGAGGCTGCTGCTGGAGCAGTTAGCACGGATTACCGTGCGTGGCGAGCTGGTGAAGCTGGACCGCGAGCTGTGGGGCGTGCCGAGGGCTGCGGCCGGCGCAGGTGGAAGCGGATCGGGCGGGATTGGTTCGGGCAGGTGTGACAACCTGGCGGCGGGACGGCTGGATCTGCATCGCGATGGATATGGGTTTGTGCGGCCGAATCGAGACCAGGGGTCAGGGATACAAGAGGACATTTTTATTCCGCCGGATGAGATCAACGGCGCAATGCAGGGCGACCAGGTGCTGGTGGATGTGGCTCCGCCGCGTAACGATGGACGGCGAATGGGACGCATTGCTCGTGTGCTGACGCGGCGCAATGCGACGGTGGTAGGGACGTTTCGCTATTCGAAGGCCGAGCGGGCGCAGGGGAATCTTGTCATCCCTTTTGATGAGCGCATGACGCAGCCGATTGTGATTCCCTTTGGTGCGGAGATTCCTAAAGGTGAAGAGAGTGAGACGCCGCATCGCGTGCTGGGAAACGAAGCTCGTGTGACGGAGACTTACGACGATCTGGATGGGCTGATCGTGGATGTGGAGATCACTAGCTGGCCTACTCCTACGAAGCCTGCAGTGGGGCGCGTGACGGAAGTGCTGGGATCGCCGGATGACTTTGGCGTGGATGTGGAGATGATGATTCGCAAACATCAGCTTCCGAGGGTGTTTCCGGAGAATGTGCTGGCGGAGGCGCGTAGTGTGGCGCGGCTCGATCTGGAAGAAGTGGCGCGGCGGCGCGATTTTCGTGGGCTGCCGATTGTGACGATTGACGGCGAGACGGCGCGCGACTTTGACGATGCGGTGCTGGTGCGCGAGCTCAAGAATGGCGGGTATGAGCTGCAGGTGCATATTGCGGACGTGGCGGAGTATGTGCGCGAGGGTAGTGATCTGGATTTAGAAGCGCGGCTGCGCGGGACGAGTGTTTACTTTCCGGACCGCGCGATACCGATGCTGCCACAGGAGCTTTCGACGGATATATGCAGCCTGCGCCCGGAAGAGGACAGGCTGGTGTTGAGCTGCGTGATGCAGCTTGACGCGAAGGGGAATATCGAGAGCTACGAGATCGCGGAGGGTGTGATCTGCTCAGCGGCGCGGATGACGTACACGAAGGTACACATGATTCTGACGGGCGATGAGGAGATGCGCGCGCAGTATCCGGAGCTGACGGAGAATTTCGAGCTAATGCATCGGGTGGCGATGCTGATGAACAAGCGGCGCTCGGAGCGCGGATCGATTGATTTCGATCTGCCGGAGCCTGTGATTCAGTTTGATGAGCAAGGACAGATGCGCGGGGTGACGAAGGCTGAGCGGACGTGGGCAAATCGGCTGATTGAAGAGTTTATGCTGGCGGCGAATGAGTGTGTGGCGACTTGGCTTGAGGATCTGGGTGTGCCTTCGTTGTATCGCATTCATGAGCGGCCTGAGCCGCGGCGCGTGGTGGAGTTTGAAGAGCAGGCGGCGAGCTTTGGTTATTCTCTTGGGCTGGGTGCGCTGCCGGTGAAGAAGATTCAGACGCGCGGGGATCGCAGAGAGGCTGAGCGTAGCGGACGCAAGGCGCGCACGCATGAGGTGGCCGAAGAGATTGCGGTGACTCCGCGGATGTATCAGAAGCTGGCTGGGCGGATTGAGGGCAAGCCGGAGGAGCGGATTTTGAGCTTCCTGATGCTGCGGTCGCTGAAGCAGGCGAAGTACTCCGAGGCGAATGTGGGGCATTTTGCGCTGGCTGCACCGAGCTATACGCACTTTACTTCGCCGATTCGGCGGTATCCGGATTTGATTGTGCATCGCATTACGAAGGCGCTGCTGCGTAGGGATGTGAGCGGCAAGGGTGAGATTGCGACGGGGAGATTGGATTCGCCGTGGACGCATGTGAATGAGGGGCTGCCGGGGGGGATTGTGCTAGCCCACCCTAGCCGCAAAAACAAAGGCGCGGCGAGGGTGGGGCACCCATCTGGTGATTCTTTGTTGAAGCCGGTGATTGCGGAGGATGAGCTTGCACAGATTGGCGATGAGACGAGCCAGACGGAACGACGCGCGGCTGAGGCAGAGCGTGAGCTGGTGGAGTGGAAGAAGGTTCGGTATATGCAGGACCGCGTTGGCGAGGAGTTTGCCGCGCTGGTGCTGAATCCGGCTAAGTTTGGGTTGTTTGTGGAGCTGACGGACCTGTTCGTGGAAGGGCTGGTGCCGATCGATTCGCTGCGCGATGACCGCTACACGTGGCGCGAACATACGCACGAGATTGTGGGCGACCGCTGGGGACGGGTATTTCGAGCGGGAGATCGTGTGCAGGTGATCCTGGACAAGATTCTGGCGCAGGAGAGAAAGCTGCAGTTCTCGATTGTTGAGGAAGGGATTCCGTTGACGGGCGCGAAGCCACGAAAGATCTCTGCCGCCACGAAGACCAGGAAAGGTCCTAAGAAGAAGAACAAGGACGGCACGCCGCGAGTGGCGCCGGCTAAGCCGAAGCTAAAGAAGCCCAAGCATACAAAGCGCAAGGGCAAGCGGCGCTGAAGCGATGCGTTCAGCGCCGGGCCTGCGAAGGCAAAGCGCGGTTAGGAATTTGCCTGCTTCTCGGCCAGGTTGCCGATGACGGGGATATAGTATTTGCCTCCCTGGGATGCCTTGATGATGGCGATGAGCCAGAAGACGAAGGCAACCAGAAAGCCCAGCAGGAAGACGAGTTGGCCAAGGATCGGAATGATCCCGATCACCCCGAGCACAAACATGAAAAGGCACAGAAAGATGTTCTGCCAGGCGTGGAACTTGATGAATGGGTTTCTGTTGTAGGGTTCCATCACCAGGAAGATGATGGCCGGGATGATGGTGACGTAGGCGAGCGCGCCTGCGGCGCTGTCAGAGAGGCCGGAAGATGCGGGTACGGGAGTGGGTAGATCGGACACGGTAGCTCCTTTTGCTGGTTGAAAAAGCTCTCAAGCCTGCCGGGCCTGAGGTAATTCATGCCACCCTGGAGCGTGGGCGAGAGAGGGCGGCGTTTCAATCCGATGTGGGCTGGTTCGGTAGGAACGGTCCGGTCCAGCGCATAAGTGCGGAAATTCGAGGATGGATGGCATCCTGTCCGGCTTCGGTACAGGCACCATTTTCCGATGGCCCAAAGATTGTGTCGATCACATTGGAAACGTTACAGATGGCGGAATGGGCGCCGAAAACTGGAAATCTTTGGACGCCATCAGGAAACAGGGAAAGTAGCTGGTTGTCAAGAATATTCTGGAGATGTACTGGGGTAACCGGGGAGTGATGGCTGCACGCGATCCTTCGTACAGGAGGGATTGCGGGAGCCGCGGCGGGATGCGGCGCATCCCATACAATGGCTAAGGAGAATTTGAACGATGGCGCACATGGTTTTTTGCGTACGCAACAAGCGCGAGATGGAGGGGCTGGATGAGCCGCCCTTCGACTCGGAGTTTGGGCAGAAGATTTACAAGAATGTTTCGAAGGCGGCGTGGGGTGAGTGGGTGGAGCGGCAGAAGATGCTGCTGAACGAATATCGCCTGCAGCCGTGGACGCCGCAGGCACAGCAGTTCCTGGTAGAGCAGATGGAGGAGTTCTTCTTCGGCGAGGGCTCGGCACTGCCGCAGGAGTATGTCCCGCCAACGGGTAGTGTCTGAAATCTGCGTTGACGAAAAACAGCGAGCGCTTGCTTCTCATCTGATGTGGTCGTAGGCTTTGAGTATGCCAACTACGAAGACCGAACTGGCCACACTGAAGCGCCTTATATCCGAAGCGGACCTCATTCTTTCGACCGCCCCCGAACTGCCTGAGAACCGCACTGCTGCAGCGCGGGAATCTCTGGCCGCCGCGCTCGCCCTGATCGATGACCTGTTGAAGCAATCCAAACTGGCCGCCGCCGCCATTTTAGGGAGTAAGGGCGGATCGGTAGTGGCCAAGCGTGGCTCTGAATACTTCCGCCAGCTCGCAGGCAAGCGCAAGACGCGCGGCGGTGGTAGGCCTCGCAAAAATTCCGAGTAGTTCTTCCATTCGCAGACGCTAGAATGAAGCCTCTCATAAATAAGGGGCTTCTGCGTACGTGAACGGCAAAGACTACATCATGAATCGGATACGGCTTAGTCAAGAGCGCCAAGCCGAGCTAGACCATGAACGCCACAAGGCCGAGATTCGCGCCCAATCCAATGCGCTAATTTGGAACGGAACAGCAGAGGAATTAACCGCTGCAATCGTGAACTGGTACGAGTCTGGAAAAATCTCAGCGTGGGATTTACAAGACGCATTGCGCAAGGCGTCTATCCATTTTGTTCGACCAGAGGGAATGCCCGCAATTCAACTTTCCCCTCCCCTCTCCCCCGCAGGAATTCCATCGCAGCGATTCCTTCCGCTTGATAGCGATTGTCGAGTCGTTGTGCTGGATGAGACTCAATACAGCCTTAGCGTATATGAATCAAAGATCATCGCTGTTCTATACAGCGCCCATAAGCAGGGCCGTAAGAGTGTAGCAATTGACGAGATTCGCAAAGGCCTAGGGATTAACTCTGGCAAGATGAGCAATTGGTTTCGAGGCGCAAACAGACCACTCAAGAAGATCATCCTCCACATCGGCAAGCAGCATTACCGCCTCGATTTCTAAGCGTACGCGCGCGTACGCAAATACACCCTAAATACGCTCCTGCGCGTACGCGCGAAATACATCCCATACGCCTACAGTGCACCGGCACGCGATGTTCCGTGCAGCTAGATTGAGCAGCGATGGGGTACAAAATGATTCGCGGACCACCAATTTGAGGCCCTGAAAGGGGCATGTTTCAACGCACTTTTACGTTGACAAACAGCGAGCGCTCGCAGTATTCTTTAACCATGATGAACCAAGGGAAAACCGAGATAACAATGACTTGCGAATCCTGCAACGCAAACTGCCAACGCTTTGGTAAGCACCGCAACGGCCTGCGCCGGTTCCGCTGCCCGCAGTGCAAGAAAACCTATACCGAGGCTCATCAGCGCACACTCGGAACGATGTACATCTCGCAGGAAAAAGCTGCGCTCGCTCTCAAGTTGCTGGTCGAGGGCAATTCGATCCGCTCCACCGAACGCATCACTGACTTGGACCGCAACACGATTCTCAGCCTCATCACAAAGGCTGGCGAACACTGCGCTACCCTGATGGTCGAGAAGGTTTGCAACCTGCCCGTAAACGATGTGGAGGTCGATGAGATTTGGGGCTTTGTCGGGAAGAAAGAGGGCCACAAGGTTGAGGGCGACGGAGCCGAGCTAGGGGATGCGTATTGCTTCATCGCTATGGAGCGCACCACGAAACTGGTACTCGCCTACCACCTGGGCAAGCGCACTGCGAAGTCCACGGACAATTTCATCGGCAAACTGGCCTACGCCACTGACCCGACGCGCCGTTTTCAACTTACATCTGACGGATTCAGTCCCTATGTGAGCGCGGTCAAAATGCTGCTCCGTGGCCGCGTAGACTTTGCTCAACTGGTCAAGGTCTATGGTTCGCCCCGCGAAGGCGAGCAGCGTTACAGTCCTGCTGAGGTTGTGGATTCTGTCCCATGCGAAATCATGGGGCGACCAGTCCGCGACAAGATTTGCACTTCACATATCGAACGTCAGAACCTCAGCGTACGCATGGGGATGCGCCGCATGACGCGGCTCACGAATGCCTTCAGTAAGAAATGGGAGAACCTTGAGGCTGCCTATGCGCTTTGGTTCGCGTATTACAACTTCTGCCGCATCCACAAGACACTGCGCGTGACGCCGGCAATGGAACAGGGCCTTACCGACCATGTCTGGACTATTGCCGAACTGATCGGCTAGCCGTCTATCCCACGCCTTTGAACAGATCCGAAAGGCTCACACTAAGCGCCTGCGCGATGGTCCAGAGTGTTTCTATTCCCGCCTCCCGCGAACCCCGCTCCAAGTCGCTGATATGCACTTCATGAACTCCAGAGTGCTCTGCTAGATCAATCTGCCTCCATCCCTTCGCCTTCCGCAATTCGCGGATTCGCTTGCCGAGCAGGATGCAGATTTCACTTGCCATCCTGTCATCTTGCGGTTAGTGTTTAGACTAAATTTAGTGCATACACTCTCTGGCGGGAAAATTTATGCGATGGATTTATGTGCTATTGGTCTGTGTAGTAGTGGGCTTCGTTGCCTACGTTATCTATGATCTCGTTTATGCAGCGCCAAGGCGTCAAGCAAAAGCCGACCAAGAATTTAAGCAGGTCAACATATCAATGAGTTCGTGGCAATGCTCCCTTTCCTTGCAATTGGCACAGGGGCGCGGCGAACTGGCAGATTCAGCATCAAACTGCGACCAGGATGCGCGCAAAACCGGATGCCGACTTTATTACAGATTTCCAAAGCATCAATCAAAGATTGACCCCAAAGACGCGGCCTTCATAGGAGCGCTTCACCACTGCGCACAGCCTAGTGACATCAGTATGGGCACGGGCGCGTGGATGGCTGACCCCGGTTGCGTCTGTGCTCAGAATTAGCTGGTAGGCGTACTTCAACGAGCTATGATGGGTGCTTCCCGTTAAGGAGTACCCATGCCGCAATCAGAAGAGCCCCTGCTGTCCCTATTGCTATCCACGCTCCAGCATGTGAAGAATCATCAAATTCATGTTGAAAAGCTCCAGTGTTCCATGGATGCAATTTTGAAATATCTATCCGTTTCCGAGCAATTCGCAAATCTTCACGCTCAAACAGTTCACGTGCACGAGCATCTCTCTCGTGCTGAACCTTCTCAAGATATTCGTCTGATCGATGACATAATTCAATCAATTCAGCGGCGAACTTAGCATCCATTAGACCCTCCTATCCCGTCAACGCAGATTTCAGACACTACCCCGCCAACGCAGTAAGCTGCTTGCTAGTGTAGACTGATTCAGACCCTAAAAAGCTGGCTTACCTGGGCCGGCTTGATCGTGTCGGGACGTGGCTCAGCCTGGTAGAGCACTCGCTTGGGGTGCGAGGGGTCGGCAGTTCGAATCTGCCCGTCCCGACCATTACATGGGGCAGCCGTCAGGCTGCCGAAGTGGTTGAATATAAATATATAAATCAACCCTCTTCGCAATGCGTTTTCGCGCAGATTTTAGCCAATCGTGATTCATTTGTGAACTATCGGCCACGAGCCATCCTCACCGATCCGCACGGATGTCACTCACACAGCGCGGTGCGCGGCTGTTCTGCCTTTGCATGCGTGCTAATTTATTCGAGATCCGCGGCACGGGCAAGAAGCTCATCCAAGTCCTGCGGTGGATTGCCTGATTTCAGCATGGAAGAAAACACTGCATACGGGTCGGTCCTGGCCCCTCCCTTACGTAAAGTGTTTTCGTCGTTGAGCCAGGCGTACACAATCACTTTGTGCTTTGTGGAGTAACGGAAGAACAGGCGATACCGCTGATGGGATTTTGCGCGAAACCAGTGTTTGTTCTCTTTCCCTAGTGTGTTTCCCTGCCGGAATTGCGGAGCTTCCGGGTTGGACGGGATTTGCTTGTAGATAAGGTCTTCTATTGTCGCCAGCAGTTTTGCGGTCGGCTCGCTCATATAGGTCACCGGCGATTGCTTTGCCAACTTTTCGACTTTCTCGACCAGCAGATTAAGCTGGTCGGCGAAGAGTGGATAGGAATAGAGCTTCCAGCCGTTGCGAACCATTTACAGGATCGCCTCATCGCCCAGGTCTTCATCCAGTGAAACTTTGACGCCCTTCGTAAGCCGCTTGATCCGTTTTTCGAGGGCGGCATCGAGAGGCTGGATCTTCTCCGGATGATCGCTCATATCCTTGCCCAGAAAGGCGAGAAACGAATCGAGGATGGGGTCGGACTCGGGCTCGCGTTTCTTCGCCGGCGAAGCAATAATCAGCAAACGCCCTGGCGCAATCGGCTGGACGGTGATTTCTCCCGAGAACTCGGGATGGCTCTTAAAAAACGACTGCTCAATACGAAAGCCGGAGGAATTGCCGGCCTTGGTGCGTTTGCCCGTATAGGCCACAGTATAGTTCTCCGCCATTTGCCACCTCCACATCATGTTAGCACATTTGTGCTTACATGATGTGGAGGGCTGGCGTGTCATCAAGCCGGGCGTGTTCTAAAGATTTGCAAACCACAGGGCAGACCGCGGGGGCTGCCCTGCTGGAGTACATATCGATCTGCGATGCGATAGCTTCTCGCCCTCCTGGAAGAGTTCTCTACTGTCAGGAAGCTCTCATCAACCCACTTTTCACAAAGGATCGAGGCGTAGCGGCGGTTAAGCTGCAACAGTTCTGCTACGTCCATTGAGGTGTCGAACGCTGCTTACTGTTCGGCCGCACGGATGTCCGGGGCGCATGGGCAGCAGCGGCGCGGTTCTATCCAGGGCTTGTATCTGGCTCTTTTCATCGACACACAGCACCAGGGCGCGCTCCGGCGGGGCCAGATAGAGGCCGACAATATCGCGCGTCTTTTCGAGGAACAGCGGGTCTTTGGATAACTTGAAGGTCTCGGAGCGATGCGGAACCAGGGAAAAGGCCTGCCAGATGCGATGGATCGATGCGCGGCTGAGATCGGTTCGCCTGGCCATGGAGCGCGTGGACCAATGCGTGGCCTCCGTTGGGGCCGACTCCAGGGTTAGCGCCAGCACGCGCTCCACATCCTGAGACGCAGCCGTACTTCAGGCGAAGGGAAGAACCTACGGTCGTTTTTGCTTTTGCTCGGTCCCTTGTCCCTGCCTTTCTGTATCCTGTTCCCAATCAGAAATCCTCGTGGAGCACCCCATCATGCGCCTTGCCGCCGCCGCTCTCATCTTCGCCAGCACTCTCATCCCCGTACCCGCACAAACCATTCACGGCCGCGACAACATTACCCTCCCCGCACCCCCCGCCACGCAATCCACTCTCGTCGTCGACAACTACTTCGGCAAAAACATCGTAGACAACTATCGCTGGCTTGAAGACGCCAAAAGCACCGATACCCGCGCCTTCATCGACGCGCAGAACGCCTACACGCAGCGCTATCTAAAGCAGGCGCGCATGCGGCCAGATGTAGTCGATGACCTCGACGCGCTGGAGCACGTAGCCCGCTGGTCCACGCCAATAGAGCGTAACGGAGCCATCTTCTTCACCAAGCGCCTAGCCGGCGAAGAGCAATCCTCCATCTACATCCGCCGCACCTACACCGGTAAAGACGAGCGCCTGATCGACCCCGCCCAGCTCTCCCGCGATCCCAACACCTCCGTTTCCCTCTCCGCCGTCTCCCACGATGGCACCCTCCTCGTCTACGGCCTGCGCCAGGGCGGAGCCGACGAAACCGCCCTCCGCATCTACAACGTCAAAACCGGCAAAACCCTCGAAGACGAACTCCCCGCCGGCCTCTACCGCTCCATCGTCTTCACGCCCGATAACACCGCCTTCTTCTACACCATCCAGAAGCGCGCCGGCACGCTCCTTTATCAGCACAAACTCGGCGAGCGCCCCTCCAAAGACGAGCTCCTCTTCGGCCACGAATTTCGCGGCGAGCCACTCGGTCCCATCGATCTCTTCTCCGCCTCCGTCACCGAAGACAATCACTACCTCGTCGTCACCATCAATCGCGGCGTCCCCGCCCGCCGCGTTGACATCGTCTTCAAAGACCTCACCAAGCCCAACTCCTTCTTTGAAATCCTCATCTGGGGCGTCGAGTCCCGCTTCTCCGCCATCCGCGCCGAGAACGCCTGGTACGTCCTCACCGACTACAAAGCCCCCAACTACCGCCTTATGAAAGCCGACCCCGGCATCGTCGTCGATTCCTGGACGCCCATCATCCCCGAATCAACCGACGTCACCGACGACTTCTCCATCGCCGGCAATAAAATCTACCTTCGCCGCCTTCACGACGTGCAATCCGACATCACCGCCTACACCCTCACCGGCAAGCCCGCCGGAAAAGTAGCCCTCGACGGCATCGGCACCGCCTCCGGCATCTCCGGCCGCCCCACTCAGCGTTACGCCTGGTTCAGCTTCGAGTCCTTCATTCAGCCCCCCACTCTCTACCGCCTAGACACCCTCACCGGCAAGCACGACATCTTCGCCCAGCCCAAAATCCCCTTCAACCCCGCCGACTACACCCTCAAGCAGGCCTTCTACACATCCAAAGACGGCACCAAAATCCCCATCTTCATTGGCGGCAAAAAGGGAATCAAGCAGGACGGCTCCATCCGCCTCCTCATGTCCGGCTACGGCGGCTTCAATCTCTCGGAAACTCCCCACTGGAACCCCGAATGGGCCTGGTGGATGAGCCAGGGCGGCTGGTTCGCGCTGCCCAATATGCGCGGCGGCGGCGAGTACGGCGAAAAATGGCACGAGCAGGGAATGTTCGAAAAGAAGCAGAACGTCTTCGACGACTGGTTCGCCGCAGCGCAATACCTCATCGACAGCAAGTACACCTCACCCGCGCACTTCGCCATCACCGGCCGCTCCAACGGCGGCCTCCTGATGGGCGCAGCCTTCACGCAACACCCTGAGCTCTTCTCCGCCGTCTGGTGCGGCTACCCGCTCCTCGACATGCTTCGCTATCAGAAGTTCGAGCAGGGCCCGCAATGGACCACCGAATACGGCTCCGCCGAAAACGAAAAGCAGTTCCCGTATCTCCTCAAATATTCTCCCTACCAAAACGTCAAAGCCGGAACAAAATACCCAGCCATCATGTTCTTCACCGGCGACTCCGACACCCGCGTCGATCCTCTCCACGCCCGCAAAATGACCCCACTCGTCCAATCCGCCAGCACTAGCGGCCGTCCGATTCTGCTCCATTACTCACTCGCCGGCGGCCATTCAGACGGCATCAGCGTCGAGCAAGCCGTCCAGGACCACGCCGACGAGATGACCTTTCTGTGGACCGAATCGGGACACTAATCCGCGCAATTTCCCCCTCCTGATTACTACAGGTACATGTCCCTCGGTAATCTCACGCAATGCCGCGCAAGGCCGATAAGGGAATCACGCACGAATTCCTACCTTGGAAGAGATATGCCTTCGACCTCGCAAGAAAGGGGAGGTCCGGAGCAAGCAGGAGCAGCAGGATTGCCCATGACGCGACTAGGCGCCACCAGACTTGAGCACAAAAAGCAGGCTCTCCCGGCAAGCGGAACAGAGATCGCCCGCGTCGCCGTTCTGCATGAGGCGGCCATTCTCGACACGCCGCCCGAGGCCGCCTACGACGCCATCACGCGCCTTGCCGCCGATTTTTTCCACGTTGATGCCGTAACCATCGGCTTCGCAGACCACACCCGCCTCTGGGTCAAATCGCATTACGGCCACGGCCCCGACGAGCTGCCTCGCGGCATGTCGCTCTTCGATCTCGTCCATGCTCAGGGCGGCATCATCGTGATTCCCGACTGCACCGCAGAGCAGAGCAGCCAGGCCATCCAGATGCGTAAGCGCGGCTTCCACTTCGTCGCCAGCGCGGGCATTCGTCTCGCCGGCCACATCGTCGGCACCCTCACCCTGCTCCACGGCACAGAGCGCACCCCGCTCACGCCCGCTGAAATCGAAAGCTTTGAAGACATGGCCGCCATGGTCTCAAGCCATGTCGAGCTGCGCCGCCTCCGCCTTAGGGATGCCGCCAATCAGCCCAGCCTCCTGCGCCGCTCGCAGCACCGTGGCCGCTCCGCCGCGCACGCAAACTGGCCCTCGGCATCAGACCTCCATCACGCTCTGGAACGCAACGAATTCGTGCTTTATTACCAGCCTGAAGTCGAGATCGATACTCTTCGTATCGTCGGCCTTGAAGCCCTCATCCGCTGGCGCCATCCTGAGCGCGGCCTCGTCCCGCCCATGGATTTCATCCCTCCCGCCGAGCAGTGCGGCCTCATCCACTCCATCGGAGACTGGGGTCTTGCCGAGGCCTGCTCACAGATCCAGGCATGGACCCAGGAGAGTCCGGACAACGGCTCGCTGCGAGTTTGTGTAAACCTTTCTGCGCGCCAGTTTCTCCGCGCCGGCCTCAAGGATCACGTCCACTCGCTCCTGCTTCAGGCCGGAGCCACAGGCCGCCAGCTTGGCCTTGAAATGACAGAGTCCGTCTTCATCCACGACGTTCAGGCGGCATCCGAGGTTCTTCAAAGCCTGCGCGGTCTCGGCGTCTCGCTCTCCATGGACGACTTCGGCACCGGCTACAGCACGCTCTCCAGTCTCCACTCCTTCCCCTTCGACACCCTCAAGATCGACCGCTCCTTCGTCTCTCGCCTTCAAGATGGCGACCAAGCCCTCCACATTGTCCGCACCATCATCGAGCTAGCTCGCGCCCTCGACATCGGCGTCATCGCAGAAGGCATCGAAACCCTGGAGCAGTACGCCATCCTCCGCCAGTTGGGCTGCAGCCACGGCCAGGGCTACTACTTCGCCCGCCCCATGCCCGCCGCCGACATCTCCCGCCTCCTCCGTGCCCCCAACCGCATCCTCCCCCTCGCACAGGAATCTCCGCGCGTCGCTTAGAGCATTTCTTCTCTTGCTGTAGAGCGACCCCAGCCTGGCCGCAAAAACAAATACGCGGCGATACGCGATGAGGGTGGGGCGTCCGAACTTTATACCTTGGGGAGAGATGCTCTGATGTTGCGGCCTGGGGCT
>NZ_JBEKYX010000007.1:0-67646 GCF_049510455.1 Occallatibacter sp. | reverse complement strand
CCCCAGGCCCTCAGCGTGATGGTCCATTGAAGTCAAGGTTCTTCCTCCTTGTAGGACTGACCGGACCAGACTGCAACGCAACAGCGTTTCGCAGTCCAAGACGCGATATGTGTGGCAAATCTTGAATCGGCGTTCAATCGGCGCTTCCCCTCGGTTTCCTGCATAATTTTGGCAATTTCCCGCCCAGCGCAAAGCACTGTTCGCGCAGCTAACGGGACACTAGCGACTGCATCGGCCGCAGTGGATTCATGGATGACTCCGGAGTCAATTCGGAGAATAGGAATCCCCGGTCTCGACGCAGAACAGGAATACATTGAAACTCTTTTCAGAACTACCCCTCTCGCAGGCAATACAGAATCAGCTTGTCCGCTCCAACTTTACCCAGCTCACCCCGGTCCAGGCCGCCGCTCTTCCTCCAGCTTTGGAAGGACGCGACGTTCTCGCGACTGCGCAGACCGGCACAGGCAAGACGCTCAGCTTTCTGATCCCCCTCGCCGAGCGCATGGCCGTCAGCCCCAAGGAAACCAAGGCTCTCATCATGCTGCCCACGCGCGAGCTGGCCATGCAGGTGCTCGAAGCCTGGCGCAGCCTCACGAATAACCAGGGCAGAGTTGCCCTCGTCTGCGGCGGACTCGCGGAAGCGCCCCAGTTGAAGGCCATTCGCATGGGCGCGCGTTTGATCGTCGCCACACCAGGCCGCCTCGAAGACTATCTCTCGCGCCGCCTCGTCAATCTCGGCGACGTGAAGATGCTTGTGCTCGACGAAGTGGATCGCATGTTGGACATGGGCTTCAAACCCGCCATCAAGCGGATCGCCGGCGTATTGTCGTCGGATCGGCAGACCCTCTGCTACTCCGCCACCTTGAGCCCAGCCATCCGCGAAGTAGCCGCCCTGTACCTCAAAAATCCAGTGCGCATCGAAATCTCCACGGAGCTGAAGCCCTCGCCGAACGTTGAGCTGCAGACATTTGAAGTTCCCACGGACAAAAAGCAGGAGCTGCTCGAGCATCTTCTCGAAACCAGCAACGGCAGCTTCATGGTCTTCGTTCGCACCAAGCACGGAGCGGATAAAGTCGCCCGGCGGCTCGCCAAGGCCGGCTTCGCAGCAGCTCCCATCCACGGCGACCGCTCGCAGTCACAGCGCAGCGCAGCCCTGCGTGGCTTTGCGGAAGGCCGTCATCGCGTGCTCGTTGCGACGGACGTCGTAGCGCGCGGTATTGACGTTGCCGACGTCGCACACGTCGTCAACTTCGACATGCCCCGCGAAGCCGAAGACTTTGTCCACCGCGTAGGTCGCACCGGCCGCGCCTCCAGCCGCGGAATCGCCTCCACCTTCGCCGCTCCCGACGAGTCCAAGGCACTCCGCAAAATGGAGCGCACGCTCACCATTGCCCCCACAAAATTTCGTGTGAGCGCCATGATGATGGGCACTGGAGAGCGCGTGGAAATGGCAGCCGAACCCGCCGTTGCCACCAAGCCCGCACGTCCGTCCCAGCCAAATCGTCCCTCGCGGCCTTTCCGTCCCTTCGGACAGAACAGAAACTCACGCGGCGGAAGACCTGCTGCCCGCCGCCACAACGGATAGCCCACCGCCAGAAATCGCGGCACGAAACTTCGGCCAGGATGACGACTTTACAGTCCTCACCCTGGCCGCCGTCTCCCTCTGAATTAGCTTTTCGCTGGCTCGCTGCTTTCGGCCCTGCTCCCTGATCCCTGCTCCCTGATCCCTGCCCAAAGAAATCGGCGGCACGAGGATCGCTCCTCCGCGCCGCCAGCGGTTCTTGTTTCAAACCGTAAGATTGCTCTCTGCTATACGGTCTGACGAATTCGTTTTTTACACGGTTACATTCATAGCAATAAAAAACTTAGAAGAATTTACTCCTGTGGAGGCGTAGGCGGCGCACCCTGGGGTCCGCCCTGCGGAGCCCCGTCATGATGCCGCGACATTCCCTGCGCCCCCCCCTGCTGGTGGAACTGCGCCATCCGCTCCGCCCGCAGCTCCTGCAGATTCTTCCACTGCTCCGGCGTCAGCTTCGCGCGAATCGCCAGAAGAAAACGCGCATTCGCCTTCTCCAGCTCCGCCCTCGCCTGCGCCACCCGGTCAATCTGCTCCAGAATCTGCGATTCGTTTGGCTGGTCTTCTTTCATCATCGGTTCCAGCGCCAGCTCGGCCTTCTCCAGATTCGCGTGCAGATCCACCAGCGTCGTCCTGTGCTGCTGCAGTACCTGGTCCATGCCCTTACGCTGGTCATCCGTCAGCTTCAGCTTCGTCATAAGCGCCGGATTGTTCCAGAACCGCCCCTGCGGTTCACCCATCGGTCCCAGCGCCCGCTCCATCGGAGGCCTATGCCCCCTGAAACCAAGCCCACCAAAGCCCTGGCCGTCCGGACTACCCGGCGCCTGCGCCCCTGCCGCCACCCCAGCCAGCGTCAGCGCTGCAACTGCCATCGTCCGTACCAACCTTGCCTTTATCATTACCAATCTCCCTGACTCCAGAATCGGGTTCAAAACCGTTTATCTTTCCCAAAAGACCTTAGCCAATATGGATTCCGGCCCATGCCGCGCCTTGTGCGCGACACACACATATCTATGCATATCAATACGATGCAGAGAAAAACCGAAGGAAGCACATTAACTCTTACTGCTGTTTAGCATCTTCTGTATCCACCAGCCCGGTCAGTGGATCCATCGCGGCCGGAACCTGTCGCGCCACGTCGGAATCCACATGCAGCAGCAGTGCATCTTCATCCAGAGCCGCATTCTGAGCCGCCAGCTTCCGCTGCGCCTCCTGCTCTGCAGCCACCTTCGCCTGTTCGCGAGCCGCTTCCACCCGGAGCCCATGCTCGTACACTCCGGCAGAACCCACGCCCAGCACCAGCACGCAGCCCATTGCCCAGCCTGCAGCCATGCGCCACACTGCCGTCCGCATCGGCGCCTTCACCATCCGTGGCCTGCTCAGTTCCGCCTCGCTCCACGCATGCACGCTTCGCCGAAAGTCTTTCAGAGCCGAATCCAGCTCCGCATCCAGCATCCCGTCCCGCATTCCATCTCTCTCGTCCGCCATCATCGTCTCTCTCCCAGCTCGGCCCGCACCCGGCTCACAGCCCTTGAAAGATGCGCCTTCACCGTACCGTCACTCAGCCCCGTTGAGGCCGCAATATCCGCAATATCCATCTCTTCTACATACCGCAGCATAAATACCGTTCGCTGCCTGCCACTCAGCCGTTCCACCGCGCGCCAGACGTGCTTCACGCGCTCCCGAGCCAGCAACTGCTGCTCCGGCGAACTCTCCCCGCTCGGCAACCAGTCGCTCGCCTCGTCCGCATCCACCGCGTTCACCCGCGTCTGCCGCCAGAACTGCATCCGCCGGTTCCGCCAGTGGTCCTTCAGAACGTTAATGGCGATTCGCATCAGCCACGTCAGCGCCGTCGATTCCCCGCGAAAGCCCGCCCAGTTCCGGTGCGCCTTCAGGAAGCACTCCTGCGTCAGCGTCTCGGACAGGTCCACATCCCGCGTGCTTGACAGCAGGAACCGGTAAATCTGAACGCGGTAATTCGTCGCCACAAGAGAAAAATCCTGTGTGGCAATCGTCTCTGCCGCAGCCGGCGCAATCGGTTCCAATAGAGTTCCAGCAGCCATTACTTTGTCAGACGGGTTCACTCCCTGCAAGTTTACAGCCACTTTAGTATCTCGATGCAGTCCCACAGTCCCCAGGTCCCTTAGTCCTTGCCTTTACACTTACCCCATGCTCCTCTCATCCCTCCGCGACGAAGTTCTCCACGCTAACCAGGAAATCTCCCGCCGCGGCCTCGCCCCGCACACTTGGGGCAACGCCAGCGGCATTGACCGCTCCGGCTCCGATCCTCTAGTGGTCATCAAGCCCAGCGGCGTCAATTACGCCACCCTCCGCCTGGAAGACCTCGTCATCACAGATCTGCACGGCACCGTCGTTGAAGGCACCCTCCGCCCCTCCAGCGACCTCGCCACCCATCTTCTTCTGTATCGAGAATTCCCCACCATAGGCGGCATCATCCACACCCACTCCGAGTTCGCCACCGCATGGGCGCAGGCCTGCCGCCCCATCCCCTGCCTCGGCACCACCCACGCCGACTATTTCCACGGCCCCATCCCCTGCACCGAAGAGCTCACACCAGAGGAAGTCGCCTCCGGCTACGAGCTCAACACTGGCGCCGTCATCGTGCGCTACTTCCGCCGGCACAATCTCAATCCGCTCGAAATTCCCGGCGTCCTCTGCGCCGGCCACGCGCCTTTCGCCTGGGGAAAATCCGCCGCCGCCGCCCTTGAAAACGCTGATGTGATGGAATACATAGCGCGCCTCGCCTTCCGCAGCACGCTTCTCGGCGCACCGGAATCCGGCCTGGCCACGCACGTCCACGAACTCCACTTCAACCGCAAGCACGGCCCCAAAGCCACCTACGGCCAGCGCTAAATTCCGCGTCAGAGCTTCTCGTTTACTCAGCAATCATGATTGGCGTCTGTAGAAGATCACCGGTGCCCCATCCATGCGCGGCTTTATCGCGCATGGGTGGGATAGCACAAAAGCCAGCCCTCCCGTCTTTCGGACGCCATTCAGTCACCCCCGCACTGCAGGCTTAGCCGCCAGAATCCCCGCAAAGCTCTCGCGGTACTGCAAAAACACCAGCACCCAAAGCGCACACGCCACCAGCCCGGGAGCGATGCCCGGCAAAAGCGTCAGGTGGAAAGCAAGAATGTTGTACAGCTCCGCCGCAAGCAGAGTCAGAGCCAGCGGCACAAAGAAGCCCGAAATCAGCAGCAGCCCGCCAACCAATTGCACCGCAAAGAAGAACGCCGCAAAATGCGATACGCTGATCGCCGTAAAAAACTGTACCGCCAGCGGATTCGCCGGCGGCGGTCCCTGGGGAATGAAATGGAGAAATCCATTCAGGCCAAAGACCGTGAACATCAGTCCCAGCAGATAACGCGCAATTACAGAAACAATCTTCATGCCGTGTCTCCTTCGTATCGCTTAAATCGCCTATGATACCCTCACGCAGAACAAAGCGCGAACCCCCGTTTTTCTTGTCAAGAGGAAAAACGAAATTTATCCGGAAGGATGTACTTTACACAAAGCCGATAAATCGAAGTTTTCCTGATCTGATATAGCTCTCTTCTTATTTCGGCCATCCTTCTGCGGTTTCTTCTTTTTGAGGGGCTATTTCCCTCATATCGGCGCCTCATCATCCCAAGAGGGCGCTCGTCATATAAAGGACTCTAATCATGAGACTCTGCGCTAGATCATTGGCAATCTGACTGCAAATTCGGTCAGATATGGATTAGTACCCTGACACGCGCTCTTGATGAGAAAGAGCGCGTGTCAGGAAAAGCGATCCGTGGAAACAGCTTTGTCCCCTCATACTTCAGGCCGGTTTGAAATATCCCGTATATGGCGTGGAGCAGCTTCCTCGCAACAGCAATAAGCGCCTGCAGACGGGCTTTGTTTCGACCCGGAGGCCTCCGATTCTCCGCTGCGTATAAAAGAGGGACGGCGGCCGTTGTCAGCGACAGGCTCAGGATCGCTCCCGGCCTCAGGTGGGTACTTGCTTTCCGGGGTGGGGTAGGGCAAGCGGGCACGTTCGTAGCGCTGCCTTTTCATGAAGACATTGTCCAAAGTTGGGCTATGATGTATTGAAGGCATTGACATGGCTACTACCGCCTACAAAAACGTGCTGCAGATGGCTGCTTCGCTAAGCCACGAGGAACAGCTGCACCTGATTCAGGAGTTATCAATTCGAGTGGCTCCGGATTCGCAGTCAGAGCCTCGACACAGCATTCTTGAGCTGCGCGGCCTCGGGAAAGAAATCTGGGAAGGAATTGACGCCCAGGAGTACATCCACAGCGAACGTTATTCATGGAATGGATAAAGAAGCTGCATGGCAAGGTCGTGGGGCTAGACTCCGCGCCCCTTATTTATTTTGTCGAAGAGCATCCGACGTATCTTCCGCTGCTTGATCCATTCTTTGCCTCTGTAGATAAGGGCGAAATCGAAGTTGTAACTTCAGCGCTCACCTTGACTGAGGTTCTTGTCCATCCAATTCGCCGCGCCAACTTATTTTTGGCTCAGCAATACTCGAACATTCTGCTGAAATCTGCTCATGTGAAAACGATAGCTGTTTCGCATGAAATCGCTGTTGAGGCTGCGGAACTTCGAGCTGCCGAAAGACTGAGAACACCAGATGCGATTCAAATTGCGACTGCTCGGAATGCAAAAGCAAGAGCATTTCTCGCCAATGATCGTGGCCTGACTGCGCCGTTTGGTATGCAACTGATCCTGCTGGATGATTTGCTTGCCAGCTATCATCCCTGAAAGGCGAAGCGTGGCTGAATCTCCGACGACTGCGCGAATTGTTCTGACCACGGTGGCAAGTGCCGGTGAGGCCAGCCGCATTGGACGCGTGCTGGTGAGTGAGCGATTGGTGGCGTGCGCGACGATCCTTCCTTCCGTGGAGTCGATCTACGAGTGGCAGGGCAAGACGGAGCTGACTACGGAGACGCTGATGCTGCTGAAAACGGATGCGGCGCGGATCTCCGCTCTCGAAGCGCGGCTGCATGCGCTGCATAGTTATGAGACGCCGGAGTTTCTTATATTGGCGGTGGAGGCTGGAAGCGCGGGGTATCTCAACTGGATGCAGAGTGTGCTGGGCGAGCGTGTGGCGGAGTAGTTGTGGCCTGTGGCGACCCGGATTTTGACGGCTTGGTCTGGTATTCTTGGCTTCAGCGGATTTGTTGTCGAGCCTGATTTGTTTTTGCGATCGCGCATGCTTTTGAAGCCGCGCCGCAGGACGGCAAACAGAAAGAAAGACCGCGTACTACCTCATGCGATGGCTCATGATTGCACTCTTCGCGTCTGTAGCGGCGCTGTTAATTGCGTCTGCAGGCGTGGCGCGCCATATATGGCGCAGACATAAGCAGGCGGAGCAGACGCAGGAGCCGCATTCAGCGGAAGAAGAAATTCATACGGAGGAAGGCAAATGAACAAACCCGCATCGATGCAGTGGGCTTGGAATGCGCAGGAAACGCGCGGGACCGCGGCACTTCGCGCAGGCGGAATTGTGCTGGTAGGGACGCTGTTTGTGGCGGCATGCGCGCATGTTTCGATTCCGTTGTACTTTACGCCGGTGCCACTGACGCTGCAGCCCTTTGCGGTGCTGGTGCTGGGTCTGTTGCTTGGGCCGCGGATGGCTTTTGCTACGCTGTTGACCTATCTGGCTGAAGGCGCTGTGGGATTGCCTGTGTTTGCGCCGGGCGCTGCGGGGCTTTCCGGCATGGCTCACTTGCTTGGGCCGACGGGCGGATACCTGATGGCGTATCCGGTGGCTGCTGCGCTGATTGCTGTTTTGTGGCGGCGGAGCAATCGCAAGTTTGGATGGGGATTGATTGCCGCTGCTGCTGGCGATGCACTGATTCTTACAACGGGGGCTGTTTGGCTGGCGCTGTGGACGCATGGGGCGACACATGCAACAGCAGCTACGGTCTTTACGCAGGCGGTGCTGCCGTTTCTGCCGGGCGAGGCGCTGAAGATTGCTGCTGCCGCTGGTGTTGGAGCGGGTGCATCGCGGATTCGCCGCGCTAACTAAGCGCACCACTAAATTTAAGGATTTGCCTGACCAGTTTCTGTTGAAAGGATGTACTGTTTCGTGAGTTCTTCGCAGTCCGATTCCGTCGCTTCTTCCTCTGAGATTCGCACTATCTCGATTGCCCACAGCCCTGACTCCGATGATGCGTTCATGTTTTACGGTCTGGCCACGAACAAGATTCGTGTGCCGGGCTACCGCTTTTCGCATACGCTGACGGACATTGAGGCGCTGAACAGGCGCGCACAGAGTGAGGCGTTCTACGACATCTCCGCGATCAGCTTTCATGCGTATCCCTACGTGCAGGAAAACTACACGCTGATGGGCTGCGGCGGCAGTGTGGGCGAGGGTTACGGGCCGATGATTGTGGCGAGCCGCCAACTTACGACGGAGGATCTGCGCAAGATCAAGATTGCTGTGCCGGGGACGTTGACGACGGCATTTCTGGCGCTGAAGGTTTTCAATCCTGAGCTTGAGACCGAGGTTGTGCCGTTTGATCAGATTATTCCTGCGATTCAGGCGGGTAAGTACGATGCGGGGCTGATCATTCATGAAGGGCAGCTTACTTATGCGACGAGCGGGCTGTACAAGGTGCTTGATCTGGGCGTGTGGTGGCGTGAGACGACCGGGCTGGTGCTGCCGCTTGGCGGCAATGCGATTCGGCGGTCGCTGGGCGCGGATGTACACAAGATTTGCTCACAGGCGCTGCGCGACAGTATTCAGCATGGGCTGGACCATCGCGAGCAGGCGCTGGAGTATGCGATGCAGTTTGCGCGCGACCTGGATACGACGCTGGCAAGCCGCTTTGTGAGCATGTATGTGAATGAGCGCACGCTGGATTACGGCGCTGACGGACGCGAGGCGATTCGCAAGCTGCTGGAGCTGGGATACGAGCGTGGCGTGATCACGGTGAAACCGCAAGTGGATTTTGTGGATTAAGAGGCTGGCATGGTTTCGATCGAGATGAAGTACGAGGGCGACTTGCATTGCAGTGCGGTGCATGGGCCCTCGGGAACGGTATTGAGCACGGACGCTCCGAAGGATAACCAGGGGCGCGGTGAAAGCTTTTCTCCTACGGACCTGGTAGGGACTGCGCTGGGAACCTGCATCCTGACAACCATGGGGCTTCTGGCGCGGACGCTTGGCATTGATATGTCCGGAGCTACAGCGACAGTAGACAAGGAAATGACCAGCGCTCCGCCCCGCAGGATTGAACGGCTGACGGTGAAGATTCAGATGCCGGCTGGAATCAGCGAAGAGAACCGCGTGAAGCTGGAGCGCGCGGCGCATGCCTGCCCGGTGCATAAGAGTTTGCATCCGGATGTAGAGTTGCCGATCTCATTTACGTGGGGATGATGCACATCCGCAAGTAAGACAGCTTGTGTGCTACATCAAAGCCCAGGGGCTAAAGCCCCGATTCCTCCTCTGGCTTGTCTTCAGGAGCCTCAAGGCCCCTGCTCCCTCCAAAAATTAAAGGTGACTAATGTGGGAGAATCGTCCCCTGTTCGTTACCGTTGCTGACCCTTATTTCCTGCCTCAAATTCTCAACCATTTCCAATCTCAGCCGATGCAGCCATTGTTGAGGATGAGCACGATGGCTGAAGAACACCAACCTGTCTTTCTTCTTGCTTCGCAAGAGCCGGATCTGCTGAAAACAGCGGAGGCGGCGCTGCGCGTGAATGGCGTGCGAGTGGAAATTGCGTTAAGCAGTGACGATGTTCTGGCTCGCGTGGCTGCTCCGGCTCCTCTCTGCCCTGTTCTGGATCTGCTGCTGCTGGACCCTCGGCTGCCTGGCGCGCCTACGGATCAATTGCTGGCTGCGGCGCAGGCGGGGACGATGGGGATGCCGTTTCCGATTGTGCTGTATACGGACAGCGTTACGCCCATCTGGACTGAGCGGCTTGCCGATGGCGTGATTGACGATGTGATTCCCTTTGGCTGCGGACCGGATTTTCTGCGCCTGCGCGTGGAGCGGGCGCTGCGGTGGTTCCAGCAGAAGCGGGAGCTGGAGCAGTTGCGCGAGACGGTGGCGCTTTCCGCAGAGACAGACCCGCTGACAGGCGCGCAGAACCGGGCGGCGGTGCTGGCTGGGCTGTTTCGCGAGACGGATCGCGCGCAGCGTATGAATACGCCGCTGAGCCTGATTCTGCTGGATGTGGATGATTTTGGGCACTGGAATTTGCGGCTGGGCACAGAGGCGTGCGACCGGCTGCTGGTGGAAGTGGCGCAACGCACAACGCGGCTGCTGCGTACGTACGATCTGTTTGGGAGAACGGGAAAGGATGAGTTTCTGGCCGGGCTTCCTGGGTGCAGTACGGTGAATGCAGTGCTGCTGGCGGAGAGGATTCGCGCGGAGGTTTTCTCTGCGCCGTTTCATGCGGCTGGGCATGTGGTGCGGCTCTCGGCTTGCTTTGGCGTGGCGGCAAGCGCGGGGCGTTCGCCCGTGATTGTGCTGCGTGAGGCGGAAGAGGCTTTGCGGTTGGCGAAAGAAGAGGGTCCGGAGAATATTCGCTGCGCGGGGAATGATATGGAGGCGCTGGCCAGGCCGGTGACGTTTCTTTCGCCTACATCGGGTGAGGATTTGCTGGCCTGGTAGGCGAAACTCTCAGTTGCGTGATTCGAGAGCCGATTCGAAAACGGGGGGCTGTGCTTCGCTTTCGTCCGCATCAAGCGAGAGAAATTCCTGAAAGACATCGTTGGAGAGTAGTCGTCCGCGTGGAGTGAGGCGGATGTGGTCGCCGTCTGTGGTGAGTAAGCCATCTTGCGCAAGACGATTTGCGGCTTCGAGTGCTGGGGCTACGCGGCTGTGGCCGAATTCGGTTGCTAATGCCGATGCGTTGACGCCGGAGTTCATGCGCAGGCCGAGGAACCAGGCTTCCTCATGGCGGCGGTCGGGCGAGAGCCATGCGGTTTCGGGGGATTCGGTGTCTTCGAGATACGATTTGAGATCGTCTGCGGTTTTGGAGCGCAATGCATAAGCGGCTTCGGAATCGAGGAGCATGGAAGAGGCGTCGAGGCCGAGGCCGAGGTACGGGCGGCGCTGCCAGTAGCGGAGATTGTGAAGCGAAGCAAGGCCGGGGCGGCTGAAGTTGGAGATTTCATACTGCGCGAGACCGGATGCCGCCAAACGCTCGACGGCGGTTTCATACATGCCGGCGATGGCATCGTCGGATGGAACGAGTTCAGCGTGATAACGCGCGCCGCCGGAGAGCATCTCGCGGCCCAGGCGCGAATCTTCATCAACTTCAAGCATGTAGATGCTGGCGTGCGGGATGCCGGTGTCGAGGAGGACGGCGAGTGACTCGTCCCATGAGGCGAAGGTCTGACCGGCGAGGCCTGCGATGAGGTCGATGTTGAGGTTGGTGATGCCGGCGGAGCGAAGGCGCTGGAGATCGCTGAGGACGGCGGCGCGGTTATGAAGACGACCGCTGGAATGGGCTTCGCGATCAATAAATGACTGCACGCCGAGGCTGACACGATTGACGCCGGCTTGAGCTAATGCGGCTAGCGTGGCGTCGGCAATTTGTGCCGGGGCGCACTCGACGGTGATTTCGGCGTCGGGCGTGAGATGGAATTCAACGCGGAGAGCGGCGAAGAGACGTTCGATGAGATGCGGCTCAAGCAAAGAAGGCGTGCCGCCGCCCAGGTAGACGGTATCGACGGTGCGCGGGAGATCGCCGCCCATCTGCGCGGCCCAGGCGTGCGACCGGCGCATGTCCTCGATGAGGCGATGGATGTAGCGCGTGTGCTCGCTGGCAGGATAGACACCTGAGGCGAAGTTGCAGTAGGTGCACTTGGAGCGGCAGAACGGGATCGAGATGTAGACGCCGAGCGCGTTGGGCGGCGGTTGAGGCATACGTTGTTATTGTTTCATGTGAGATGAGCTGCGGCGTGGAATCCGTGAAGTCAACAGAAGGCGAGAATTCATGGCTTCCCTATTTTCTTTCCGGCATTATGGAGAGAGGGCCTTTTGACGTCGCCAGCCCCTTTGGGAGATCGGATTGAAGGTTTGGCCGGCACTCGGCATTGTTCTTATTCAGGCTTTGCTTTGCCTCGGTCACTGGTTCCTTTATGTGACGGCTGTGAGCTTCTGGCCGCTTGGAATTGAAACGCGGCATGTGCTTGCCATTGCGCTGGCGGTGCTTTCTTTCAGCTTTGTAGCGGCTACGCTGCCGAGCTTTCGCTGGACGAATGCGGTGGTCAGGGTCTGCTACACGATGGCATGCTGCTGGATGGGCGTGCTGAATTTTCTGGTGTGGGGAGCGTGCCTGTGCTGGCTGATGGCGCTGCCCATTCACTGGGTGGATGCGGCTCATGAGGCACAGCCGCGTGTGTGGATTGCGGATACGCTTTTGGCGCTGGCGCTGATGGTGAGCCTGTACGGCTTTGTGAATGCGCGACGGATTCGCGAGCGGAAGCTGACCATTGAACTGCCGAACCTGCCGGATGCATGGCGCGGGCGGAAGGCACTGATGCTGAGCGATCTGCACCTGGGGCATGTGAATGGCGCGGGCTTTGCGCGGCGCATTGCAGGGATTGCGCGGAGGCTGGATCCTGATGTGATTTTTATTGCGGGCGATCTTTACGATGGCTCGAAGGTGAATCCCGCAAAGCTGGCTGCGCCGCTCTTTGAGGTAAACCCTCCCCTGGGGGTTTATTTTTGTGGCGGAAATCACGAGGAGTTTGGCGATGAGGCAGCTTATGAGGCGGCGCTGCGCGGAGGCGGCTTTCGTGTGCTGCGGAATGAGCTGGCCGATGTGGACGGCGTGCAGGTGGCTGGTGTGCGCTATGCGGATACGACATTTCCGCTGCGGCTACGTGGGATTCTGGAGAAGATGCAGGTGGATCGTGGGCGCGCGGCAATTCTGTTGAACCATGTGCCGAACCGGCTGCCGATGGTGGAGCAGGCGGGATTTGGTCTGCAACTCTCCGGGCATACGCATGGGGGGCAGTTTCTGCCTTATACGTGGATCACGCAGCGGATTTTTGGCAGGTTTACGCGCGGGCTGCATGCGTTTGGAGACCTGCAGGTGTTAACTTCAGTCGGCGTGGGGACGTGGGGCCCTCCGATGCGGATTGGGACCGCGCCGGAGGTGATTTTGATTACGTTCGAGCTACATTTTGAACATTGAAGGCGATTCACGCAAAGCGCTGCCGTCCAAATCAGCCTTCGGGAATGCAACAGACGGCATTTGCCGGGAGGTGGCCTGTTCACTCTCATTCAAAGACTCGCGCATCAGGATCGCCAGCCCGTGCATGCCATCCATCCGGCTTTCAACGAGCAGGGCGTGGATGCGGTCAAGAAACTCGGGGTGATGTTCAAAATGCTTGCTGGCAGCCTGCACTGTGTGCACCACATGTTCGCCGGAAAAGTCCTGGCGATGAGCGCCGGCCACGCCGATCAACAAGCCCTTCATCAGCGTGAACTGAGCCACAAGCTGTATAAGCTCGCGGCTCATGGAAAGCTCGTGGAGATGCATCCCGGAATCCAGGGGTGCATTTTGCGCATCTTTCCGCATCCAATCGCGCCCAAATGGAAATTGGCGCCGGATGACGATATTGATCAGATAATTCTCCAGGATGTGCGGATTGGCCTGAAAGAACGGGGCATAATAACGCTTCTGCGCCTCCGCGTATCGAGCGGCCGCACCTGCCAGCGTAGCGTTCCGATCGTTACCGATACCTGCCGCAAATGACTGAACACACGCAGCGAACCGAGGCGTAACGTTCGAGCGGTGCAACATGACACCCGCCAGACGCAAGACCACATCCAACTGCGCTTCAACGTCAACAGGCAAGGCTGCCATAGTCGGGCGCAGAGATCCGGCAGCTACGGTTGCATCGAAATCCGCAAGCAATGCCATGACGCTTTGTTGCAGCTTGCCCTTTGCGAGCTCGTCGAGACGCCAGCAAAGCACGGCAAGCAAAAAGAGCCGCTGCCACAGCGGGTAGGCCCGATTCCGAATCAGCGCAAGCACCGTTTTCCGGATCGGCCAGAAGTGCAACCGCACATCGCGCGCGCCGTCTCCGGATTCCAACTCGGAGTCCGGCACGACTGGTCCCGCAACCGGCTGATTGCGGGAGCAGTCTGTCGCGGTCTCCCACCCCTCGGACGAAGGCCTGTCCGTGGGAGCTTCGGTTTCGAGCAGCGCGGGGTTCAGGAGAACCAGCCTCACGGCCTCAGGACACGAGAGCGCCAGGGCTGTTTCCTGTATCTCGCCGATGGAATGGACGATGCGCGGATAGGTTGCGCAGGTGTAGGAAAGTAAGTCCGTTCCCAACTCCTGCTGAATGCGGCAAAGCCGGACCTCCGTGAGCAGCGGGCACTGGTTGCTGGAGGTCATCCGTATCCTTGCGAACTCAGCATGGCTGGAACCTTCCTCACCGCGGAGCAGGCTTTCATCGATCAGGGTACGCAGCGGACCAGCCGGAAGTTGGGCGTAATTCTCATAGGTTCCGCGGTCGATGGGCACATTCCAGCCCTGGCAGCAGGTGTCTTCGCAGGCGGAGCCGATGCACTGAAATTTTTCAGCGTAGTTCGGGCTGATGGATGATTCGGGCTGCAACGGGCCTGCCGCAGCACAGGGTGGCTTGGAATCCTTCACATCCTGGGTCCAGGCACACGGAAGGCCTTCCGTATCGATTCACTATTAGAAGGTATTCAGAAATGGGGAATCGGACGGGAGGCACTGCGGTCCTGTCACGACTGAGGTCAACGGGCCTGTCGATCGGTAACGAACTGCAGGCCGCTTATGCGCGGCCTGCGAACTCGCGTGTTTCGGTGTTGACCTTGATGGATTCGCCTTCCTTGACGAAGAACGGCACCTGGATTTCGATTCCGGTTTCGAGCTTTGCGGATTTGGTGACGGCGCCGCTGGCGGTGTTGCCGCGCGCTCCGGGCTCGGTGTATTGCACCTTGAGCTCGACCTGCTGGGGCAGCTGGATGCCGATGGGATTGCCGTTGAACTTGTCGAGCTGCACGATGGCCCCTTCAAGGAGGAAATCGAGCGCGTCGCCTAGCTTGTCCGCGGAGAGGGTGATGGTCTCAAAGGTGGCCTGATCGAGGAAATAGGAGCCGTCGGTGTCGCTATAGAGATAGGATGCCTCGTCGGTTTCGAGATCCGGCACCTTGAACTTCTCGCCGGCCTTGAAGGTCTTGTCGAAGACGGCGCGGGTGAGCAGGTTGCGCATTTTGAGGCGCACGAGCGTCTGGCCGCCGCGGGCTGTGGGCGTGGAGATTTCGAAATCGAGGCACAGGTAGGGTGTGTTCTCAAGCTCGAAATACATTTTGCGCTTAACGTCGATTGCGTCAATCAGTGCGGCCATTGGTTCGGTTGTCCTTCTATGGATGGTTCTTCTTCTCTATCGTAAATGGCGAATCTGCCTTAAGTTTTGTAAACGAATCAGATGGTTCTTGCCGGGTAAGCGGCGGGCATTGGTAGTATTGGAGCGTTCAAAACAAACGTTTGAGTAAGGGGATCTTATGAAACCGTCTCGCTTCCCTGCCCGGCTGGCTGTAGTTGCCGTGGCTCTTGCCTCCGCAGGCTCGATCCTGCTGTACGCGCAGCGTCCGCAGCGCCCGCCGGCTCCGCCGAAGGGTCCGTGGATGAATACCAGCCTTTCTCCGGATGAGCGCGCCGACCTGGTGCTGAAAGAGATGACGCTGGATGAGAAGATTGCGCTGCTGCATGGCGTCGGCATGCCGACGGACGATCCGGTGACGCCGGAGAATGCGGCTTCGAACCGTGGCGTGGGCTATGCGGTAGGCGTGCCGAGGCTGGGGATTCCGGGCATCGATATGAGCGACGCGGCGTATGGCGTGCGGTCAAGCCAGGCGAATGGACGGTATGCGACGGCACTGCCGGCGAACGTGGCGGCCGCGGCAGGCTGGGACCCGGATGCGGCTTACGAGTATGGGGCGCTGATTGGGCGCGAGCTGCGGGCGCAGGGATACAACATGACGCTTGGCGGCGGAACGAACCTTACGCGCGAGCCGCGCAATGGGCGCACGTTTGAGTACCTGGGCGAGGACCCGATTCTGGCAGGCACGCTGGTGGCGAAGCTGATTGAGGGTACGCAGTCGGCGCATGTGATTGGGGACATTAAGCACTATGCCTTCAATGACCAGGAGAATGGGCGCAATTCCGGAAATGTGTCGATCGACAAGCGCGCGGGACACGAGTCGGACCTGCTGGCGTTTGAGATCGGCGTGACCAAGGGCCATCCGGCGGCGGTGATGTGCAGCTACAACCGTGTGAATGGCGACTTTGCGTGCGAGAACGAGTGGCTTTTGAAGGACGTGCTGAAGAAGGACTGGCAGTTTCCGGGCTTTGTGGTGTCGGACTGGGGCGGGACGCATTCGACGGAGAAGGCTTCCGCGGCTGGGCTGGATGAAGAGCAGCCGGGCAAGTTCTTTTACAGCGACAAGTTCAAGGCGGCTGTAGAAGCGGGCCGGATTTCGCAGGCGGAGCTGGACGAGCATATTCACCGGATTCTGCGGTCGATGTTCGCGGTAGGAGTGGTTGATTATCCGCGGCAGCGCGCGGTGGTGGACCCGTTTGCGGGATTTGAGACTTCGCGAAAGATTGAAGAGAGCGGCATTGTGCTGCTGAAGAACAACAAGGACATATTGCCGATTGAAAGCGGCAAGGTGAAGTCGATTGCTGTGATCGGCGCGCACTCCGATGTGGGCATGATCTCCGGCGGCGGCTCCGCGCAGGTGGACCCGATTGGCGGCAGCGCGATTCTGCCTCCGGGACAGGGCGCGACGCACTGGCAGCAGCAGATATGGTTTCCGAGCTCGCCGCTGAAGGCGATTCAGCAACGTGCGCCGGGCGCGAAGGTGAGCTTCGATCCGGGTGTGGATCCGGTCGCTGCCGCGGCGGCTGCGAAGGGCGCGGATGTGGTGGTGATGTTTGCTTACCAGTGGGAGAGCGAAGGGATGGATCTGCCTTCGCTGGCGTTGCCCAACTACAAGAACGGCGATAAGGATGTGGACCAGAACGCGATTATTGAAGCGGTGACCAAGGCGAATCCGCATACGGTGGTGGTGCTGGAGACAGGCAGCCCGGTGACGATGCCGTGGGTGGATGCGCCGCAAGCGATTGTGGAGGCGTGGTACAGCGGCAGCGACGGCGCGAACGCGCTGGGCAATGTGTTGTTCGGCTCAGTGAACCCGAGCGGCAAGCTGCCGAACACCTTCCCGAAGAGCGATGCGGATCTGCCGCATCCGACAATCTCAAAGCCTCAAGCGGTACACTTCGACGGGCCGGTTTCGCCGGAGACGTGGGCCAAGGGTTTGCCGCCATTCCCGATCAACTACGACGAAGGGCTGAAGGTGGGCTACAAGTGGTATGACGCAGAGAAGAAGCCAGTGCTGTTTCCGTTTGGCTATGGGCTCTCGTATACGACTTATGGCTACTCCGATCTGGATGTGAAGACGGGCGATACGGTGACGGTGACCTTCAAGCTGGCGAATACGGGCAAGCGCGAGGGCGCGGAGATTGCGGAGATTTATGCCGAGCTTCCGGCCAGCGCGCAGGAGCCTCCGAAGCGGCTGGTGGGCTTTACGAAGGTAAAGCTGGGGCCGAAGGAGAAGAAGACTGTCACGGTGGAGATTGACCGCAAGTATCTTTCCATCTGGGATGAGGCGAAGAATGCGTGGTCGCTGGTTCCGGGCGAGTATACCTTTCTGGTGGGCGGATCGAGCGACAAGCTGCCGGAGAAGAAGACGGTTAGCTTGCAGTAGATTGCTGAACGAAAAGAACCCGTATCCGCGGAGCGATGTTGGCTTGGCAGGTACGGGTTTTTTTCTTTGCTTTGGACGAGATCCTTTCAAGATCGAAGATGCGCTAGGCTGAATTTGATTCAACCTATCCAAGGCGCACTCCTTTGAACAACTCAGCTTCCTCCTACGTGCCGGGTGTACGCCTTTCCGAGCCTCGCTTGATCGGTCCACGCTTTCATGGTCTCGATACTCTCCGCAGTCTTGCGATTCTTGCTGTTCTGGTCTTTCATCTCCTGGATTTTGGCGGCGAAAATACCTTGCCTGCATGGCTCGAACCCATTGCTGAATACGGATGGATGGGAGTGGATCTCTTTTTTGTCCTCAGCGGGTATCTGATTGGATCGCAGTTGCTGAAACCGTATGCGACGGGCCAGCGGCCAGGGTTGTGGGGGTTCTATCGCAACCGGCTTTACCGGATTTTGCCGGCGTATCTGGTGGTGCTTGGCGCTTACTATTGGATTCCGAAGTGGCCTGAGTTCGATGGCATGGCTCCGGTGTGGAAGTACCTCACTTTTACCTACAATTTCTTTCTGCCTGCCGGGCCGCGCACCTTCTCGCATGTCTGGAGCCTCTGCGTGGAGGAGCATTTCTATCTGCTGCTGCCGCTCATCGTTCTGGTGCTGATGAGAAAGCCTTCTGCTTATAAAGCTGCTGCGGTTATTGCCGGTATCGTTCTCTTCGGCATTGCGATTCGCGGCTACTTTGTTTTTCATACGCTGCAGCCGCTGGAGCGCGCGGGCGACTCGTGGAGCAATCTTTATATGACGCGCATCTACTACCCGACTTATAGCCGTCTGGATGGTCTGGTGGCGGGAGTGGCGCTGGCGGCGGTTCGCGTCTTTCGGCCCGTGTGGTGGCAGAGGATTGCGCGGCGTGGCCATGCGCTGACATTGGCGGCTGTGGGGCTTGTGGCTTTGGCAGTCTGGCTGACGCGTGACCGCTATGCTTCCGCGACTGGAGTGGCAGCGGTGGGAGATATTCTGGGATTTCCCATTCTTGCGCTTGGGCTGGCGTGTCTTGTTGCTTCGTCCATCAGCAATAACGGCTTATTGAGCCGGTGGAAGATTCCTGGCGCGCGGTTGATTGCGACGCTGGCGTACTCGCTTTATCTGACGAGCAAGGCGCTGATTCATGTTGTGGATTTGTGTTTTCCGCACCTGCACGGAGCAAGCATGGGTGGACGGCTGGCGGTGTATGCGGCTTTCTGCCTGATTACGGCGGGGGCGCTGCACCTGTGCGTGGAGCGGCCGTTTCTATGGCTGCGGAATCGAAGCGCCACTACGAAGGTTTGTTTGCCGGTTGAGGTTCAATAATATGGTAAGTTGTTGATTGTATTTAAGTTATTGCAATTTGCAGTGTTTACCATTTAAATAACCGAACCAGGTTACCAAATAAATAAAAAAATCCGCACATCGACCATCTAAGGCGTTTATTTATATTGTTTTACGAGCAATTTTCAGTGTGTCGAGTTTTGTTCGCCTTTTCTGCGCTTTTCATTCTTGAAGTTGAAAGAAAATGACCCGGTTCCTTGATTGGAATCGGGCCGTTTTTCTGTTCTGATTATGAGTAAAGCATAAATGGGGTTAATTCTATGCAAACTTTCTGAAAGAAATTTTGCGTTAGCGATTCGGGAAGGAACACTGGGCTGAAGCCCAACGACTTTATCAGCCGGATTTTCGGCACGACTCAAGTCGTGCCCTGTTACAAAACAATTCAAACTGAGCCAGTACCCTTATTCGTGAGCTGTAGCTTTACGCTCCCTCCGGAAAAGCAAGGATGCTGATCCCGTTCATTCAAGCCACTCATTCCGTGACTCATCAGGCCGTTCATTCCGCGATTCAACAGGCCGGTATTTACCCGGGAGACGGCAAGCCTAAAGTGTAGAACAAATCAACCATACTTGTGCTACATTGATACGGAGGTTCCAGCATGGCCCAGGCAGTTCCAATTCGGAGTTCTCGAAATCCAAAGCGGCTTAAACCTGCCGCGAGCAGCCGTAGGCTCAGCGACGCTCTGTCCATCGCGGAGCAACAGGGATTACTGAGCGGCGGCAAGACACTTACTCTCCGCGGCCGCATGCCTTCGCTGCTTGTGGAACAAGCAAAGAGAAAAACAGGCATCCAATCAGACTCCAAGCTGATCGAAGCCGCTTTGGCAAACATCGTGGTCGAGGACGAGTACGCCAACTGGCTTCTTGCCCAGAGGGGTACGGTGAGCAAGGATCTCGACCTTGAGTTCTAGCTCCGTATTTCAACAATCGCTGCGCCGGCTGAAGCCGGAGAAACGTCACAAACAACTCGACTACCGCGACCGCACTCAGCTAAGGTTTCTTCCGAACCTTAAACCGCCGTTTCCTAAACTGCTTCTCGATACGACGGTTTACATTGATGCTCTGCAAGGAAACCTGCCGGATTATGTCGAGATTGCTCTTCGGGCCGGAAGCCTCTGGCACTCGACCGTTACGGAGGCGGAATTGGCAGCTCTTACAGGTCTGCTGGACCCGAAGCATCCGAACACTGCGAGCGCGATTCACCAGATTGCAGCATCCATCGAGTTAAGGCCAGAACATCGCATACTCGCGCCGGACAGGGAAATATGGCGGGAAGCCGGCATCCTCGCAGGACTTCTGGCACGGCTGCAACAATTTGGCAGGAACGAGCAACGCAAAGCGCTCAATGATGCGCTGATTTATCTCACCGCGTCTAAGAATGGCTGCGTGGTGCTCACTCGTAACGTCTCAGATTTCGATTTACTGATGCAGCTTGATGCCAGGGGGCAAGCCGTCTTCTATGACTCGCTGTAGGACTCGCTCCAAGACTCGCTCCAGGACTCGCTCCAGGAGCCTTGGCTGTGATTGCCACGATGAAGGTAGCTTTTTAAGCCCGTAAACAATGGCATCCTTTGGCTGGAATCCGCACAAAGATGTTTTTTCATTCGTCAGCAGGGCGAAAGCCCTTCAAAACCAAGCCCGCAATTCTGATGCCTGCTCCCTCCATTTTCGTCATACCAAAACGAGCCCATATTTCGGAGATTTATCCACACGCCGAAACCAAGGAGGCGCTCATCCAAGGGGCGGTCAGAGATTGGAGCCCGGCGACTTTTCGGATGCTGGCATTTCCCGGCTTCAAGTATGATCTGACTCGGGAAAGAAACGTGATCCTCCGACATCTCGAATTCTTAGTAGCTCTGGCGCAGGAAAAGCACTTTGCAAGGGCTGCTGTCGTATGTGGCGTAACGCAGTCCACGCTCTCCGCGGGAATCAAGCAGATGGAAGAGAGCCTTGGCGTTCTGCTGGTTGAGCGCGGACAGCGTTTTATGGGGCTCACCCTGGAAGGCGAAAAGGTTCTGGAGTGGGCCAAGCACGTCATCGCCGACTACGAAGGCTTGCAACAAAGCCTCTCCGAGATGAGAGCAGGCCTGACTGGTTGTCTCAAGGTTGGCGCGATACCCGTAACGCTTCCTGTGATCTCGCTTTTGACAACACCATTTGCAAAGCTGCATCCTCATACGCACACCGTCATTCGCAGCCTTACATCGATGGAGATTCAACGTGGAATCGATGAGCTTTCTCTCGATGTAGGGATGACCTACCTCGATAATGAACCGCTTGCCAGGGTGCGCAGGCTTCAACTGTATATGGAGCACTACGTGTTCCTTACTCGCGAAAGCCAAGCCACACAGAATCGGCGAACAATTCCCTGGGCAGAAGCAGCGAACTATCCCCTGTGCCTGCTGACAACGGACATGCAGAACCGCCGGATTATCGACACGCACTTTCATGAAGCAGGAGCAGAGGTGAACGCAGCTATCGAAACCAATTCGCTGATCACCCTCTGGTCCCATCTGAAATTCGGCCAGTGGTCGACGGTTGTTCCAAATTCATTTCTTTCGTTAATCGGCAAAGTGGAAGGGCTGGTCGCGCTGCCTCTTGTCGAACCCGATGCCTCGCATGCTGTCGGCCTCGTGGCTTCCGATCGTAACCCTCTTGCTCCCATGACAAGAGCCTTGTTCGACCTGGCAAAACAGGCCGACATTCGCCAGGAGATGCTGCGGCGCATCGCCGATCCGCCGGCTGATTCATAGCGGCTTCATCATAATCGATATTCTCGATGGACCCATTGAAGTTCTTTGTTTGACTGTAATTCTTGCCGTTTGAGAATGTTGCTTCCACAGGTTTGGAGGAAACAATGGCAAAGATACTTTGTGTGCTGTATGACGATCCCGTTACCGGTTACCCCAAGAGCTACGCTCGCAACGATGTTCCCAAGATCGACCACTATCCTGGCGGCCAGACCGCTCCGACGCCCCAGTCCATCGACTTTATTCCCGGCGAGCTTCTGGGGAGTGTGTCCGGCGAGCTGGGCTTGAGAAAATATCTTGAAGGCCTCGGGCATACTTTCGTTGTCACATCCGACAAGGAAGGCCTGGACTCGGTCTTCGAGCGCGAACTTCCCGATGCTGACGTTGTCATCTCCCAGCCGTTCTGGCCCGCCTACCTCACGCCAGAACGGATCGAAAAAGCGAAGAAGCTGAAGTTGGCGATCACGGCGGGGATCGGATCCGACCACGTCAATCTGGAAGCTGCGATCAAGCATGGCATCACCGTCGCCGAGGTGACGTACTCTAACAGCATCAGCGTCTCCGAGCACGTCATGATGACGATCCTTTCGCTCGTGCGGAACTACCTGCCTTCGTATCAATGGGTGCTCAAAGGCGGCTGGAACATCGCGGACTGCGTTGAGCGCTCCTACGATCTTGAAGGCATGCACGTCGGATCTGTGGCGGCCGGGCGTATCGGATTGGCGGTGCTGAAGCGTCTGAAGCCCTTCGATGTGAAGCTGCATTACTTCGACCAGCATCGGCTTCCCGAGAGCGTCGAGAAGGAGGTCGGGCTCACCTATCACAGCAGTGTAGAAGACATGGTCAAGGTATGCGATGTTGTGACGATCAACGCTCCTCTCCACCCCGGCACACTCGATCTGTTCAATGACGAACTGATCGGCAAGATGAAGCGCGGCGCTTATCTGGTGAACACAGCCAGGGGCCTCATCTGCAACCGCGACGCCATCGTTCGCGCTCTTGAGAGCGGTCAGCTTGCAGGATACGCCGGGGACGTCTGGTATC
The DNA here is from genome assembly GCF_049510455.1 of Occallatibacter sp. GTDB lineage: Bacteria > Acidobacteriota > Terriglobia > Terriglobales > Acidobacteriaceae > Telmatobacter. The sequence goes on along the minus strand of NZ_JBEKYX010000007.1, from coordinate 45,122 downwards.
CGCAGCCTGCTCCCGCGGACCACCCGTGGCGGACGATGCCTCACCACGGCATGACACCGCACATCTCCGGCACCTCACTTTCCGCCCAGGCACGCTACGCGGCAGGAACGCGCGAAATTCTGGAAAATTTCTTCGAGAACAAGCCCATTCGCGATGAGTATCTGATCGTCGATAGAGGCAAGCTCGCTGGTACCGGAGCACACTCATACACGGTGAAAAAGTAAAGCAATCCCAAGACAACCAGGGGCGGGCGAATTCCCCTTCGCCCGTCTCTTCTTTGGAGAACACGATGACACGCGCGGAAATCACAGAAAAAATTCTCGCTATCAAGCGGAAGAAAAAACTCACATGGCAGCGGATAGCGGCGCAAATTGGAACGGGATCGCCCATTCTCTACACAGCCGCCCTTCTCGGGCAGATGTCTCTCACGAAAGAAGAAGCGGAGAATGCCGCAAAACTGTTCGAGTTGGATGAGGAAACAACGGTTCAGCTCACGGAACCTCCGTACCGTGGCTCCTTGTCCAACGTTCCTCCTACGGACCCATTGATCTACCGCTTCCATGAGCTCGTGCAAACCTACGGCACAACGTGGAAGGCACTCATCGAGGAGGAATTCGGTGACGGCATCATGAGCGCTATCGACTTCGATATGCAGATCGGCCGCAAGGAAGACCCTAAAGGCGACCGTGTCAGCATCACGATGTCCGGCAAGTTTCTGCCATACAAACGCTACTGAGGCATGCCCCGGTATAGTGGTGAAGCGGCGACGTAATCGGAATCTTCGATTGGCCCATTGAAATCCTTTGTTTGACGATCGTTTCGGCATCTTGAGAATGTTGTTGTCGCTCGTCGAAGTGCCGCCGCCGCATCCCCCACAAGCCACGGAACGATACAACGCGAAGTACTTTCCCAGGTCGGAATTCTTATGCAAATTGGGTTTCTTGATCGCGAACATTCGGTTGCAAAAGCCGGGTACAGTCGATGGCTGGTTCCTCCCGCGGCACTTGCCGTTCACCTCTGCATCGGGCAGGTCTATTCCTTCTCGATTTTCAAGAATCCGCTCCTTGCCCTGCATGGCCCGGACGGCTCCATGTGGTCACTCAAGGAAGTTGGTTACATTTTTTCCCTGGCCATTGCTGTTCTTGGAGTCTCCGCCGCGCTATTTGGCGCGTGGCTCGAAAGAGTAGGGCCTCGCCGGGCCATGATGTATGCGGCCCTTTGTTTTGGGCTCGGTTTCGAGATCGCCTCCGCCGGCGCAGCAATGCACAGCTTGTTGTTGATCTATCTCGGCTATGGCGTCGTAGGCGGTATTGGTCTGGGACTGGGCTACATTTCCCCGGTCTCGACCTTGATCAAATGGTTTCCTGACCGCCCCGGTCTTTCCACCGGCCTCGCCATTATGGGGTTCGGCGGCGGCGCGCTCATCGGCGCCCCGCTCGGCAATCAACTCATGGCGTTCTATAAGGCGCATGGACACGCAAACCCCATTCCCATTACCTGGATCACGATGGGTTTAATTTACTTCGTCTTCATGCTCTTCGGTGTGCTCACGATCCGCGTGCCCGCTCCGGGATGGAAGCCTGACGGCTATCTTCCCAGGCAAAGCTCGAATCGGTTGATCAGCTCTCACGATGTGGCGGTACAGCAGGCATGGCGCACGCCTCAATTCGCGCTGCTTTGGATTATGTTGTGCGCGAACGTCACGGCGGGCATCGGCATCCTGGAACAAGCCGCGCCGATGATCCAGGATTTCTTTCATGGAAGAATCTCTCCGGACGCGGCTGTCGGTTTCGTCGGTTTGCTTAGCCTCTTCAATATGGGCGGGCGGTTCTTCTGGGCCACAGTGTCGGACCGGATCGGACGCCGGACGACTTATTTCTGCTTCTTTACTCTGGGCCCCATACTATATTTCCTGATGCCGAAGACCAGTTCTGCCGGACTGAACTCCGTTCCTGCCTTTGTCTTGTTCGCCTGCCTGGCGCTGAGTTTTTACGGTGGCGGATTCGCAACGATTCCAGCCTATCTGAAGGACCTCTTTGGCGGCTACAACGTGTCGGCTATCCATGGTCGATTGCTGACGGCCTGGTCAACCGCAGGCATTATCGGGCCGCTCATCGTCAACGGCATTCTGGATCACGATCGCGCTGCCGGTGTGGACAGATTGGTTGCCTATCGCACCGTTCTGCACATCATGGCCGGAGTGCTTCTCATCGGTTTCATTGCCAATCTGCTGGTGCGCCCTGTAGCCCAAAGATATTGGTTGAACAAATTGCCGGCGGACGCGACTGACCGACCGGCGCACTGATACAAGAGGAGCGAAGCTCATGAATGAGTCAAGGAAATCGAACTCGTTGGAAATTACTGCCGCGTGGCTTGTCGTGCTGATTCCATTATCGTGGGGTGTATATATGTCCAGCAGGAACGCTATGAAATTGTTCGCCGCGCCGGTGCATGCGGTCTCAACGGCGCGTGCATTCCCAGGTCCGGCAGCGCTTAAATAGTGGATCGTTGTCCAGCTCTGCTACGCTTCGAGCGGTGGTTCACCAGGCAGTAGACTCGTTCCCAACCTCCGGTGGCACGAGAACGAAGCAAGGTAGCGCCCGCGGCTAGAGCATCTCTCCCGCAGGTATAAAGTTCGGGCGCCCCACCCTCGTCGCGTATTTGTTTTTGCGGCCAGGCTGGGGTCGCTCTACAGCAAGAGGAGAAATGCCATCGCTCAATCTGGTTGAGCGATGGCTTGCCGCACTCACCGGCATGCGGTTGCGGCGTGGTGTCCAGAGTAATGCGCTATAACCGCGCGCCCTCAAAAGCAACAAACGATTGGACTATACCGACGTCATCAGCAATGACAAAGTGTTGACAAGCGATGACAAAGCACTGACAAACATTCGGCGCGCGACGTAAATACTATAGGTGGGAGTCGATATGCAAAGACCAGGAGAAGAGGTGTCCATACCCATCTGGAGTAGCGATGAGTTCGATTCTCCGGTGTCTCCGCACATCGAGCCGGCTTATTTCGATAAGGACCTCGACGCCTGGGTTCTGAGCCGTTACGAGGATGTACTCGCGGCGTTTCGCTCGTCGGCTCTTAACATCGAGAGCAAGCGGCCCAGGACGGCTGAAGAAGATGAGGGGATGAATAGAATGCGCGCAGAGGCAAGGGAAGCGCTTTCTCCAGCCCAACTTCGTGAATGGTCGGAGGTGATCGTTCCTCTTATCGAGGCACGCCTCCAAGCGCTTCCTCAAGGACGTGCCGTAGACCTGCTGGATTCCTACCTTCGACCGAACTGTCTTGACCTTGCAGCCTTGGTGACGGAGATCGACCCACAGGACGCGATGAGACTCCAGGCGCTTGCTCGGCCTGTCTCGGCGGCGACCGCGGAACCATACGATCCTGTGCTCCGCGCGGAGTCAAAATCTGTTATGCCGCAGCTTGAGGTTTGCTTCCACGGGAAGGCTGAGAGCCTGCGCGAGTCCGGGTTTGTCGCACTTTCGCATACGCTGCCTTGCATGCTGGCGAATGCGTGCCATGCCTTGTTGCAGAGTCCGCGGCAGTGGATGTTGCTGCACCGGGAGCCTGGCCTGGCGGAGCAAGCGGTCGAAGAGTTGATGAGGTATGCGGGCTTGAGTCGTTTCCTGGGCCGTCAGGCGGTGGACGATTTGATCCTTGGGGGAGCTTCCATTCGCAAAGGCGATCGATTGATCTTGCGCATCATCGCGGCCAATCACGATCCTGCACGCTTCACCGATCCAAATGAGCTGGATATACACCGCCGTGGGGCGGGTCACCTGACCTTTGGGGCCGGGCTTCATGCGTGTGTTGGAGCAAATCTCTTGCGAATGGCTTCGGTTGCGATGATTCGTCCGCTTGTTGCTACCTTCTCTTCCGCGGTCCTGGCTGAGCCGATCACATGGCAGGGGGGATCACGTTTCCAATTTCCAGTACACCTGCCGGTTATGCTTCGCAAGGACGTCGTTTCTTCGACGTGACACAGAGCGAACCTGCAAGACCTCAAGCTATAGGACATAGCTCTATTTGTACTTGAGGGAGTAACTTACAACTCGGTCTAACGACGGCGGTTGTCTCTTTGTGCCGCACAATAAACTCACAACCAGGCCGGCGCTGGAAAACACGCCAGGATGGTTCCATCCCAAGCGCCGGGGCGGGACCATAGTGGCCCGCTTTTTCCGGCGCGAGAACAACAAATAGAATTGGTGCGGGCGGAGGGAATTGAACCCTCACGGCCTTGCGGCCTGCGGATTTTCATACCACTTCGGCTTTCGCCGCCCCGCAAGTACGGGTTCGTGGTCTGGACTATACCTTCACCATTCCCCATACAAGGTTTAGGTGCTGCCCGTCTAGTCTCTACACCTTCCCGGAAGTTCTTCCGGGCTTGGCTCGGGATTGCCATTTCAGGTTTCCCCGACTTTGAGCAGTTCTACGCTGTCGGTTTCCCGATGGGCACTCAAGCTTGCTTAAGTCCGCTGCGTCTGCCATTTCGCCACGCCCGCGTGGCCACCTTCAGTATAAGGCTCAGGTACCGGCGCGAACTTCCTTCGCTCCTTCCCCGACCTCCTTCTTCTTGCGCGCGACGTTGATAGTCGCCGTGTCGAGACGGGTCTCCTCCACATAATTTCCCATAAAAACATCATCGCGCTGGGCAGGCACGAGGACGCTGAGGCAGTGCAGAGTTCCGCGTGCAGACTATTGCGGACTTCGATAGCAGATATTCTCGCCCTCAAGCTGATACTCGGCGGAACAAAAATCTCCGCCGCAGATCATCGGCTCAAATCCGCAAAGCTGGCGGCGCGTAATCAGTCCCATGGTTCCGCAGCGGGGACATGACATGACCGCTACATAAGGATTCTGCGCATTGCCCAACTTGGTCTGGTTCTCCAGCACAAAAACCGTGCCGGGGTCCATTCGCTCAGGGATCCACTCCTGCAGAAACTGCAAATCGGCTGACATCCTGGCCTCCCATATTGCCGTTTGGCGTTGAGATGCATCTGAGCCCGAGCAAATCACGCGCATGGCTCTGTTGTCTTGCAGAAGCAGTTACGAAGGCTACGGCTCAAAGTAGTTGGACGCTCTGAGTCGAAAACAGTTTTGCTGTTGGACGCATTATGAGTCAACTTGAATCGCGCATATTCGTTGGCTAGCAGGGTACCGGAGTGCCAATGTGGTAATAACACTTTAGTGGTTATTGTGCTTAATGGTTATTGTGCTGCGGGCTCGCCCCGCGCACCGGCTGTGGCAGCAGTGTCAATGGAGCGATACATTTCCTTGTTGCGTTCTATAGCCTGCACGTACTCACGAGTCTGCGTAAACGGGATAGATTCCACGAATTCATCCATGCCGTGATAAGGACCTGCGGCCTGCCAGTCCACCACGCGCGACTCGCCCGCATTGTAGGCTGCCAGCGCATATTCCTCCACACCGCCAAAGCGGTCAAGAAGCTGCTTAAGATAGCGACAGCCAAGGCGGATATTCATCTCTGGGTTGAGAAGCTGGAAGGACTGAAAGCCGGAGACTCCTTCCTGACGGGCGAGGCTTTTGCCTTCGGATGGCTCGACCTGCATGAGTCCGTAAGCATTCATATAAGAGACAACGGAAGGATTAAACTCCGACTCCTGGCGTATGAGCGAAGCGACAAGATACGGATCGAGACTGTTCTTGGCGGACTCGGTCTTGATCGTCTCCCACCACGCTTCCGGAAAGAGAATCCTCCAGTAAGCCAGCGGAATCGATTTGATGGGCGCTGAAGCCGCATAGGGAATTGCACGCTTCAACGCACGCATGGCGCGGAACGTCTCACCGAAGGAAGCATATATCTGCGCTTCGGCCAGCGCGCTCCAGCCGGAGGAGTCGGGATCGGCAGCAATCTCCTGCGACACATATTCGTTCAGGCCGGCATTTGCCACCAGGCGCGCCTTGGCAATATGCGGACTGTCTGGCGGAGCGGCCTCATCAAGGTGGGGAATCACAGGCGCCTGGAAGGCATCGAGTTGCGGAAGCGAAACGGCCTGCACCTGGCCGAGCACGACCAGGCGCTGGCGGGCCATCTGCGCGTAAAAAAAGTGCTGATATGTGCGCACCACAGCCTTGTAATTGGCGACGGCAAGAGCCGGTTTACGATCCTCCATCTCATACAGGCGTCCACGCCAGTAGAGCGCTGCGGAGGTATCGGGCGAGTTGGGGAAGAGTCGAATCTGATCGTCGAAGATCTTTGCTGCGTCCGCATAAAGGCCCTGACGATAGTTGAGCCATCCAGCGCGCCAGTGGGCAGCAGAGGCGTTTTTGCCGGCCGGAAAGTGCGCGGCAAGGTAACCATAGTAGCTCGCGGCGCTCGCATAATCCTTTTTGAGCAGGTACATGTTGCCGCTCGAAAAGAGAGCTTCCGCCAGCCATTGGCTCTGCGGAAAGCGCTGCTTTAGTTCCTCCACCAGTTGCTGCTGGCCGGTTTCATTCTGATGGTCGCGGGCAAGCTCCATGAGAAGGTAGAGCCTGCGCGCGCCGCTATCGTCATTGGTGTCGGGCAGTGCGCGGGCCTGAGCGTCTGTGAGCCGTTTGAGCTTCCAATCGCAGGCCGCGGCCGCCACGGAGAAACCGTTGCGAGTGTTGGCATCGAGTGTGGCGTTGCGAGCCAGTGCGCGGTACTGATCGCCTGCCAATGCATACTTGCCTGCGTTGTAATATGCGTCGCCCAGACTGCGAAGTTCAGCGCTGGTAAGGCTGGTTTCCGCGCCGGCGGCGGTAAGTTTGGCGCGTGCCTGCTCGGCCTCCTGGCTCAGCGGATGATGCAGCAGAAGGTGCTTGTAAACGGCAATGGCATCAGCTTCCCTGCCCTGCGCTGAGTCGATCTTTGCCTGCGTCAGCTCGAAAGATGGTCTTTCATGGGCGGCGTCTCCCGCGTTCTGCAGTGCGCGCTCTGCGCCAGCACTGTCACCCAGGTTGAGAAGGATATTGGCTTCGAGATCAGCCGATGCAGCGACGAAGATTGAATCCGGATAGCGGCCGGCAAAGCCCTTGATGAGCGTTTCAGCGCCGGAGTCGTTGCCGGAGACGTGTTCGTTCATGGCGCCCAGGTAGTCGGAGTAGTCGGCCAGCACGTCGCTGGACTGTTTTGCCTGGCGCAGCGCGGAGGCCGCATCCGAATAGCGTCTGTCCTGCTGGTACGCAAAGCCTAGCGCAAGATACGCGGCTCCGGCGGCGTCGCCGGTGTGGCTGTGGGCGTAATTTGCCACGCCGGCGTAGGCAGAAGGAGTACGCAGCGTGATGAGCTGCTGCGCCATGGGCCGCAGTTCACTTGAAGCGACAAAGGCCTGGTGGATGCGGGCTGTCTGGGCGGTGGAGCGGGCGGTTCTGGTGGTTTTACGCCCGGATTTGCGAACTGTGCTGGGCCGCGCTGTAGTGCTTCCGGATTTGTGTGCTGCGGTGGCCGGTGTCTTCTTCTTCTTTTTGGCGGCTGTTGAATTCTTGCTTGAGCTGCTGCTTTTGGTGTCAGTGGTGCTCTGGCTGGATGCCGCGTACAACGCGGGTGACACGGATGCGACCAGAGCCGCGGCCAGAATCAGCGGGCCAGCGAAACGGCTCAGAATCAAGAGAGAGGTTGGGGAGTTCTGCACTCTCATATATCCACTCTAAGCGGACGGGAAGCGGAGATTACGGATTTGAGGCTGCGAAGTGGTAGAAAGTGTGGATTTGGAACCAATGTTTCAAACTGGAGCGCTGATTTGCAGCGGTTGAATTTTGGTTTCAGAGTGGAATTGAGCGAGTTATCCTGTGCAGACCTCTTTCCGAAGTGATGTTTTTTGTTGGGGTTGTGGAAGGTTCCACACTCCTGAGAGAAATCTTTATGCGATCTTCATTGCAGAACTGTGCAGCTACGCTACCCAGTTCTGAGGGACAAGGGAACAGGGACAAGGGACATAGGGTTATAGGTATAAAAGCTAAAAACCATAGATACCCTCGACGGCAGGGTTCACTGGCACAGTGAAAAGGGGTGGGGGAGGGATCCCCTCCCCCACCCATAACGACGACGGCCCGAATCCAGGTGGATTCGGGCCGTCCCATTTCTCTGCTGATTATGAGTAAAGCACAAATGGGGTTAATTGCGTGCAAACTTTCTGAAGAGGCTAGACGGTACGAAAGGGCAATGGACCAAAGTAATGGGGCAGGTAACGGATGACAGTAGACTGAAAAGCCATCCCCGCCACGGTATCCCTATGTAGCATACTGCTTGACGGGAATATATATAGAATGCTACATAGGATGGAGGAATCGGAATCTTCAAGGTGAATCATCATGCTGGAACTGCGTCATGTTTCAAAACACTATTCCGGCATCCCGGCCGTGGACGATGTCTCGTTCGCGGCGCTGGCCGGGGAGGTGACCGGCTACCTGGGGCCGAACGGCTCGGGCAAATCGACCACCATGAAGATGATCACCGGCCTGCTCGAACCCACCTTCGGCGAGATTTTTTTCGACGGCATTCCGATCCTCGCCGATCTGATTGCTTTTAAGCGGCGCATGGGCTATGTACCGGAGGAGCCATACCTCTACCACCATCTGTCAGGGGCCGAGTATCTGACCATGGTCTCTGAGCTGCGCGATCTTCCGCGAAACCAGGGCCAGGAGCGCATTGAAGGGCTCCTTCACCTCTTCTCACTCCACGGCGACCGGCACGCTTCAATCCAGGGTTATTCGAAGGGCATGCGGCAAAAAATACTCCTGATTGCCGCGCTGCTGCACAATCCCGATCTGTTGTTGCTCGATGAGCCATTTAGCGGCCTTGACGTGGCTTCAGCACTGGTGCTGCGGGAGCTTATCCAGGAACTCGCGGCGCGCGGCAAGGTCGTGCTGTTCAGCTCACATGAGCTCGACACAGTCGAGCGCATCAGCGCGCGTGTAGTGATTGTGCACAAAGGCCGCCTAGTGGCCAATGACGAGATAGCGCGCCTTCGCGGGCTCATGGAGCTGCCCACACTTGAAGAGATTTTCTCTGAGCTTGCTGTCGAGCAGGATTCGCGCTCCGTGGCGCTGCAGATGATGGGATTGATCGATGGATGACCGGATCGGAAATGCGCTTGCGGATGGGATGAGCTGGACCTCGCGGCAACTGCGCGCGGCGCCGAGACGGATCTTTGGACGATGGGCACAGCGGCTGCCCATGGATTTTCGCATCCTTTACAAACAATTTCTGCTGCGCATTCTCGACATGGAGGCGTTGTCAGTCGAAGCCGATATGGTCGAATACCTGGCGCAGTTTGCCGGGATTCTGATCTTCATCAGTGGGATTCAGAGTCTGGGCGTACTTTTCGTCGTGCTGTTGCATTCCGGGCCTTTCACCCCGGCCGAGCTCTACACGATGGGCTGGACAGCCGAACACGGCATCGTCGAGAAGATGCTTCTGGCGGCGGGCCTGGTGGTGGTCTTTTTATGGGACGCGCCGTTTCCTGACCGGCGCGACGTGATGGTGCTGGGCCCGCTGCCGGTTCGGCCAGGAACGATTCTGGCCGCAAAGGTTGCCTCATCGGCTGCGGTGCTGGGACTGGCGGTGCTCTGCCTCAACTGGTCGACAAACTTCGTATGGCCGGGTGTACTGGGTGGTCTGCACAGTCCGCGGCTCTGTCTGGCCTGTTGGCTGGCTGTTACATTGGCTGCGGCCTTTCTCTTTTCCACTCTGCTGGCCGTCGAAGGTCTGGGAGCACTTCTTCTGCCGCGGCAGGTCTTTCTGCGCTTGAGCGCTCTGGGGCAACTGGCAGCTTTTGCTTTGTTTCCCATCGGATACTTCCTATTGGGGCAGATCGATTCGCCGACAGCAATGATGGCTGCGGAAAATCGCTGGACGGTGGCTTGCTGGCCGGGTTACTGGTTTCTGGCGCTTCTTAAGCAGGTGGCTGGTGAGTTGCCGCCGGAGATGAGTTGGTTGGCACGGCTGGCATGGGGCGCGCTGGCGCTTTCCATTATTTCGGCGGCTGCGGCGCTTATCGCCTCCTATCACCGCACCTTGCGGCGCATTGCCGAACAGCCGGACCTGGAGCCCTCCAGAAGCGGGCGCACATGGCAGTTTCCACTCGGCAGCAGGCTGGAAACGGTGTTGGTCTATTTCAGCCTGCGCACGCTGGGGCGCAGCCGGCAGCATCGAATTGCGTTGGCTTTTTCCTGGGCGCTGGTGCTGGGGCTGGTACTGGGCATGGCACGCAGTTGGATGGAAGAACGCGGACCACGGCCAGTCGATGAGAGCTTTTTGATTTACACAGTACTTATGATGGCGCTGGCCGTAGGCGGAATGCGCGGTGTGTTCGCGCTGCCTATCGCACATAAGGCCAACTGGATGCTACGCGTGACACAACTGCGGCCCACGGAGCATTACCTTGCTGCAACACGACGTGTATTGCTGCTGTTTGCCGTTTTTCCGGTCTGGCTGGTTGCGATGCTCTTCTCGCTTGGTTACCGGCCCTGGCTTGCAGTTACCGGCCATCTGCTGCTGCTGGCGATCTTCGGTCTACTGGCAATCGAAGTGAGCTTGATTGGTTTTACCAAGATTCCCTTCACCTGTTCATTTTTGCCGGGCAAGACGAATATGCAGTATGTGTTTTGGGGATATGTTCTCGGCGCGACGATGATTGTGGTGTTCGTGACAAGCTGTGAGCAACCGGCACTGATCAGCATTACGCGCTTTGTCGTAATGGCCGCGCTGGCAATTGCCGCGACGATAGCTCTGCGGCTGTGGAACCGTGAGCGGGAGCGCAAAGCCGAACTCTACTTCGAAGAGAAACCGGAACCGCCGCTGATCACTCTTGGACTTATCGTGAACCCGAGGGCACGGATATAGTGCGAAGATTTCTTTTTGTATCCCGGTCCCTAGCGCACTGAAACACTGATGTGATTGAGGCCGGGGTGAAGAGGCTTTTGCTGGCTGCCGAGGACGAAAGTGCCTGTGAGACTGCCGGGAAGAGTAATGGTGGCGTCGAGGGTGTCGCCGTGGCGTTGGTAATCGACGCTGATCTCGCCTTCGGGATGCGGGAAAGTGGCTTTCAGTGTGGGCAGCGTGCCGAGGTGAGGGGCTATGCGGACGGTTTTGAAGCTGGGACTTGATGGCTCAATGCCGGCGACGAGAGTGAGGAGATCGTAGATGGGGTGCGAGGTCCAGGCGTGCGAGTCCGAGCGGGTGTTGCCGGGGATCTCAGGCCAGGTGCTGAAGTGGAGTGGCAAGAGCTTGCGCCAGGGGTCGAGTGACTGGAGGTAAGAGTCGGCCATGTTGGCGTGGTCGAGGGCGCGGGCGAGGTAGAAGCGGAAGTAGTATGAGGCGCTGAGGATGCCGTCGGGAGTTGTCCCCGGTTCGATGGTGAGGATTTTTTTCAGGACGGTCTGCTGGTCTGCTTTGGGGATGACGTCATAGAGGACGGCGAGGACGTTGGACTGTTGGGAGAAGACTTTCTTGTCGGGGTTATCGGCGAGAAGATTGCGGTCTGGGCTCCAGCACTGCGAGTAGATGCTGCGGCGCACGGTTTCGGCCTGGTCTTTGTCACGGGTTGCAAGGACTGGGTCGCCGAGGGCCTGTTCGAGGTCGGCGGCGTCATTCAATGCGCCAAGATATTCAAGCGTGGTGGCGCAGGATTCGTTGCTAGTTGAATACGTGGGAATTTCGCCGGATGAGACCCAATCGATGAAGCTCCACCAGGGGAGTTTTTCGAGGAGGCCGTCTTTTGTTTCGTGCTGCTGAAACCAGCCGAGGATGCTGCGTGTGCCAGGGAGCAGGTTGCGAACGAAGTGAGGATCGTCGCGGTAGATCCAGAAGTCATGGAGCATTCCTATATATAGAAGCGAAAACGTGGGGATGTTCTGCGGGAGCGAGCTGGGATAGCGGCTGCGGGTGATGCCTTCCGGGAGCCGCGAGTGGTCGAAGGCTTCGAGCGCCTGGCGGCCGAGACGGTCATCGTTGGCGACGGTATAGGAGATGAGGGACTGGATGCGGGTGTCGCCGACATACTGAAGCTGCTCCCAGTAGGGCGTGTCCATGTAGGTTTCGTGGGCATCGAGGCGTGCGGTGCGCCAGCTTATCTCCCAGATTTTGGCGAGGTCGGGGTCGGGGGTGGTGAGCTTGGCCTTTTCCTCGAAGGGGTAGGCGGTGAAGAAGGCCTTGAGGGATTCGAGCTGGAGGGGTTCGTCGGCGGTGGTGATGTCGAGCGCGAGATAGCGCCAGGTGCGCCACCAAAGCGGCTCGAAGGTGCGGTGCTGGCCGCCATCGGGGAGGAAGATGTCGGTGAGGCCGAGGGCTTGGCGTTCATTCATCTGTCCATCCGAACCACGATAATCTGTGGCGTCACGGTCACCTTTGTGGCGGTTCTTGTCGTAGAGAGCTTCGGTATAAGTCAGCTTGATGGTTGCGCCTTTGCCGCCAGAGACGGTGAGTTGGGGGTAGGCGGTGGTGAGGGTTTTGCGGTCGAGGAGAATGCGCGCGTGGCCTCCAGGTCCAATTGAGACTGAGGTAGCTGGGAAATCCCTGAAATATGTCGATTTCTGAGGAATAGGTGGCTCAGACGGCGGAACATTGATGTCATCCAAAGATACGCGGACGACTTCTCCGGAACTGGTTTGTGTGTACTCCATGTGCGGAAGACCATCCGGCACGAGGCCCCAGGGATTATCGCCTGTGGTCTCGGCTGAGTGGGCGTGATTGTTGCCGGGATAGATGCTGTCGCGCATGGGATCGCCTGCATCCACCCATCTGCCGCGAGAGACATGCTCTCCATTCCATGTCCAGTCATATTTAGAGGCGTCGATCTCTTCGCCGGGGCCTGCGGCCATGTACTCCTTGAAAGAAACAGAGGAGCGGTCGAGAGCGATGTGGCCGGGTTCGATTTCGACCTGCCAGTTTTCAGGGGTGCTGATGGACTGCTCTCCTGTGGCTTCGCTTTCGAGAAGGAAGGCGGTGCGGTCGGAGATTTGAGCGATGGGAGCGTAGACGCCGAAGTTCCAGACGGTGGCGGTGATGGCGTTGTCGCCGGTGTGCAGGTAGGGTGCGAGATCGAAGGTTTCGTAGCGCCAGTGGGTGAGGTCGCCGCGGGCTGGGCCGTCGCCGATGCGCTTGCCGTTGACGTAGAGAATGAAGCGGTTGTCAGCGCTGACGCGGACGATGTAACTGGAGCGAAATGTTGGCAATGAGAGCATGCGGCGGAAGTGAAGGACGATGGGTTCGCGGAGTGGGGCGGTGGGATGGGTGATCCAGGAGGCGTGCCAGGAGTGGGTTGGCGGGTCGGGCTGAGCAGTAGCTTGCGCGTTTAGGGGCGCGTTTGCGGGCCCATTTGCCGCCGTTGCCCACAGGAGTGTTACGATCACGACCAACCATGCTGCGCGCATCTTTGCCCCCACCCAATTCGTCATCAAGATTAACGGAGAACCCGCCCCGGAGCGCAATTGCGCTGCAGGCACGGTGCATGAATAACTGGTTCTATGCGTTTGATTTCGCCGGGCTGTAACCTTGCGTTCACATTTCGCGGGTAGCCTAAGTAAGGTGACCGTTCCAGTGTCCGAAATACGCACTTTCCAGCCTCAGTTCCCGCCACAGAAGAACGCCAAAGGTCAGGTGCAAGCGCCACAGCCGGGCGGAGCGCCGGGTGGGGACGGTCAGACGGGGGACCAGTCTGGCTCGGCGATCCGCGCCTTCCTGCGCTCGCGGGGCAACTCGGCAGTTGCCGACGGCGGATTCCGCGTCCTGATGATTCTGTGCGGCTTTTCGATCTTTGCGATTGTGGCGCTGATTGCGATTGTGCTGATATACCGCTCGGGCATGGTTTGGCACAACTTCGGGCTCCGGTTCTTTTACACCTACGATAAAGACCCGGCGACGGGGCGGCCGCTCTACTGGGATCCGGTGAACGGGCACTTCAGCGCGGTGCCGTTTCTCTACGGCACGCTGGTTTCGTCCTTTCTGGCGCTGCTGCTGGCGGTTCCGCTGGCGATTGGCGTAGCGATCTTTTTGACGGAGATGTGCCCCAGGATGCTGCGTGCTCCGCTGGCGTTTTTGACGGAGCTGCTGGCGGCAATTCCCTCGGTGATCTACGGGTTGTGGGCGGTGTTTATCCTGGTGCCGCTGCTGCGGGAGCATGTGAATCCGTGGCTGTCAAAGGGGCTGGGATGGACGGGGCTGTTTACGGATGACAATCCGACGGGGCTGGGTTTTGTTTCTGCCGCGATTATTCTGGCCATCATGATTCTGCCGATTATCTCGTCGCTGACGCGCGAGGTGATGACGGCGGTGCCGCACTCGCAGCGCGAGGCAGTGCTGGCGCTGGGCGCGACGCGGTGGGAGATGATCCGCATGGGCGTGCTGAGGAATGCGCGGATCGGCATTGTGGGCGGCGTGATGCTGGGGCTGGGCAGGGCGTTGGGCGAGACGATGGCGGTGGCGATGGTGATTGGCAACACCGCTGAGATTCATACGAACCTGCTGGCCAATGGCGCGTCGATGGCTTCCGTTATTGCAAATGAGTATGCCGAGGCGACCAGCGACCTGCATCGCAGCGCGCTGACAGAGCTGGGCCTGGCGCTGTTTATTGTGACGATTCTGGTGAATGCCGCGGCGCGCCTGCTGGTGTGGGCTGTAACGCGCGGCGCGCCTGCAGAGGCCCACTAGGAATTGGGTGGTAATAACCACCCTTGCGATAGAAAAAATCGCAAGGGTGGGGCACGGTACAGGAAGGTTTGAACAGGGGCTAAAGCCCGACGATTTTTGGGGAGCATGATTGGCACGACTGAAGTCGTGCCCTGTTACAAACCGAAAGGTACGGAGAAACGATTTTGCCACTGAGCGGCAATCCAATTCGATCGAAGATTCGCGCGGCGACCGATAACGCTGTGACGGGGCTGGCGATTCTGGCGACGCTGCTGGTGATTGCGCCGCTGATGGCCATCTTTGGCTACCTGGTTTACAAGGGCGCGTCGAGCGTGAACCTGGATTTCTTTACGAAGATTCCGAAGCCGGTGGGTGAAGAAGGCGGCGGCATGGCGAACGCGATTGTGGGTTCCGCCGTGCTGCTGGCGCTGGGAACAGTGATCGGCGTGCCGGTGGGGATTGGCGGCGGAATCTACCTGGCGGAGTTTGGGCGCGGGACGAAGCTGGCGAATGCGGTTCGGTTTACAGCCGATGTGCTGAATGGCGTGCCTTCGATTGTGATGGGTATGGCCGCATACGCGCTGCTGGTGGGGCCGAAGGTGTCGTGGCTGCCGTTTCTGGGGCACTTTTCGGCTTTTGCAGGTGGGGTTGCGCTGGGAATCATGATGATTCCCACAGTGTGCCGGACGACGGAAGAGATGCTGTTGATGGTTCCCCATGCGGTGCGCGAAGCTGCGCTGGGCCTGGGCGTGCCGAATTGGCGCAGCGTACTTTCGATTACAGTAAAGACAGCTTCACCGGGCATTATTACGGGCTGCATGCTGGCTTTTGCGCGCGTGGCGGGCGAGACGGCTCCGCTGATTTTTACGGCGCTGGGCAACGAGTACTGGAGCCTGGATTTAAACCAGCCCATTGCGGCTCTGCCGCTGCAGATTTACAAGTACGCGCTTTCGCCGTATGACGAGTGGCACAGGCTGGCATGGGCCGGGGCTCTGGTGCTGATTGTGCTGATTGTGCTGTCGGTTTCACTGGTGCGGTATGTGACCAGCCGCGGTGTTTTGAAGGGAGCTAGTTGAGCAGGGGCTAAAGCCCCTCTTCTTTGAACCGCTTGATCGGCACGACTAAAGTCGTGCCCTGTTACAAAGCAAGTTTGAATTTGTTGTTTGTGCAAGTTTGAATTCGTTGTTTGTGCAAGTTTGAATTTGTTGTTTGTGCCAGTTTGAATTTGTTGTTTGTGAAGGAGAAATGCTCGCGTGGGCGTTGGAATCGAAGTTACGAATCTGAATGCGTGGTACGGGACGAACCACACGCTGCAGGACATTAACCTGCACATCCCGGCGAACCATGCAACGGCGCTCATTGGGCCATCCGGCTGCGGCAAGAGCACTTTTGTCCGCTGTTTGAACCGGATGCATGAGACCAATCCGATTGCGCGCGTGACGGGCGGGGTGAAGGTGGGCGATGTGGACATCTATGCCGATGCCAAGCCGGTGGAGATCCGGCGGCGGATCGGAATGGTGTTCCAGAGGCCGAATCCATTTCCAACCATGTCGATATATGACAATGTGGCCAGCGGATTGAAGCTGAACGGATACAGCAACCGGCGCGTGCTGGATGAGATTGTGGAGAAGTCGCTGAAGAATTCGGCGCTTTGGGATGAGGTTAAAGACGATCTGAAGAAGAAGTCGGGAGCGAGCCTTTCCGGCGGCCAGCAGCAGCGTTTATGCATCGCGCGGGCTCTGGCGGTGGACCCTGAAGTGTTGCTGATGGACGAGCCGGCGAGCGCACTGGATCCGGTTTCGACATCGAAGATCGAGGACCTGATCTTTGAGCTGAAGTCGCAATACACGATTGTGATTGTGACGCACAACATGCAGCAGGCAGCGCGCGTGGCGGAGAAGACAGGCTTCTTTTTGAACGGACGGCTGGTGGAGTTCGATTCGACGCATAAGATCTTTACCAACCCAAGCGATAAGCGCACCGAGGATTACATCACAGGCAGGTTCGGATGACACGCATACGGTTCCAACAAAGCCTCGAAGACTTGAAGGAGAACCTGCTGGTGATGGCGGGCCTCGCGGAGCAGGCGATTCAGCGCGCGATTGAGGCCTACCGCACGCGCGACCTGTCCATCTGTGACTTGGTGAAGCGCAGCGAGCTGGCGATTAACCGGATGGAACGCGACATTGACCAGGCCGCGCTGGACCTGCTGGCCATGGAACAGCCAATGGCGAAGGACCTGCGCTTTATTCTTGCCGTGATCAAGATCAATGCCGACCTGGAGCGCGTGGGCGACGCGGCGAATTCGATCATCGACCGCGTATGCAATATGGATCAGATGCCGCTTGTGGAACTGCCTGTAGATATTCCGAGAATGGCGCGGCTGGCTTCAGATATGGTTCGCAAGAGCCTGCAGTCGTTTATTGAGGCCGACGCGGAGATGGCGCGGTCTGTGCTGACGATGGATGACGCTGTGGATGCGATGAACCGCTCGGCCTACAAAACGCTGACGCAGGTGATGGAAGAGAACAGCTCGATTGCCCCGCAGGCCTTGAATGCGCTGATGATTTCGCGAAGCCTGGAGCGAGTGGCGGATCACGCGACGAATATCGCCGAAGACGTCATCTTCTGGGTGCAGGGCGATGACGTGCGCCACCACAAGAGCGTGCCGCAGGCCAAGCAGCAGGCGAAGACGGAAGCAAGCCCGGCGGCGAAGGACTCCGTCAGTTAGCGACAGGCTGTTGAAATCGGCTCTGGCGAAAACGCAAAATTCTGCCTATTTTCCTGTCGCATTTTCCGCGTCGGGCGCAATATCATGCGCTTATGAGCAATCTAAATTCCAAGTCTCTTGAGGAACTTCAACAGCAGCTCGGAAAGCGCATGAACGCGCTGCGATTGCTGCGAAATCTCGATCAGCGCACAACAGCGGAGCTAGCCGGGCTTTCCGTGCGCACGGTGCTCTACCTGGAAGAAGGGCGCGGGGCCACGCTGAATACGCTGCTGCGAGTGCTGAGGGCGCTGGATGCGCTGGATGGCATGGAATTACTTGCTCCCCGGCCTGCAGGAAAGCCTCTGCCACTGCCGCGCGGCCCGCGAGCCAAAGAGAGACTGCAGAACCGCATCGACAAGAAGGCGAAGAGCGCGAAGAGACAGCCCGCGAAGAAATCCGCAAAGTAGAAACTTATGCGCGGACAGCAAAAAGCCTCGGGGGGCGACCGAGGCTTTTTGCTTTCTCCCTGCATGTAATTTAAGAAAGTAATTTAATTTATATATAGGTATCTATCTTTAAGTAAATATGTATAAGTCGATCTAATGTATATTCCGTTTAATGCTCAATGTTCAATGTATGTAATGTACTTATAACTCGGAGGATTGGTCTTTAAGTTAACGGGACCCGCCTGGATTGGGCGCCGGCTGGGGCTGCATGTTATCTCCGCCCATGTTGCTGAGCAGGCGGATTTCCACGCGGCGGTTCTTATGGCGGCCATCAGCGGTATTGTTCGGCGCCACTTCCTGATCCTTGCCGATGCCGATCAGGTAAAACTTGTGCGCGGGAACGTTGTATTTAGCTGCCAGATACTGCACCACCGCATCTGCGCGACGGTTGCTGAGGTCGTAGTTATATTCCTGGGAGCCGGTGGAGTCCGTTCCGCCGGTAACTTCGACGATGTAGCCTTTGGCGCCGCCGAGTTGAGCAGCGAAGCCATCCAACTGATCTTTGCTGTCCTTGGTAAGCATGGCCTTGTCGAAGCCGAAATTCACCGAGACATCCGCGAGCGACTTATAGTTATCGAGGCCCTTCACGACCTCACCGAGCGAATCAGCGCGATGCACGGCATCGTTTGCCGCCGTTTCCGCCTGACCTGATGCCTGCTGCGCGTTCTGCGCATTCTGATTAGCGGAGTTGGCTGAGTTCTGTGCCTGCTGAATACCAGTCGTGGCACGCGCGTCTACATCATGAATATTGCGGTTGTTATCCGCGGTGCGGTCTTCCAGGTTATTCGTTTTATCTACAATAGGCGCCGTCTGTGTATTGACCCAGTTCTTGGTGGCGCACCCTGTTACGGCAAATAATGCGATTGCGGCCGCTCCTGTTGCCATCCGAAGATTCATTTTTATCCTCCTGCTGCCGTGAGATTGCACACCGGCAGGGTTTGTTGCACGCCCTACCTAGTGCATGCACCATGCCAAACTGACGATTTTAAGGAAGCTCATAAAAATCAATGGTTTACGGAAATTTTCGCGGATCGAGAACATAGCCTTAACCATGTATTTTTTACCGTCGTCGTAACCTTTTGACCGCGTAAGAAGCGCCCTGGGGCGGACACCGCGCCGAAAAAGCTCCGATTTTCGTAATCCCTTCTCTTTGCGGCTAATCTAAGGAAGGGCCCGTTGCTCTTTTCGACAAAACATTCGCTTCCAGCGATTTTTAACTGATATGGACCTGCACGAGAAAATCCGTACGCTGCCCACGCAGCCTGGCGTGTATATGTACAAGAACGCGCAAGGCGATGTGATTTATGTAGGCAAGGCGAAGAACCTGCGCTCGCGGGTGCGGTCGTATTTTCTGGATGCGGCGCAGGCCAATGCGAAGACCGGATCGCTGATGCGCGAGGCAGTGGACATCAGCTACATCCTGGTGGGGAACGAAGGCGAGGCGCTGGCGCTTGAGAACAACCTGATCAAGCAGCGCAAGCCAAGGTTCAACATTCTGCTGCGCGATGACAAGACCTACCCGTACGTGAAGCTGACTCTGGGAGATCGCTTTCCGAAGGTCTTTGTGACGCGGCGGCTACGGAAGGACGGCGCGGCATACTACGGACCTTACTTTCCGGGAAACCTGGCCTATCGCGTGGTGGAGCTGATTCACCGGAGCTTTCTGATTCCGAGCTGCAAGGTGGACCTATCGCGGTATTATCCGCGGGCTTGCCTGCAGTTCTACATTCATCGCTGCCTGGGGCCATGCGTGGAAGGGCTGACCACGCCGGAGGCTTACAAGCAGGCGGTGCGCGACACGCAGATGCTGCTCGAAGGCAAGGCGACGGAGCTGGAAAAAACGCTGACCGAACGCATGATGGAAGCCGCGAATGAGGAGCAGTTTGAGGCTGCGGCACGGCTGCGGGATCAGCTTTCCACGGTGCAGCAATTGCAGGAAAAGCAGCGCATTGCCACGGCGGAGCTGAACGATGACGCGGACGTTTTCGGGTATCACTTTGAAGAGGGCGCGCTGGCAGTAAATCTGTTTCACATGAGGCACGGAAAAATTGTGGACCGGAGAGAATTCTTCTGGGAGGATTTGCCTGAATTGATGGAGAGTCTCGCCGTGGAGAACACTCAGGAAGCGGAAGAAACCGCGCACTTTGAGCCACGGAGCGAGACAAACTTTAACCCAGGCCAGCTCTTCTCTGCGCTGCTCAAGCAGCTTTACATCGATCAGCCATACGTGCCGCGCAGCATTCTGGCGCCTGCTGATTTTCCGGATCGTGAGTTATTGGCGGGATTGCTGAGCGAGCGCGCGGGTCACCGGATTGAAGTGGCTGTGCCGCAGCGCGGCGAGAAGCGATCGCTCGTTGACCTGGCCGCGCAAAATGCGAAGCAGTCTTATGTGCAGCGGTTCCGCGTCCTGGAGCCCTCGCAGAAGGCGATCCAGGAAGCGTTGGCCGATGCGCTGATGCTGCCGGATCTGCCGCAGCGAATTGAGTGCTTCGATATTTCGCACATTCAGGGCGCGGAGACCGTGGCGTCGCTCGTCGTATGGGAAGACGGCAAGATGAACAAGAGCGAGTATCGCAAGTTCAAGGTGATGACGGTGCTCGGCGTGGATGATTTCGCATCGATGCGCGAGGTAGTTCACCGGCGATACAAGCGGTTGAAGGATGAGGATAAGCAGATGCCTTCACTGGTGTTGATTGACGGCGGTCTGGGACAATTGCACGCCGCCGCAGACGCGCTGGAGGAGCTTGGATTTACGACGCAACCACTGGCTTCCATTGCCAAGAAGGAAGAAGTGATTTATGTGAGCGGCAATGAGGACGATCCGGTGGTACTGGATCGGCGCTCGCCTGTGCTGCACCTGATGCAGATGATTCGCGATGAGAGCCATCGGTTTGCCGTGGGCTACCACAGGCAGCGGCGCGCCATGCGCGATCGCGAGAGTGAGCTGCTGTCGATTGCCGGAGTGGGCGCGCTCACGCGGCAGCGACTGATTACGCATTTTGGCAGCCTGCGGGACGTGCAGCAAGCAACGGTGGAGTCGCTTGCCGCGGTGGTTTCAAAGAAGACAGCAGAAAGCATCTGGCGGTACTTTCATGAAGAACAGATTGTTCCATCGGAATGAAGTTCGCAGCCCGGTCGATGCCAGATGTCACAGGCTCTCATGGATCAACGCGAGAAGCTCGGAAGGGTGGATTGGCTTTTCATTGATCGTGAACTCAAACTTTCCCTGTTCTTTCTCCAATACGCTCCTGGCATTTTGCTGACCGGAAAAAAGAAAGATACGGCATTCCGGAGACTGTGCCCGAACGCGGTTTGCGAGCTCAACGCCGGTCATGCCGGGCATGAACACATCACTGATGAGCAGATCGGGAACGATCGACTCTGATGCGCGGAGAGCGTCTTCCGGCCGGTGAAACGGCCTGGCAACGAAGCCGGCGTGCTGAAGAATAACAGAAAGCGTATCGGCAATTACAGCTTCATCATCGACAACAAATATAACTTTGGAATTCATAATTTATCTCCTATGTAATTCACTAAGGAAGGTCTGATTAAGTCCGTGAAGCATACCTCAGCGGCTAAAGCCGCATTGATTTTGCTGCATTTATGTCACGGCTGAAGCCGTGACCTACCGTTCGTGCTACTTAATCAGAGTTTCCCTAATTCAGCGGCTGAACTTTCTACTTTCGGATGACATATCGTCATTCGTTCAACCAATACCCTCCTTCGCTCACATAGAGACGCAAGAATAGTGCGCCAGGTTGCGCGTATTTATTCAGGCTAAGACAGGCTTCTTTACGAGGCTATATGGCATCCCGGCAGGGTCAGTAGATACTTTTTACATGCGCAGGTATTGAAATGTGTAAAAAGTATCTGCCGGGAATAGCGTGTTGACAACACGTTAGCCAGTTATGGCTTTTGTATGTGGATGATGGCTTTCCCTACCGGACCGCTTGCAATCATCCTGTGAATAACCTTTGTAATATAGCCATCACCGTTGAAGGCATCCGGGGGGATTGGGCCTATGAAACGGACTAAGCCAGCGCTGTCTACGACAATGGCGAGCGGAAATTCCTGTGCGCCGAAGGTTTGTGTTGTAGCAGCGGGAACAACAAGCGTGGAGGTTCCCTGAAGCTCCTGGAGAAATCCTTCATGCACGGCGGAGTCCGTGATCATCGATGTATCAGCAAAGACGAGGCCGTAGGCATGCAGCGGCGTGTCGGCGTTGACATTGGCGAATTCTGTCAGCGTCTTCATCATCTTTCGGCACTGCACACACCAATCGGGGAAAAGCACGAACACGGTGCCTGCGCCAAAAGATTCTGGAAGGCGCGGCTTGGCTGTGGAGGATGCGAGCGAGCGCGTGATGGTGAGATCGGGCAGGTGCTTGCCCAGCAGATGAAAGCGCGTGCGGACGTTTTCAATGCGCTGGCGATCTTCCGGCGCAAGTGTTGCCGCGTCAGGCAACGCGGCATCGCAACTGGCGACAATGGCTGAGCCGGCAATGCTGTTGCCCATGTTCTCATAGAAGAAGGCGAGCTGCATGGCAGAGTCGTAAAGTTCGCCGATGCTCATGACGCCGTCGCCGGTTGCGGATTTGAGCGGAGTTCCCTGCTGCAGAGCGGCGATGATTTTTTCGTGCTCATCCTCCGCAAGATGCAGCGCCTGAAAAGCGCCTCGCTGTTCGAGCGAGTCCTTCATGTAGCGGAGCGTGAAGGCGGCTTCAGCATCGTAGGGAAGCGCGTTGAGCATTTCCTGCGCGGTCTGCGCTGCCTGGTCAAACTGGCCCATCTGCAAAAGAGCATTGGCGTTCAACGCGTAGGCTTGCGCGCGATGCGGCTGGGCATTGCTTGCGATGTAATGCGCGGCTGCGGTGTTGGCCGATCCCCAGACCTGGCCGAAGGCGCAGAGATGCGCGTAGTCGTAAAGATCGTCGCCGGTGTAGGCCTGGGAATCCATCTGTGTGCAGGCCTCGCGGGCTTTGCCGATGCCGATGGATAAAGCACCTAACTCCGGGTCAGACCAGTTGTCGAGCGAGGCGCGCACCTGGTCGAGCGGGCGCATGGATTGCTTGTAGACTTCAGCGGGGGAGAGCGCGGCTGGCGGCGCGGGAGATGGAGCAGTAGCGGAGGGAATCGGCGCCGGAAGAGGCGCAGTTGCTGGAGCGGCCGGAGTTGTAGTTTGTCCATGCGCGCCATATACGCACATCATCAGCATCAGCGCGAACCGCACTCGTTGGAACATGGATACTCCGTAGAAATAGTCTGCGATCCACTGCGCCGCGCCGTGTCCGAGCGGAACGCAGAGGGATGATATGCACTTGCTGGATTAGACACCGATAGAGGCGAAGATGTTCCCGCGGCTATGCTACCCTCACATCACTGGATGAGCGATACGCATAGTTCTAAAACACAGGTGAGTCCGGCTGATTTGCCGCGCGTTCTTGGTGCGCCGCAGGCTACGGCCATCGTAGTGGGAACGATCATTGGCAGCGGCATTTTTCTTGTTCCGCGCGAGATGATGCAGGACCTGGGCTCGTCTTCATTGGTATATCTGGCGTGGGTCGTGGGCGGACTGCTCTCGCTCTTTGGCGCGATGACTTATGCCGAGCTTGGCTCAATGCTGCCATACGCGGGCGGCGAGTATGTGTATCTGCGCGGGGCCTACGGAGACACGACGGCGTTCTTATATATGTGGACGTGGTTCGCGGTTGCGAAGCCTGCGTCGATTGCGGCGTCCACGGCAGGTTTAGCACGAACGCTGGGCTTCTTTCCGGCATTTCATTTTCTGGGCGATCATGTGGCGGGGACGCCGCTGCTGTGGTCGCAGGTGTTTGCGATTGGCGTGACGTGGTTCATGACGGGGCTGAACTATCTGGGCATCAAGAAGGCCGGGGATTTTCAGCTTGTGTTCACCGTACTGAAGGCCGTGCTGATCTTGATTGTCGCGGCGCTGTGCTTTGCTTCGGCAACGGGCTCGTGGAGCAATTTTTCGACCGGTGTGCCGGGGGCTGTGGGCGGAATCAACGGCTTTATGACGGCGCTGATCGCGACGCTGTGGGCCTATGACGGCTGGAACGATCTGACGATGGTGGCAGGCGAGGTAAAGCGGCCGGAGCGCAGCCTGCCGATTGCGCTGATTGGAGGGTTGTTTGCGGTCGGTGTGTTGTTCATGGCCACGAATGCGGCGATCCAGTACATTTTGCCGGCGGCGCAGATTGCAGGCAGCGAGCGGCCCGCGGTGGCCGCGCTGTCAGTCGTGGCCGGTCCGCGCGGAGCGGGATTCGTCGCAGCGGCGATGGCGGTAAGTATCTTTGTCTCGCTGAATGGAACTGTGATGAGCGGCGCGCGCGTGCCGTTTGCCGCGGCGCGTGACCGGCTATTCTTTTCGCGATTCATGGCGATCGATCCGCGATTTCAATCGCCGTCGTTTTCTCTGATTGTTCAGGGGCTGCTTTCGACTGTTCTGCTGATTTTTCTGTCACAGTTTCAGCAGTTCTTTGACTTGGCAGTCTTTGCGGAGTGGATGTTCTACATGCTTACGGCATCGACGATCTTCTACTACCGCAGGAAGTATCCGGAGCTCAAGAGGCCGTACCGCGTGTGGGGTTATCCCGTGTTGCCGGCGATCTTCATTCTCTGCGCGGCGGCAGTGCTGGTATCGAGCTATACGAGCAACCTCAAGGGATCGCTGCTGGGAACGGTGGTGATTCTGCTGGGGCTGCCGGTGATGTGGGCGGTGCGGAAGATGTACGGGAAGTCAGTGCCGATGGAAGAAGGGCGAATGTATTGAAAAACGCTGTCATTCGAGCGCTATTTATGAATTCTCTCCTGGTTCCGGAGCTATAACGGAGCAGTTTCCATGGAAGCAATGAATTGGATGCCCGACAAATTGACCTTCGTCAAGCGATCATCGTTGGTTACAAACAAGTCGCACCCAGCGCTCGCCGCAGTAGCCAGTTGAATTGCATCAGGAGCTTTAATGGAACGGTCCTGGCGGATAAGAGCGAATATCTCACCCGCCTTCCGATCAAAGGAAAGTATGTTCACTTCCGGCTCTTTCAGCAATGAACTATATTTGCTCGCTAAGCCCTTATCGCCTGCGTGAATCGGTTTTACAAGCACCTCTCCCAGCGTCAGCGTGGATGTCAGGATCGTGTCTTTACGCATCGAAAGCTGCGTGAAGATAGCATTCGCACGATTTCCGCGCGGCCCCATATCTTCCATGAGGTAGATGAAAATATTGGAATCCAAAAAAATCCTGCTCATTCCCATCCCTCGCGCAATTGCCGGATGTACTCGTCAGGATCAATCCCTTCCGCCATCTTCGCGCCAATTCCCCGCGCCTGAAGAAGATTCTCCAAGTGCCGCGGACGCGCCTCGTCCGGAATAACAAGTCTTTCTCCGGGAGAATATGAGGTTTCGCGCAACTTCCGGCCCCATTCATCGGGATCCTCCAGCGTTGTTGCCACTCCCTTGGCGCTTGCATATCGCTGCTTCGCCCATTCCAGCAGGGGAAGATACTGCTCGGGGAGTTCTCCCGCGTCCGGGAAGATTTTTCCGGTCCGTTCAGGATGTACTTCGTCGCCTGGAAGCAGAAGACGGCGCGTGTGCTTGCCGGTTGCAAACAGCATCCGATGCTTACCTGGATTTGGAGCCCTGTTTGCTACACAGTGTTGAGAGGCATGAACGCTGACGCCTGAGCGAAGCTCGCCATTCACGTTCTCTCTCGCAGCCCGATTCACAATCTCTTGAATAGTGAATTCTGGCCGGCCGGGCTGTTCCCGATGGAGAAGAGAGGTTGCGATAAACACTTCCGCAGCGCATGAAACTTCAATGCGAGTAGCCAGCATTGTCATTCCCCTCCTTGTGGAATATTCCCCGCAAGGAGAAGGTTAGCACAAGATACGACTCGTACGACACAATTTTGTCGTACGACTAGCTACGACGCTTGGCCACTTCCGAATACACTTCGACATATTGGCGGGCGGGTTGGGTCCAGCTATAGTTCTTGACCATGCCGTTACGCATCAGGCGGTGCCAGGCTGACTTCTGCGGGAAGACAGCGAGAGCGCGGTCGATGGCTGCGAGGAAATCGCCCGGAGCGTAGCCGTAGAACTTGAAGCCTGTGCCGGTTCCCTGTTCCGGATTTGTGCCAGCGTTCCACTCTTCGATGGTGTCATCAAGGCCGCCTGTGGCGCGGACGACGGGCACGGCACCGTAACGCAGCGAGTACATCTGGTTCAGGCCGCTGGGCTCATAGCGGCTGGGCATGAGAAAGATGTCGGAGCCGGCTTCGACCTTGTGCGCGAGGGCTTCATCGTACTTGACCCGCAGCGAGACGCGGCCCGGATAGCGCGCGGCAAACTCGCGGAAGAGGTTTTCGTAGTACGCCTCGCCGGAGCCGAGAACAGCGACGGAGACATCGCGGCGCATGAGCTCATCGGCAATGCCGGAGAGAATGTCAAAGCCCTTCTGCGTGGCGAAGCGCGAGACAATGCCGAGAACGGGAGTTGTGGCCGAAACAGATTCAAGGCCGAAGGCGTGAAGCAGATCGGCGCGGCACTCCTGCTTGCCGGTGAGGACGTTGGCGGTGTAGTGCGCAGCCAGGTAGCCGTCCCTGGCCGGGTCCCACTGTGCGTAATCGACGCCGTTGAGAATGCCGCGCAGATCGGCGGCGCGGCTGCGGAGGATGCCCTCAAGGTTGTTGCCGAACTCGGCGGTCTGAATTTCCTCAGCGTATTTGCGGCTCACGGTGGTGAGCATGTCGCTATAGACGATGCCGCCTTTGAGGAAATTGAAGGTGTTGAACTGCTCCACGCGATCCATGGTGAAGATCTCCCAGGGAAGGAGAAGACGCTCCGTGGTTTGCGGCGGAAACCAGCCCTGATAGCCCGCGTTATGGATGGTAAGGACAGTGCCTGCGCTGGCAAGAAGCGGATCGGGTGCGTAGATGGTGCGCAGATAGATGGGCAGGATCGCGGACTGCCAGTCATGAACGTGAAAGATCTGCGGAACGCCAAGGATTTTCGAGGCTTCAAGGACAGCGCGGCAGAAGAGGCCAAAGCGTTCCCAGTTGTTGGGATAGTCGCCGGTTGGTGTGCCGTAAAGGCCCTGGCGGTCGAAGAGTTCAGGGCAATCGACAAAATAATACTGCACGCCATTGCGTTTGCCGCCGTCCACGATGCCGGCAAAGCGGTTGTAGGACTCATAAGGGATGGTGATGGAGCGGATAACGTACTTCCACCGGTCTGCAAGATGCGGGCGGACGACGGCATAGAGCGGCAGATAGACAGTGACTTCATGGCCGAGCTTGACGAGCTCCGGCGGCAGTGCGCCGACCACATCGGCGAGACCGCCGGTTTTTGCGAAAGGAACACACTCCGAGGCAGCAAATACAATACGCATGAAGGCTCTTTCTCCACCCAATAAGTCAGTCTAGAGCACACGAAAGCGGATACGATGCCGAACCACGCCCAATCCGAGGAAATTACCGATTCTTCACTCTCGTTGGATGCGGGAAGGATGCTGCTCGACACCGCTCTATTGGACAACCCCATCTGGAACGCGCTGAGCACGGAACACGTGAAACTCGCGCTGGGCGATGAGCGTGCGCGGCGTTATCCAACAGAGATTGGACCGCTGAGCGGCATTCCCGCGCAGACAGAAGAGAGCTATGAGGCGCTGAGCGAGCTGGCTGAAGACGGCGTGGTGGTGCTGTTTTCCGTGGAGCCGATTGTGCCCGCAGGCGGCTTGCATGTGGTGCGGAGCGGACCTATTGTGCAGATGGTGCGCAAGACTCGCGGTGTTGAAGCGGATGCGGGCGAGTTGATACCGCGCAAGCTGACAGCGGAGGATGCGCCTGCGATGGTAGCGCTTGCCGATCTGACAGAGCCGGGACCGTTCCGGCTGCGGACGCTGGAGCTGGGAAATTTCTACGGGATCTTTCATGGCCTGGAGCTGGTGGCGATGGCGGGCAAGCGGATGCACTTGCCGGGACTGGTCGAGGTCAGCGGCGTGTGTACGCATCCTGCGGCGCGGGGCAAGGGATATGCACGGCGGCTGATGCAGATTGTGATTGACGAGATTGAGCGCGATGGAAAGACTACGCTTCTGCACGCGTACAGCACGAATCCGGCGATTCGGCTATATGAGGCGCTGGGATTTGAGACGCGGCAGGAGTTTCATTTTGCGGCGCTGGTGAATGGGGGCTAAGAATCCCCGATGGGGTATTGCGGATTGAACGGGAAGACCAGTTCGGCCTGCGTGGCAACGGGTTTTCCGTTGACGGTCGCAGGATGGAAGCGCCAGCTCTTTACGGTTTCAAGAACAATCTGATCGAGCTTGTTGCCGAGGCCCGTCACGAGGGTTTCGCTGACTACGCCACCTGCCGCATCGACATTGACATCCACAACGATCTTTTTCTCAGAACCCGGCAGAAGCCCGCGATCTGTAACGGGCGGCTTGGGCGAGAAGACCGGGAAGGCCGGTGTGGCGTCTTCATCATCCGCGCCGTTGCCTGCCTTGGTCTGGCCTGAGCCTTTGCTGTTTTGTGGGTTGGGAGGCGAGCCGCCGCCGTTTTTCTTTGGCGGATCTTTCGGGGCGGGCAGGATGGTCTTTTTGGTGGGATCGGCGTTGTGGTCCGGAGTCTTAGTGTGAGCAGCTGCGGGATCGGGCGGCAGCGTGAGCTTAATGGCGTGCGATGCGCCCGCGATTTCAACCTGACTGACGGAGATGAAGGAAGTGGTCACGTTGGCGGGACGGAGGAACCGTGAGCCGGTGGCGATTCCCACAAGGAGCAGGCTGCCGAAGAGGGCTCCGTGGCAGACGAGAGAGAGCAGAACCCCGCCGGTAAGGCGTCGAGTACGTTCGATCTCAGGCGGCATAGCTTCCCTCCCGTTCTATTGCGTTCACGTTAGGTCCGATTTTCGCATACTTTCAGGCTGAGCCATGGGCGGGCGCTCCGATACCATGATCTTTTGACTCTTTATGCCAGCAAAATCCAGGCTCGGACAGAATTTTTTGCGCGACCAGTCGGCGATTGCGCGGATCGGAGCCGCGCTCGGCGACGTTTCGAGACAGAATGTGATCGAGATTGGACCGGGCGAGGGGGCGATTACACGAGCGCTGACCGAACGCGCATGCCACGTGACGGCGATTGAGGTGGATCACGAGCTGGCGATTGCGCTCCGTGCCTATTTGCCTTCGGAGAAGCTCACCGTCATCGAGCAGGATGTTCTGCAATTCAACTTTGCGGATGCCGCGGCACAGGCCGGACACAAGCTTCCGGTTGTGGGAAATCTGCCGTATTACATCACCTCTCCAATTCTGCTCCGTTTGGCCAAGAATCATGCGTCGCTCGATCGCGCAGTACTGATGGTGCAGCGCGAAGTGGCGGATCGCGTGGTAGCTGAACCGGGTTCGCGCGATTACGGGCTGCTCTCCGTGACGGTGCAGATGTATGGGCCGGTTGAGCGGCTGTTTACGCTGCCGCCAGGCGCGTTTTCTCCGCCGCCGGAGGTGCATTCCACTGTCTTTCGATGGCGATTTGCGCCGCGCTTCGCAGAACTGGGCGTGAATGAAATGAGCTTCATCCAGTTTGCAAAGCAGATCTTCGCGCAGAAGCGAAAGACGCTCGCGAATAATCTGCGGGCCGCGGGATTGGAGGCAGCCGCGGTTCAGGCGGCTTTGGCGGAGACGGGGATTTCGCCGCAGGCGAGGGCGGAGTCGTTAGAACTCGATAAGCTGGCCGCGCTGCACGCACACCTTGAAAACAAAAAGGCCGCCGCGCTGTAAAGCGAGGCGGCCTCTTCAAGCCATCCGGCTTTTATCCCGCTACTTGGGAGAAGCTGGACGCGGAGCTGGTGGAGGCGGAGCCGCACGCGGCGCAGGAGAAGACATGGGAGCGCTGGGCGCGGGGTGCGGGTGAGATGCACTGGAGCTGGGAGGCGGAGCCGTGTAACCGGGCCTGGTTTGGCCCGAGTACTGGCCGGTAGCCGGGTTGTAGCCGGGACGATTCCCAGCGCCTGCATTCGCGCCGCCTGAGCCGTTGAACTGCACCGGCGTGTTCGCAAGCTGGTGATTATAGACAGGCCGGTGGGAGACGGGCCGCATCGGCACAACCGTAGCTCCAGCGATTGTGACCGGCGTTCTGCGATCGCGCAGGGGCAGGCCAGTCTCAATCGGCTGACCAGTGCGGTTTACCGCAATGACAGGCTGAGCGCCCATTGCGTGGATTAAGCCGCCCGGACGCACCGGACCGCGCAGGCGCGGAGGCAAGGGGCGACCCGGTGGATGCCATCCGAAGGGACCGCGGCCAACGTTGAATCCCCAGGCGCTGCCGCCCCACCAGGGCGTGCAGCCTCCCGGGGCCCAGCCCCAGCCAAAGCCGGAATACCAGTTCCAGAGGCCGCACTGGTAGGGCAGATAGCCCCAGGAGTAGCCGGAGACCCAGGTGTAGCCGTAGCCCGGACTATTCATCCAGTAGCCGCTGCCGTAGGGGTCCCATGAGCCGTTGGAGGCGTCGTAGGGAGACCAGACATAACCCTCGCCCGGCACGTCATACCAGTTCCCGTTCTGGTTCAGATCGCCCCAGGCTGGATTGGTTGCGTCATCCATGCTCCTGGTAGCGGGCGTGGCGCTGCCGGCGGCAGCAGTCAGCGCCTGGTCGCGGTCAGAGTTCCACGCATCCCAGGAATCGGGCTCAACGATTTCAGCCACACGAAGCATGCTGTCTTGAGGCGCGAGCCTTACGCTTTCGCCACCGTGAAGGTCCGCGGTAATTCCGTCAGGACCCTCCAGATGGATAGTTCCATCAAAGACAGCAACCTCTCCGGGAGCCTCGTCGAGCTTGACGCGGATAACGGCAGCGCCGGTGGAGGCGGCTGTGTAGCCGGCAAAGCGCACGCTCTCTCCGCCGCGCAGCTCAAAGTAACCCATTCCATGATCGAGAAGAAAATCGCCGGCGCCCTGTTGCATGCCTTCCAGGCTTACGGAGCTATCGGGCGGGATGCGGCCAACGGTGCCATCCGAAAATTGAAGTTCGGCGCGGCCGTCATCGCCGGTCTGGACGCCAAAGCCGTCAAAGAGCGGCGTGTTGGCCACGGCCTGATCGGTGATGGACTGGCCGGATTGCAGGATTCTGACCTGGCCCTCGATGGTGCTGAGGCGAACGGCTCGATTCTGGCCTTGATTTGACGCGGGATTCTGGGCTGGATCCTGGCCCGAATTCGGGATTGCACCGTTTCCGGCATCCTGCGCCACCGCCAGCGCGGATAGCCCCGCTGACAGCGCCAGTGCCGCTGCCCATGTAGTCATGTGCCTTTTCATTGCCCGTTTCCCCCACTTCTTACCGACAGCGGATAACCCAAAAAGTTGCGTGTCGAATATAGATAAAAATACGCTTGAACGGGGCAAAACGCTCGGTAATGGCTTAAAGCCCAAGGATTTTATCAGCCGGATTTTCGGCACTACTCAACAGGTTGCGGAAAAAGGCAGGTTTGGTGAACAAACATCCCGCAGGGGCTAAAGCCCGGACACGTCTTTGCGATAGTTACGGCACGAGTAAACTCGTGCCCTGATTGCTGACAAAGCCGGTCTGGCGGTTTTAAGGAAGGGCCCGGGGCTAAAGCCCCTCTTGAATACATTGGCCTTATTCGTGAGGCTGAAGCCTCACGCTCCCTCCGGAAAAACGAAGATGGAGTTTTTCATCAGGCAGGGCACGACTTGAGTCGTGCCCTGTTACAAAACGATTCAAACTGAGCCAGTACCAAACGCTCACTTAAGGAAATAGAAGGGATCGGGATACTTAACGGAGTACTCGGCGAGGGGCTTGCCGCGAAGATCGCTCCACTGATCGCCGACGTTGAGAATGATTTTGTAGCCGGAGGCGGCGATGCGCCCGCGGGCGGCGGATTTGTAGTCGAGAGCGCTGGTGGATTCCTCATCGGTCTGGCGCAAAATGAGCTGCTGCCAGTTGTCAAAGCCGACGTTGCGAAGATTCTGCTCGGTGACGGCGCGCTGGCTTTCCGTGCGTCCAGTGAGGAAGAAGACAGCGACGCCAAGGCGCTGGGCTTCCTTGTAGAGGCGGAGGGTGCCGGCGATTGCGGGAGCTTGAGCGGAATCCACCCAGGCATTGAAGCGGGCGGAGTCGTAGGCGAAATCCGCGCCGGCCATCTCGTCGTAGTTTGAGAGCGTGGTCTCGTCAATGTCGAGGATGAGCGCGAGCTTCTCCTCCGTTGAAGGGTGCAGGACGCGGCGATGAAGAAATGCGATGGCGCGGTCTGCCTGCACGTCGAGATCGTGCTGATAGCAGACCGTGGGACGGGTGCAGTCGTGATAGGCGCGGAGCTGAGCTTTGACGTTGTTGAGATTCTGAATGCTCTCACTGGGAGCCAGTGGAGCAACGGCCTGCGCAGCGGCTCCCATGCAGCAGGAGAGAATGAGAGCGAGAAAAACGGAATCACGACGATAGCGCATGAGCAAAATCCCCCAGAATATGACAAATACATGAGCCGGCGTCCATGCTTTTAGCAGCAGCAACTCCCAAGATTACACTGAATCTTATGCTGCGCATTTTGAATGCCGTGCCTACCGAGCACCTGAAGCTGCTGGTCTTCGACCTGGATGGAACGCTGATTGACTCGGCACGCGACCTGGCGAACAGCGTGAACGCCGCGCTCGAACATCAGGGACGGCCCGCGCTGCCGGATGAGTTGATCGCGACTTATGTGGGCAACGGCGCGGCAATGCTGGTGCGGCAGGCACTGGCAGCCGAGAACAACATTGCGCCGGATGAAGTTCATGACGAGGAGCTGGCCACGGCGTATAGCTACTTTCTGGAGCACTATCGCTCGCACAACCTGGATTTCACCTATGCCTATGAAGGCGTAGTGGAGGCGCTGAAAGCGCTGAGCGGGCGGTTCGAGATGGCTGTGCTGACCAACAAGCCCGTGCGGCCGGCGCAAAGGATCTGCGAAGGGCTGGGGATGGCGCAGTTCTTCCGGGTAATTTACGGCGGAGACAGTTTTCCGCTGAAGAAGCCGGACCCGATGGGACTGAACGCAATCATTGCCGAAACCGGAGTGCGTGCCGATGAGACGCTGATGATCGGCGACAGCAAGGTGGACGTGCAGACCGCGCGAAATGCCGGCGCCTGGAGCCTGGGCTGCCAGTTCGGCTTTGGACCGCAGAATCTGCATGAGGAGATGCCGGATATTCTGGTGGACCACGCAAATGGCTGGACGGAGGCCCTGGAGCCTGCGAAAATAGATTTACAGCGTAAGCCAAAGAAAGCCTGAAACCGTTTACGGGCCATATCCGTCTACGAATGACAGCAGTTCAAAACAAATCACAGGCATTTGCAAGCTCAGGTTCCTCGCACGAAGATGCGAGAACTGTCACTACAGTTTGAATCCGGTAGGCCAAAGTCAAGCAGCAGACTGCACGCAAACGCGTGTACGGGATTTTGTATCTCCGCGCAAACGGGATGCCGACAATATTGCCTTGGAGTTGAGATGATTCGCTCTCTCTCGCTATTTCTGTGCCTCGCCGCGCCGTCGCTTGTCGCCGCGGCTCCCAATACTCCCACCAATGTGCCTGCCGTGCCCGCTCCTGTGCCAATTGCCGGCGTGGTCGCCGATCCTACAGGGGCAATCGTTCCCGGCGCGGAGATTGACCTGATTGACGCCACAGGCGCTGTGGCCGGCACAATCCATTCCAGCGCCGACGGCTCTTTCCAGATGCAGCCGCCCAAGGCCGGCAGTTATACGCTGGTGATCTCTGAGCCGGGCTTTGAGACGACGCGGATGCCGGTGGTGGCTGTCGTTCCAACCGTCGCGGTGAAGGCCACCAGCTCCTCTGTCATGCAGGGAAATATGTTTCCCGTCCCGCTGAAGGTTGTGCTGCCAATTGCGGCGCTTGCCACGAACGTGCATGTGAGCGCAGACGGCAATGAGGACCTGACCGCCGGCGACAGCAATCGCGATACGCAGGTGATCACGTCGAGCGACCTGAAGCAACTGCCGATCTTTGACAACGACTACGCGACCGCGATGAGCGCCTTTATGGATGACAGCGCAACGGCGACCGGCGGAGCGGGGCTGATCGTCGACGGCGTGGAAGGCTCGCGTTCTCCGGTTTCCGCCTCCGCGGTGCAGGAGGTGCGCATCAACCAGGACCCCTACTCGGCGCAGTACTACTACCCTGGCCGCGGACAGATGGAGATCATCACCAAGTCCGCTCAGGAGCATTATCACGGCGAGTTCAACTTCATCTACCGCAATTCCGGTTTGAACGCCCAGAATGAGCTTGCGCCTTCCAAGCCGTTTGAAGAGCGTCAAGTGTATGAGGGCCACGTTACCGGGCCTATCATCTTTGCGCATAACTCAAGCTTTCTGGCTTCGTTCAATCACGACTTAGAAGACACAAACGCGGTGGTGGATGCGGACGTGCTGCCCACGCCCGAAAATCCCTCCGGCGTCCTGCTGCAGAATGTGCCCACGCCTTCCGGCGAGACATCCTTCAGCATCCGCGGCGCGCACAAGTTCGGCGACATGCACTCCGCCTACGCGCAATATGGCCACTGGCAATCCCACTCGTCAAACCAGGGCATCGGCGGGCAGACGCTGGCAGAAGCTGGCTGGAATGGCCTGAGCAACTGGGACGGTATTACACTGCACGCCGATTCAGCGCTTTCCGCGGTACTGGTTAACCAGATATCCCTGGTGGGCGAGCGCTGGAGCACCATCAATACGAATGTGGTGGATGCGCCGAAGATCAATGTAAACGGATACTTCACCGGCGGCTCGGGCCAGAACAACGCTCAGTACACTGGGTACAACCTGCGCTTCTATGACATGGTTTCCTGGACGCACGGGAGGCATTTTGTGAAGATGGGCGGGGGGATACCGAACTTTGCGCGGCTGGCTGCCGACGACGACACAAATGCGTTGAGCAGCTACAGCTTTGGGCCGACGCTGGCCGCCGATGGCGTTACGGTGCTGCAGACGGCGCTACAGAACTACGAGAACAATCTTCCTTCGGGCTTCTCGCAGGGCTATGGAGAAACCCACTTCGTCTACCACCAGCAGGAAGCCGGCGTGTTTATTCAGGACCAGATCAAGCTGACCACGCGCTTCGCGATCACTCCGGGACTACGCTATGACTGGTTGAATTTCCTGGCGCAGAAGCGGCTCGGATTCTCTCCTCGCCTCTCGTTTGCATACGTGCTGGATCAGAAATCAAAGATGGTAGTGCGTGGCGGCGGCGGACTCTACTATGACCGCTTTGGTGGCGGTCCGATGCTGGATCTGACGCGCTATGGCGGCCTGCAACCGCGGCGGCGCACGGTAAGTCTCTCGCTCAATC
This sequence comes from Occallatibacter sp., assembly GCF_049510455.1. Lineage (GTDB taxonomy): Bacteria > Acidobacteriota > Terriglobia > Terriglobales > Acidobacteriaceae > Telmatobacter. The sequence continues at coordinate 9,922 of NZ_JBEKYX010000007.1, read as the reverse complement.
CGGCAGATCAGCCGGAGAGCGGCTGCTATCCGATTTCAAACTGCTACGACGTGACGGCGCTGCCTGTGAATCGCGTGGAGCTGGCGCCGAATGCGCGCCTTCCATATCAGATGCAGTATGGGCTTTCAATTGAGCGCGGGATGGGCGAAAAGGGAACGTTATCAGTAAGCGCATACGCGATGCGCGATATCGGAGCCTTCCGCTCGGTGGACATCAACGCGCCGACGCCTGAGTCAGGCTACACAGTCCGGCCCGATCCGAATTACCTCCGCATCCGCCAGATGCAGACGCAAGGCTTCTATGAAGGCGACGCAATGGATATCGCTTACCAGGGCCGCTATAACAAGTGGTTCTCCGGGTGGGGGCGGTACACGTGGTCGCACTATGGGTCGGATACGGGCGGCATCGGGTGGTTTCCGCAAAACCAGTACGCGCCCAATGACGAGTGGGGCCCGGCAAACTGGGACCGCAGGAACCGGATCGGCTTCTATGGAGTCTTCAATCCGAAGAGTGTCATGAATCTCTCCGGCGGGATCTTTGCCAACTCCGGCAGGCCGTGGACGGTGACCACCGGCACAGACCCTTATGGCGACGATCTCTTCAACGCACGGCCTGAAGGCGTGGCGCCCTATAGCGAAAGCCTGCCGCCGTATGTCGATTTGGACCTGCGCTGGGGTCACGATTGGGCCATTACGGAGAACAAGGACGACGAGGCGCCGCACGTGGGCTTTTCGGCTTCAAGTTTCAACATCCTGAACCATCCGAGCGTGTCAGGAGTGGACTCTGTCCAGACCTCGCCGACCTTTGGCGAAACGACAGCAGTGAGCGCGCCCCGGCGGCTTCAGTTGGCAATGCGGTTTGAGTTCTAGGGACGAGTGACACAGGACGAGAGACGAAAAGACAGGTTCCCGGCTGAGTCAATACCTTGGCCGGGAACTTTTTGTTTCAGGTGCGCGTATACTCCGGCAAAGGGGATGTCTATGCGCGCTCGCCTGCTTACTCTTACCCTCTGCGCCGCGGCGTTACTGTTTGTGGCCGCTCCTGCTCGTGCTCAGAACGACCGGGTGCAGTTCTTCAGCAACATCCACATAGGGCCAAACGATACCGCCAACAATGCGGTTTGCTTTTTTTGCAGCGTGGATGCCGAGGGACCGGTGAACGGTAATATCGTGGCCTTTTTCAGCCATGTGAACGTGCGCACCACGGTGGATCAGAATGTGGTGAGCTTCTTCAGCAACATGAACGTGCTCCCCGGCAGCAGCGTCGACCAGAATCTCGTTACGATGTTCGGTTCCGTGCACGTGGATAACGGAGCCCATGTGGGTCAGAATGCAGTTACGATGTTCGGCTCGTTTTACGCGGCAGATTCGGCGTCCATTGACGGCAACCGCGTATATTTCCCCTTCTGGCTCTTCGGCATACCAACGCTATTAATCGGCCTGGTGATTTACGTAATTGTGCGAGAAGTACGCGAGCGTCGTTACCGCAGGCAGTGGATGGCAAGCCAGGCAATGGGTCCGAGAGCATAACCGCGACAAGCTGACCTCCGCACAAAATTGGGTGGTAGATCAAAACGAGCCTTCTCGGAGACCATTTCGTTGAGCAAATAAAATGCCAACAGCGTCTATCCGTATGTCACCCATGAAGACTTTACTCTCCTCATTTGCGCTGCTGGTAGCTTGCACAATGCTCGCAAGTGCGCAGGCTAAAGAGTCTCAATCGGCCTTCGATGTTGCAGCAATCAGTCTGCACGATCCCGCGCCGCATGAGCGCTCACATATCGTCAGCTCAGATAAAGGCGGGAGTTTCACCACCAGGAACGTATCCTTGCTGGCAATCGCGCAGTACGCCTTCATGATCCCGGACAGTCGCATCATGAACGTGCCTTCCTGGATGAAGACGGAACACTTCGACATTGACGCGAAATCGGACGATGCGGTGACCGAACGGTTAAGCAAGCTGGATTGGGACCAGGCAAAACAGATTAAACATGAAATGATCCAGTCACTTCTGGCGGACCGGTTTAAGCTAGCGGTGCATCGCGAGACGCGTGTACTGCCTGTTTACGAGCTTGTGGTGAGCAAGGGTGGGTCGAAGCTGTCAGCGTCCAAGGCTCAGGGTTCGATGGTAAATCACGGTCTGGGCCGTCTGAATGCGCAGGGAATGACCGTAGCCGGAATAGCACAGGAGCTGGCATCGGACGCGGGCCGTGTGATTGTGGACAAGACTGGTCTCGATGGGCGATTCGATATAGATCTCAAATGGACACCGGATGACGCCGCCGGACAGGCTGCAGATGGCCCACCATCATTATTCACGGCACTCAAGGAGCAGATTGGTCTTGAGCTTGTGCCAGCAAAGGGGCCAGTAGAAGTGCTGGTCATCGATCATGTGGAACAACCGTCGGCGAATTAATGGCATTCATTCAATTTCGAACTGGCCTTCTATTGCCATAAAGCTATTGATTTCAAACCGCGCTACTATTCTAAGCTAAGCATTTTCGCTATATTTTCGCCTTCTTGATATACTAATTCCCGATATGGACTTTCAGCTCGTCACACAATACAAGCCGCGCGGAGACCAGCCGCGAGCCATCGAAGAGTTGGTCAGCGGGCTGGCCGGTGGAGAGCGGCACCAGGTGCTGCTTGGTGTGACGGGGTCCGGCAAGACCTTCACCATGGCCAAGGTGATTGAGCAATCGAACCGCCCGGCGCTGATTCTGGCGCATAACAAGACACTCGCAGCGCAGCTTTATCACGAGTTCAAGCAGTTCTTTCCCGGCAACGCGGTCGAGTACTTCGTCAGCTACTACGACTACTACCAGCCGGAGGCGTACATTCCCGCCGGCGACCTGTACATCGAGAAGGAATCGACGGTCAATGAGGAGCTGGACAAGCTCCGGCTCTCGGCCACTCGCTCGCTCTTTGAGCGGCGGGACGCGATCATCGTCAGTTCGGTGAGCTGCATCTACGGCCTTGGCTCGCCGGAGGCTTACTACGGCATGCTTTTGCTGCTCGAAAAAGGTCAGCGGATCAGCCGCAAGGACATTACGCGGCGGCTCGTGGAGATTCTCTACGAGCGCAACGATGTGGACTTTCGCCGCGGCACATTCCGCGTGCGCGGCGATGTGATCGAGGTCTACCCAACTTATGACGAGAGCGCATTCCGCATCGAGCTCTTCGGCGATGAAATCGAGTCGCTCTCGCAGATCGACCCGCTCTTTGGCACGGTGAAGCAGAAGTATTCGCGATTGCCGATTTACCCGAAGAGCCATTACGTGGTGCAGCCCGAGCGGAAGATGCAGGCGATTGACTCGATTCTGAACGAGCTGAACGAGTGGGTGCCGCAGCTTGAAGCGCAGGGACGCATGGTCGAAGCCCAGCGCGTCAATCAGCGGACGCGCTTCGATCTCGAAATGATCAAGTCGATGGGTTACTGCCACGGCATCGAGAATTACTCGCGTCACTTCTCCGGGCGGCTGCCGGGCGAAGCTCCGCCCACGCTGCTCGATTACTTTCCACGCGACTTCATCCTCTTTGTGGACGAGAGCCACGCCACGATTCCGCAGGTACATGGAATGTGGCACGGGGACCGCAGCCGCAAGCAGAACCTGGTCGATTATGGCTTCCGTCTACCAAGCGCGATAGACAACCGCCCGCTGAAGTTTGACGAGTTCGAGAACCGGATTCACCAGACGATTTATGTCTCTGCCACGCCCGGACCTTATGAACTCACGCGCGCCTCGGGCGTTGTGGTTGAGCAGGTCATCCGTCCCACGGGACTGGTCGATCCCGAGATCGAGATTCGGCCGGTGAAGGGGCAGATTGACGATCTGCTGGCAGAGATACGCGACCGCGCCAAGCGCAACGAGCGCGTGCTGGTCACAACACTGACCAAGCGCATGTCGGAAGACCTGGCAGGCTATTACACCGAGGTGGGCGTGCGCTGCCGGTATATGCACTCGGAGATTGAGACGCTGGAGCGCGTAAAGCTGCTGGCCAGTCTACGCAAGGGCGAGTACGACGTGCTGATCGGCATTAACCTGCTGCGTGAGGGGCTGGATCTGCCGGAGGTTTCGCTGGTAGCAATTCTGGACGCGGATAAAGAAGGCTTCCTTCGTTCGGCCGGATCGCTGATTCAGACAATTGGCCGCGCAGCGCGGCATTTGCAAGGCCGGGCGCTTCTGTACGCCGACAAGATGACGGACTCGATGCGCCGGGCTATCGACGAAACCGATCGGCGGCGGGTGATCCAGCGCGCGTACAACGAGGAGCACGGCATTACGCCTCAATCGGTGATCAGCTCGATTGACATGGGCCTAGCGATGATTCTCAAGTCGGAGTACGGCGACGTGCTCGTCGAAGAGACCGCCGGAATGCCGGAATTTGCCTCGCAGGGTGAGGTGGATTCGTATATCACCGGGCTCGAGATGGAAATGCGCGAAGCGGCGAAGAGGTTCGAGTTTGAGCGAGCTGCAAAACTGCGCGATACGATCAAAGAGCTGCGCGAAAAGGAATTTCTCTTCGGCTGAGCGAAACTCAATTTAAAGAAGGAATTAGCGCGTTGTCTTCGGCGCAAGGCCATTTCGGACCTTACTTTTTATTTCGTTTTATTGCGTTTTAATATGAATAGCGACGTTGATCTTCTAAATATGTCAAACAATTGAATTTGCTTGACCCGTACGACTAAAGCGATTTATTTTGTTGGCTATCCGAGGCAACTGCTCTCACAAACTCCGCATCGGATTGGGTGGAGAGTTATAGATTTTGAGCGCAGTCGCTAAGTCATGGGCCTTTGCACCACCCGCACCGGCAATCCTGCTAGTGAATGACGATCCACTCCAGGCATACGCTCAAAAAGAGGCTTTTGAATCTGTGTATCAGCGCGTTGTCCGTGCCGCCGGTGCCGCAGAAGCCTTCATTCTGGTCGATCAGCCTGCATTTGCCCGCGATCTGGCACTGGTAGTGGTGTCCCTGCATATGCCAGGGCTTTCTGGACAGATGTTCGTGGACGAGCTGGCCAGCCGCGCGCCGCGGGTTCCGGTGCTGGTGCTCTGCACCAATGACGGGTGTAAGGAGCAATACGCATCCGCCAATGCGCACTTTTTGCCTGCTTCCGCTTCCATGAATGTCATGTTACGCGCCGCCAGCGAGATCATGCAGCCTGAAGTTTTGCGCATCGCCTGAAGACTCTTTCACTCTTCCTATCTATCGATCTTTTTCTCCATCCATTGAGCGAGGCATCCTCTTCTTCGCGTCCATAGAATGACCATGCCGGCTGTGCTTCCCCTCACAATGCCGCGTCGCGTGGGTCTGCGAAAATAGTGATTGAGGTACCAATGGCAACCTTTGGCAGTTTTGCCTTAATTGCCGCCCTGGCTTTGGCGGCGTACAACCTGCTGGCCGGCACCTTTGCGTTGCGGCTGATAGCCACCGGCGGACAGGCACGCATCTCGCCGGAGCGGCTGGCGGATACGGCGCGGCGCGCGGGCATTGCCAGCTTCGTGGCGGTCACCTGCGCGGCCTTTGCGCTGATATGGAGCGTTTTTACCAACGACTTTTCCATCGCATACGTCCTTGAGCACTCCAATCGCGCCTTGCCTGCCGCGTACAAATTTTCGGCGATGTGGAGTGGCCAGGAGGGTTCGCTGCTCCTGTGGGCGTGGCTGCTGGCCGGTTATGGATTCGTTCTGCGGCTCACGCACAAGAACGACGTCAAGCTGTATGCATACGCGGGAACCATTCTGGCCGGAATTCAGGTCTTCTTTCTCTCGCTGTTGAACTTTGCCGCGCCGCCGTTCTCGCTGCTGCCGGGCTATGTGCCGGGCATAACTCCGCTGCCTGACGATGGCAACGGCCTCAATCCCCTGCTGCAATATCCGGAGATGGTCATCCATCCGCCCATGCTGTACCTGGGCTACGTGGGCTTCTCGGTGCCATTCGCCTTTGCGTTAGGCGCGCTCATGATGCGCTATCCGGGCGAAAAATGGATCCGCATCACCCGCGTATGGACGATGGTGACCTGGACCTTCCTGACCTGCGGCATCTTTCTCGGCATGCACTGGGCTTATGCGGTGCTGGGCTGGGGCGGCTACTGGGGTTGGGACCCGGTAGAAAACGCAAGCTTTATGCCGTGGCTTGCGGCAACAGCCTTTCTGCACTCCGTGATGATGCAGGAGAAGCGCGGCATGATGAAGAGCTGGAATGTATGGCTGATCTTCATCACCTTCATGCTTACCATCGTCGGGACGCTGCTTACACGCGCCGGGCTGGTCAGCTCGGTACACGCCTTTGCGCAGTCCTCCATCGGCACGTGGTTTTATATCTTCCTGGGCCAGATACTGCTGGTCTGCCTCTTCACATTCATTCTGCAGAAGGACCACCTCAAGAGCGATCACCAGATCGAGTCGCTGGTCAGCCGCGAGTCGAGCTTCCTCTTCAACAATCTTGTGCTGCTTCTGGCCTGCTTCGTGATTCTGCTGGGAACCTTCTTTCCCATCCTGAGCGAGTACGTGCAGGATCATAAGGTCACCATCGGCGCGCCGTACTACAACGCCGTCGCCATTCCCATTGGTCTCTTCCTGCTGTTTCTCACAGGCGTTGGACCGCTGCTGCCGTGGCGCTCGGCTTCGCTCAAGGCCATTCGCCGCAACTTTGTCATTCCGGTCATTGCTCTCTGGGGCATGGTGATTGTGGCGCTCGTTGCAGGCGTGAGGCCGTGGAAGGATGGCGAGTTCCAGACCGGCACTTTTTACGCGCTCATTGCTTTTGCGCTCGCGGCAGCGGTTCTCACCGCCATTGTCAGCGAGTTTCTGCGCGGCGCAGGCGTCATCGCAAAGCAGACCGGCAAGAACCTCTTTGCCTCACTGGTGCTGCTCACGCGTCGCAACACGCGTCGCTACGGCGGCTATCTGATTCACATCGGCCTGGTGATTGCGATCATCGGGTTTGCCGGCACGGCATTTAACCGGAACGTGGAGCAGGAGATGGGCCTGCACTCAAAGATGCACATCGGTCCATACGACCTTGAGTGCCTTGGCTTCTCGCAGGATTCGAACTCAAACTACAACTCGGAGTTTGCGTTGCTCGATGTGACTTCAAACGGCAAGCCGGTGAAGGTGCTCACCACCAGCGGATTTACGAATCTGCAGATGACGCCTGAGAAGCGCGTGTACCTGGCAAGCCAGCAGCCGCAGACGATGGTGGCAATTCACTCCGTGCCGGAGTGGGATCTGTACGTGGTCTACGAGGGCATCAATCAGGACACAGGCCAGCCGATCATCAAAGCTATCCTGAATCCACTCGTTGGATGGATCTGGTTTGGATGGATCGTGATCGTGATTGGCTCGATTGTTGCGCTCGTGCCTTCGATCACTCCCTCAACAGCAGCACTGAAGATTCCGGCGAGCGCAACGGTTCAAGCCGCGGCGGGCCAGTCCGCGCTCAAGGGGGGCGATTGATGCGCCGAACCCGAACGATCAAGTTGGGTGCCCCATTCCTGGCACGTCTTTGTTTTTGCGCCAGGGGTGGGAAAGCGATTCAGTTCGTACAGGCTCTTTTCCTCGCCATTGCAATCTGCTTCACGCTGGGCGCAACCTCAGGCAAGGATCGGTTTGACAGGCTGAGTCATCGCATGACGTGCCCGTGCGGCTGCACGGAGTTGCTGGGCGAGTGCAACCACGTAGGCTGCCCCGATTCAGGTCCGATGACGAATGAGTTGATGGCCTCCATCAAAAACGGGCAAACGGACCAACAGGTTCTGGATGCCTTTACGGCAGAGTATGGCACAACTGTGCTGGCTGCACCGACGACAAAGGGCTTCGATCTGGTGGCGTGGATTGCGCCGGCAGCGGTATTTCTTGCGGCACTCTTTGGAGTGCTTCTCGTAGCGCGGCACTGGGCCGCAACGCGGCCGCAAACTCTTCCAGCACAGAGCGACTCGCCGGAAATATCGGCTCTAAGAGAAAAGATTCGCCGGGAGACCGGCGCGGATGGAGGTTTTTAAGCAATGACCTCAAATACCGGATTGATTGCCGGATTACTGTTGCTCATTGGCGCGTTTGTTTACACCTTCTGGCCGGAAAACTCCTTTGCCGCTCAGAGGCAGAAGACGCAGCTCGATTATCTGCTCGAACGCAAGGAACAGCTCTACGAAAACCTGCGCGATTTGAACTTTGAATATCGCGCCGGAAAGTATCCGGAAGAAGACTTTGAAGCGCAGCGCGCGTCTCTTGAAACCGAGACCGCACAACTGCTCGCCGAGATTGAGCGGCTGCAGCAGGCATAAGACAGAGATCAGGGGTCAGAGATCCGATTTGGTCCCGAGTAAGAATTGAAGGATTACGACACGAATGCATTTGACTCGATTTGCTACCAGCGCTTTTGCTTTGAGCGTTTTGTTTTCGGCCTCGCTGGCGCACGCCGCCGCCACTTCCGGCACAGTCAACAACAAGACCACCGGCAAGCCTTCCGCAGGCGACACAGTAGAGTTGATTGATGTGCAGGCCGGCATGAACGCCGCGGCCAAAACCACCAGCGATGCCAAAGGCCATTACTCGCTGAACATGCCGGGAGCGGGACCGTACCTTGTACGCGTAACACACCAGGGCGCGCCGTTCTTTATCGCAGTAGGCGGAGCATCAGGCGATGTGACGGTCTACGACGTAAAGGCAAAGGTCGATGGTGTTTCAATTGAAGATCAGATCTTCGGCGTTGAGACTGCGAACGGCCAGCTGCAGGTCACGGAGCAGTTCGTAGTGCATAACGTCAGCTCGCCACAGATGACGCAGTATGGCGATAAGCCCTTCGAGTTCGTGCTGCCGGAGGGCGCAGTAATGGATGCGGCTGAATCCACGCGCCCCAGCGGCATGCCAACGATGTCCATGCCGCACGCGCTGCCGGAGAAGAGCCACTACACGTTTACCGTGCCTATTGACCCGGATCAGGGATCGGATAAGATGACCATCTTCCAGATCCAGTTTCATCTTCCCTACTCCGGCTCGTACACCTTTAAGCCCACGCTGATGATGCCCGTGGACAACCTCGTCATCCAGATGCCGAAGGCGATGACTTTTACGGCAAAAGACGGGCTGGCCTTTCAGCCGCTGCAGCGCGATCCCTCGTTTCAGATTTTCCTGCTGAAGAACGCCGTGCCGGGCAATACGGTTCAATTCACGGTAAGCGGCGAAGGTTCGATTCCGCGCGAGGGCCAGCAAGGCGGCTCTGGCGCTGCAGGCGGCGCACAGGCAGCGCAGAGTAATGGTCCCGGCGGAGGCATCGGCGAGCCTATCAACCAGCCCGATCCGCTGAGCAAGTACAAATGGTGGATCCTGGGTGGAGTAGTGCTGGCGCTCGGTATTGCAGCCGCATTTCTGTTACGCAAGCCTGCGGGAGCCGTAGGCGCACCGGCGGCCAGCGGCACAGTTGCAGGAGCAGCCGTGAATCCTCTTATTCCTGTGACAGCCGCAGGTAAGAATGCCGCACTGTTAAACGCCCTCAAGGAAGAACTCTTCACACTCGAAAGCGAAAAGCTCTCCGGCACAATCGACGCAGACGAGTATCAAACGCAAAAGTCAGCTCTTGAAACAGTGCTGAAACGGGCGCTTAAGAGAAACTCATAAGCTGCAAAATCTCTATCGTCAGGGCATCGCAGGCGCAATCTGCCGCGCACGCAGTGCTTGGTAAACTTGAAGTAGACCCCGCGCGCCGCAGGCGCAGTTCGCCGTGCGCGCAGCACCCGGAGCATTTGTGCATACAGCAGTGGAAGAACGCATCATCCGTCCGGCGCGCAACATTCTCGGCAGCCTGCGCCTGCCCGGCGACAAGTCCATCAGCCATCGTTACGGAATGCTTGCGGCGTTTGCCGAAGGCACCTCGCGCTTTACGAATTTTTCGACCGGTGCCGACTGCGCCTCCACGCTGGC
>NZ_JBEKYX010000069.1:0-21311 GCF_049510455.1 Occallatibacter sp. | reverse complement strand
CGTGGCAATCAAAAAGAGGCGATGCAGCTTTACGCCAAAGAGATTGACCTGCATCCCGAAGCTGAGTTCGCCTATCGCAATCTGTCCAGTCTGCAAGGCATGACCGGTGACAATGCCGCGGCTCTCGATACGCTGACACGGTGGCAGAAGCGCGCGCCAGCGAATCCCACGCCATCCGTCCAGGCTGTGCAGATGCTGCTGAGCCAGCAAGACAATGCGGGAGCGCTGAAACAGGCTAAAGCAGCCGAGGGTGTGCTGACCGAGGATGCGCGAAAAGAAGAAGGTTTCCGTCTGGTCCTGGGCGAGGCCGAGATGCGTGGCGGCGATATCGACGCCGGTGAGCCGTTGATGCTGGCAATCGCAAAGGATTCCGCGGACCTGACGCGGCGCAATGACGCCAGCTACGAACTCGCGGTAGCGGGACGCGATCTTCCGCTGGCTGAACAGACCGAACGTGCCGTCCTTGCACAACTGGCGGCGGAGTCGCGCACCTGGACTGGCGGCGAAGCGCAAGCATTACTGCGCCAGAAGAGTTTTCTAATAACAGCCTGCTGGGACACCATGGGCTGGATATTGTTCAAGGAAGATAAAGCCGCGGACGCCGAGGCATGGATTCGGCCGGCAATGACGATGCGCGAAAACGCCGAGGTCGGAGAGCATCTTGGCGACGTCCTGATGGCCGAGAAGAAACTAGCGGATGCTGCGACCGCCTATGCCGATGCACTGGCTACTCTGCCGACGACGGACCGCATGGGTGTTCGGATCAAGATTGACCCTCCGCGCGCGAAAGAGCTGCGGACAAAGCTGGATGCGGCTAAAGCCGCTGCGAAAATGACGCAGACACCTGATGGACGCGCGGATTTGCAGGCGATGCGGAGCTGGAAGATCGGCGCGGCGGGCGGATTGAAAGGGACAGCGGAATTCCGGGTTCTGCTGTCGTCCGGCGGAGTAGTATCAGCCCTGCCGGTCGGCATGGTACCGCACCCGATGCAGGAGAAGGCCGAGGCGGCAAAGTGGAGCGATCGTTATCCCCCCGGTGAGGATGCACGGCTCGCGGCAAGGGTCATGCTTAACTGCTACGGAGCCATCTGCGAGCTGGTGCTGGAACCTTAGCTCAGCGCGAGGGCTTATTCCGAGGGCTGAACAGGCTGCGGAAAAAGTGAAAATTTGCCGTAGCGGCTTACAAAAATCATTCCTCAGCGGCTGAAGCCGCATTCATCCTGCTTGCCCTACGGCACGGCTGAAGTTCAGCCGCGCCGTGACACGAAGCGAAAGATCGGGGAGCGGCTGATGGCTGCTCCCCGGCTGGTTCAGGCAATTGCTTTCGATTTTTCCGGGGTGGCTGCGGCGATCTCATCGATCTGGTCGAGGTTGACGCCTGCTGTTTCAATGCGGAAGAACCAGGTGACCACTGCGCCCAGCAATGAGCTGATGATGAGGCCGTAGAGCAGCATCCGTGTTCCGACCACATCCAGCAGGATGGGAAACAGGAATGCGGTCGCGACTGCGCCGATTTTTGCGAAGGCCGCGGCGAAGCCTGCGCCCGCGCCTCGGATGGCGGTGGGAAAGACTTCGCCGGCCAGCAGGTAGGTTTGCGCGTTGGGGCCAAGGTTGGTCATGAACTGGAAGAGCATGAAGCCGATGAAGATGAGCACGACCGAAAGAGTGCCGGTGAGGCCGACGGACAACGAAGCGATGAGCAGACCCACGGCGCAGCCGATGAAGCCGATGATCTGCAGGCGGATGCGGCCCACCTTGTCTGCCAGCATGACGGCAAAGATGATGCCGATGATCAGCAGAAGGGTGATCATGGCGTCGCCTTTGGCGCCCTCCGTGGCATTGGCGATGAGATCGCTCATGCTGCGCACATGTTCCGCCTTATGCCCGAAGGCTGTGGCGAGGATGGTTGGCGCGAAGATGCCGATGCCGTAGGTGGCGAGATCCTGAAGGAACCAGGGCACGGAGGCGAGAATGGTGGCGCGACGGTAGCGCTTCTGGAACAAGGAGAAGAACGATCCGCCGCCATGCCCGTGTCCCGGAGCCGCCTTTTGCATCAGGACGACATTCTGCGGATATTGCGGGGTGCGTACCAGGAGTTTCTGGGCAGCCACGGTGGCGCGCTCCGTGTTGCCTTTGGAATGCAGCCAGTTGGCGCTCTCTGTGATCCAGAAACGGGCTACGGTGACCACGGCCGCGGGTATAACCGCTGTGGCAAACATCCAACGCCAGGCATCGAGATTGGGGACGATGGTCAGCACTGCGTATCCAACGGCTGCGCCGGCTACCGCGCCGACGGCCTGGAATGCGAATGCGCCGAGCACGAGCTTGCCCCGGCTGGTGCTGGGAATGCTCTCGGAGATGATCATGTGCGCCGTGGGGTAGTCACAGCCGAGCGCGAGGCCGAGCCCGAAGAGGCAGATGACCAGCGAGATAAAGCTGGTGCAGAAGACGGCTGCGCCAAGGAATGCTGTGAAGATGATCATCTCCACGATAAACATTGCTTTGCGGCCGAACTGGTCTGACAAGGTGCCGAGGCCGACGGCTCCTACGAGGATGCCGCAGAGGCTTGCGGCCGTTACGAGGCCGCGCTGCGCGGGGCCGATTTCGAACTGGCGCGCGATGAGCGGCAGAGCCACACCGGTCATGAAGACGACGAAGCCTTCAAAGAACTTGCCCGCCGCGGCCAGCATCCAGATGAGGCGCTGCATGCTGGTCATGGGCGTGGAGGGAAGATGTGTGCCATCGGGCCAGACTGGCAACTCGTCAATGTACTGCTGCACCGTGCGGGGCTGGCTCGCTACGGAATTGATGTCAATTGGCATGAGCGATTTCCTTCCGGTTTCCTGGATCAAACTACGGGACCAACCTGCTGGATCAAGCTAGTGGATTTTGGCGATCTGCAATTCGCTGCGAGCGCGGATGGAAGTCGGCAACGCGATGAAGTGTACTGGCTTCAGGAGGCTATCCGCGCTGCCGCCCTGCGGCGAGATGCACCAGAGCAGGAAGTTGCTGACGGCTTGGGCGGTCTGCTGGTTCGGCTGCTGGTCAGAGACCATGGCGTATTCGTAATTGATGAGCGGATACGAATTGGAGCCGGGTGCGAAGACCAGGGTCAGGCGCTCATCGACGGGCGTGCGCGGCGTGAGTTCCGCAGCGGCTGCGGTGATGGTTGCGGGCGTGGGAAGCAGAAATTGTCCGTCCTGATTCTGCAGCATTGCGGCGATGAGGCCGGCCTTGGCCGCATCATCCTGAAAGCTGCCGCCGACGTAGCCAATCGCATAGGGCGTGCGAGCAATTGTCTGCACCATTCCCTGGTTACCGGTTGCTGTCAGCATGCCTGATACCGATGGCCAATTGACCGTGGTGCCATAGCCAATCTTCTGCTCCCATGAATCGTGCGCATCCGGGCCGGAAAAACTCAGGAACTGCGTGAAGATGAAGGTATCGCCCGAGCCTTCAGCGCGGCGAACAGGCACGATGGCATGGTGCGGAAGGCTGACTCCGGGATTGAGTTCGGCGATGGGTGCCGCGTCCCATGTGCGGATGGTTCCGGAATAGATGCCGCCCAGGACGGGGCCGCTGAGCTTGAGTCCGCGGCCGCGCAGTTCCGGCAGATTCACTTGCACGGTCTGGGCCGAGATCGCGATGGGGATATTGAGTATGTGAGGGTTGGCCATCGCTTCGTTGTCGGACATGTAGGCGTCGGAGGTTCCGATCTGTACCTGCCTGGCGATGGCCTGAGCGATGCCCGCGCCGGAGCCGGTGGCGCCGGCTGTCATATGCACGCCGGGATCGACTTTGGAGTACGCGTCGATCCAGCCCTTGAACAGAGGATAGATCAGGGTCGATCCCGTTTCCGCGATGGTCAATCCCGTCGATTGCGCTATCGCAATCGGTAAGGCTGTCAATCCAACGGCCAATGCGGCGATGTATCCAGTTCTGTGAAGGATGCTCTTGCTACAAGCACTCATGCCGGGACTCCTTGTAAGACCTGAGAGATTTGGTCAGCTTGCGGGGGACGGGCTCTTGAGAAATGCCACCTCACAGTACAGGTGGGATGTTACGAGATGATGACATCGCGCAAGGATGCGGTTGGTTGGTTCAATCCATGAGCGTCCCAGGTCAATGATCTTGTGTATTGGAAGTGGGGGCGGATGTCGAGTTGCGCATCCTCGCCAACGCACTCGTTCCAATGCGCTCGTTACGGACTGATTTGTATCGAAAAATCGGGCTATCGTCAGAAGCCGCGCCGAAAGGTCTCTGGCCATGGACCGAAGTCCGGACTTTCTCATTTGTTTCTTCCCGAACTGAAGCCTGCGGCTCTCTTCGGTCATGACGGGAAAGGATTCGGGAGATTGGGCCGGTGTGACTCAAGTCCGTTATTGAACGCGCCGATGAACAGGGATGTCGCTCGTTGGAGGGAGTTCCTGTTTATGGTGAACCTGAAGAATCTGCCTGTTTCTACCAAGTTTGTGTATGCCTTTGGCATGGTGTGCGGGCTGTGCGTGGCGCTGGGGGTGTTTACGTTCCTTACGTTTCACTCGATTGCCGTGAGCAGCCACGATGTGAGCAGCTCGGCGCTGCCGGCGGTGGTGGAGCTGTCGAAGATGCGCGGCGCGATTGATACGGTTCGCCTGGAGGACCTGGACATTTTGCTGTGCCAGAATGCGGCCTGCACGGCGGCATATACGGCGAAGCGGCAGGATGCCCTGCTGGAGCTTGAGGGGGCGCAGAAGCGGTATGAGCCGCTGATCATGTATGCGGGCGAGCGCGAGGTGTACCAGAGATTTACGGCGAACTGGGCAAAGTACATGGAGAAGAGCAACAAGGGCGTGGCGCTGATGGCGGCCAATAATGCAGCCGATGGGCTGGACGTGCTGACCGCCGATGCGACGCAGGCGCAGTTCCACAGTGCGCTGGACGATGCGAGCAAGGATCTCGATCTGAACATCAAGTACGGCACGGAGAGCGCAGACAAGGTGACGCGGGCGAGCCAGCGGGCGACATGGATCAATGTGGCGATGACGGCGTTCATTGCAGTGCTGTGCGCGCTGATCGGCCGGGTGCTGACGGCGCTGATTGCTCCGCGAATTGCGATGGGGATTGCGCTGCTGGAGCGGATGGCGGAGAAGGACTTCTCGGTACATGCCGATGTGAAGGGCGAGGACGAGATTGGTCGGCTGGGTACGGCGCTGAATACGTGCGTGGAATCGATGCAGACGGTTCTGCGCGCGGTGGCGCAGGGGGCTGAGACGCTGACGAACTCGTCTGAGGAGATCAGCGCGAAGGCGGTGCAGACGCTGGGCAACGCGCAGACGCAATCCAGCCGGACAAACCAGATTGCGGCGGCGGCGCAGGAGATGACGGCGACGATTGGCGAGATTGGCAGAAATGCGGCGCAGGCGGCTGGCGCGAGCCGTATTTCCGCCGAGACGGCGGAGCAGGGCGGCGCGGTGATGCAGGCCGCGGCGGCGACGATGGAGAAGATTGCCAAGGCGACGGGGCTGGTAGCGGAGAAGATGAACTCGCTGGCGGCGCGGAGTGAGGAGATTGGCAAGGTGGTGAGCGTGATTCAGGGCATCAGCGAGCAGACGAACCTGCTGGCTCTGAATGCGGCGATTGAGGCGGCGCGGGCCGGCGAGCATGGGCGTGGCTTTGCGGTGGTTGCGGGCGAGGTAAGGCGGCTGGCGGAACGCACCAAGGGCGCGACGGAGGAGATTGCCGGGACGATCCAGAGCATTCAGGTAGAGACGCGGGCAACGCTGTCTGTAATGGAAGAGAGCAAGACGGCTGTTGAGACCGGATTAGGCGAGACGGGCCGGGCGCGGAAGAGTCTGGAGGAGATTATTGTCTCGTCGAAGGAAGTGGAGCAGCAGATTCAGCTGATTGCGGCGGCAGCGACGGAGCAGACGGCGGCGGCGGGCGAGATTTCGATGTCGGCGGGTGAGATTTCAAACCTGGCGCATGAGAATTCGATGGGTTCGGAGCAATCTGTGGCGGCGCTGAAGGAACTGGCGAGTCTGGCCGGCCAACTGGATGGAATGATCAAGCAGTTCCACCTGGGGGATGATTCGCAGAAGGGCGGACGGATGGACAGCTGCGCGTGGCAGGCGCCGATGAAAGCCGTCACGGCGTGACGGCAGGGGTCAGGGGTCAGGGGTCGGAAGAAGCAGAGATTGGTGATTCCCGAACTGGTTCTCCGTAAGCATTCCATAAGGCCCTGGGAATCTTCCGGGGCTTTTCATTTGTCTTCACATGCATGTTTAGACCAATATGGTAGGCTCCGATTTGTGGGGTCTCTTCCAGACCTGCTACGGAGCCGGCCGGAAGGCCGTTCAGGAGAGAACGACACGCATGAGCGCCGTGAAATACGATCTCGCTATCATTGGCTCGGGCCCGAGCGGGCAGCGCGCTGCCGTGGCCGCCTCGAAGATGAAGAAGCGCGTGGTGGTGATTGAGGCGCGGTCGGTGGTGGGCGGCGTGTGCGTGAATACGGGCACGATTCCGTCCAAGACGATGCGCGAGGCAGTGCTGCATCTGTCGGGCTATAACTACAAGTCGGTCTACGGGATGAACTACCGGGTGAAGGAACGCATTACGATGGCGGATCTGGCCTTCCGGGTGCAATCTGTGGTGAAGACCGAGGTGGATGTGACGGAGGCGCAACTGTCGCGGAACGGGATCGACGTGGTGCATGGGATTGCGCACTTTACCGACCCGAATACGCTGCGCGTGGAAGGACCGACGGGCGATACGACAATTGAGTCCGAGCGGATCATTATTGCGGTCGGGACGAAGCCCGCTTCCAGCGCTAAGGTGCCGATCAACGGGCGCACGATTATCAATTCCGACCAGGTGCTGGACCTGCCGGTGCTGCCGCGGACGCTGATTGTGGTGGGCGGCGGCGTGATTGGTGTGGAATATGCCTGCATGTTCGCGATTCTGGGCGTGCGGGTGACGATTATCGAGAAGCGGCCGAAGCTGCTGGAGTTTGCCGACCAGGAGATTGTGGAGTCGCTGAGCTACCACCTGCGCGACAGCCGGGTGACGATGCGGCTGGGCGAAGAGGTTTCCACGGTGGAAGAGATGCCGGATGGAAGCGTGGTGGCGAATCTTGAAAGCAAGAAGCGGGTGAGCGGCGACGCGCTGCTGTACGCGATTGGGCGGCAGGGCGCGGTGGACGAATTGAACCTGGCGGCGGCGGGACTGGAGTCGGATTCGCGGGGTAGAATTCCTGTGGACGGAGACTACCAGACGAAGGTGCCGCATATTTATGCTGTGGGCGATGTGGTGGGCTTTCCGGCGCTGGCTTCAGTGTCAATGGAGCAGGGACGGATTGCAGCGCACCGGGCGTTTGACGATACTGCAGCGGCGTCGAACCCGAGTTTCTATCCGTATGGAATTTATACGATTCCGGAGATCAGCTTTATTGGCAAGACCGAGGAACAACTGACCGATGAGGACGTGCCGTACGAGGTAGGCATGGCGTATTATCGCGAGACTGCGCGAGGGCAGATTCGCGGGGATACGACGGGCAGGCTGAAGCTGATTTTTCACCGCGATACGCGGAAGATTCTGGGCGTGCATATTATTGGCGAAGGCGCGAGCGAGCTGGTGCACATTGGCCAGGCCGTGATGACGCTGGGCGGCAACGTTGACTATTTCGTGGAAACAGTATTCAACTATCCGACACTGGCCGAGTGCTATAAAGTGGCCGCGTTTAACGGACTGGGACGGCTGGGAAAGTACCAGGCACAGGGCTGAGCCGGTTTGGCCGGCGGCGCTGGGCTCAGACGGACTGGTTGCAGACAGTCTGGATTTCGACAGACTGGATTATTTGAGGGGAACGCAATGACGGTAGCGATCGGCGTTGTGATGACCGAACATCTTGTGGCGGGACGGCTGAAAGGTCACAAGTTGGTAGGCAAACCGGTGCGATTTCCGGAGGATACCTGCGAGCTGGATGCGCTGATTGCGGTCCCGGGCAGTGAGCTGGTGGAAATGCTGGCGGAGCAGATTGCCGGGCTGGCGAACAACGGCGAACCAATCCAGGCCATTGGCGTGGCGGTGCCGGGGATTGTGCGGCACGGAATTGTGGAAGACAGCCCCAACCTGGTGCAGCTAAAGGGCATGCACATGGCGGAGGATCTTGGCGCGCTGCTTGAGAAGCGCGGGATCAAGGCTCCGGTGCATATTGCCAACGATGCGGACGCGATTGCGGCGGGCGTGGCGGCAACGCGCGGACAGCTTGACCGGCTGACGCGTGTGTGGACGATTGGAAACGGCATTGGATACGGGCGCTGGCCTTATGTGGAGGGCGTCTGGGAGGGCGGACATATCACCGTCACTCTTGACCCGAAGGAGCGCTTCTGCGGCTGCGGCGGCCAGGGACACCTGGAAGGCATTATGGGCTACCGCGCGATGCGCCTGCGGTTTCTGGACAAGGAGCCGGAGGAGGTCTTTGCGGCGGCGAAGCAGGGCGACCGCGAGTGCCGGGAGTTTGTGATGCTGTGGCACCGGGCGCTGGCGGCGGCGACGGCTTCCTTCATTCATCTGGCGGGGCCGGGACGGTTTTACTACACAGGGCACAATGTGGGCTTTCTGAACCTGGGGACGCTGCGGGAGTGCCTGGAGCCGATGGTGAGACTGAGCCCGCTGCAGAGCTATTCGCTGGAAGTGCTGGAGCCGAACGATGAGACTGCGCTGCTTGGCGCAGGTGTGAGTGCCCTGCGGGCGCTGACGTGGTGAGAAGGACAGGGGTCAGGGATCAGGGGTCAGGGATCAGTAAGAATGAGAGCCGGAGCTAATGCTCCGGCTTTGTTTATTCGGCCCAGTTTTCGAGCGTAAGACCGGGAATGCGGGAGAATTCCCTGATGTTATTTGTGACAAGCGTGAGACCCAGATAGCGTGCGTGGGCGGCGATGAGCATGTCGTTGGCGCCGATCAACTGGCCGCGCCGTTGAAGATCTGAGCGAATCAGACCATAGTCATGAACGGCTTCCCTGGGGAAATCGAGCACGGTTATGTGTTGAAGGAGGATCAGAGATCTTTCCCTGTCTCTTTCCGGCTTTGGCGAGGACATGATCCCAAATTCTATTTCTGCGTTGACGATGACGGAGATGTAAACATCGCCGACGCTTACGAGTGAGAGCCTGCGGAATACTTCCTGATTCGTCCCTTTCGATGCGTAAGAAAAGATGTCTGTGTCCAGCATGTAGCGTGGCATCAGAAATCAATCTCCTCAGCCGGAAGATCCTCATAACCTTCCATGAATTCAGGAGATGCATAGGGCCCAGCGAGCACTGCGGACCAGTCTTGCGGGCGGGGCGAGAGGATGAGGTCATTACCTTCCTTGCGGATGTAGACCTCGGTGGTGGAGAACTGGAATTCGCGGGGAATGCGGACGGCCTGGCTGCGATTGTTCATGAATATTTTCGCTGTGCGCTGCATAAAAGGCCCCTCCGGAGTGGCATATACAAAAGTATATGCCACTCCGGGGACCGGGGCAAGAATCTGCGCGGCTAGGTGTGGCGGAGGTAGGTCTGCGAGTAGCGGTCGTGCCAGCTTAGGCGGTCTTCGTCGAAGAGGCTCCAGAGCATGCCGAGGCCGAGGGGAAGCATGGAGACGGTCATGGCTCCGAGGCGGCGGCGCATCTGCTCGGGTGTGGGGATGCAATCGTCGAAGGTGCAAAGCGAGAGGCCGGCGTAGCGCATTCCGGGAGTGCGGAGCGAGAGCAGGCAGAAGAATGCGTGGTAGGCAAGGCCGGCGAGAGCGAAGAGGCCAGCGCCAAGCAACTCCGCGGTACGGGGCACGAGCGGGCCGGCCATGCCGAGAGCCATGGTGAGCCAGAGAAAGGCTGCGATGGCGGTGACGAGGGCGAGATCGACGGTGCCTGCCATGAGGCGGCGGTTGAGGCCGGCTAGAGCCGGCTTGTTGTGCGCATCGAGAGCTGCGGCAGAAGCGGGAACGGCCTGAGCATCGAGCTTCATGCCATGCCACCTGGCCGTGGACCAGGGAACGGATGGGGCGGCGGGTTGGCGAACGGTGTATGAGGCTGCGACTGGCTCGGCTGCTGATTCAGCGTGTGATTGCGGCTCCGCGTAGTCCGGGAATGAGCCTGGTGCGGGCGTCTCAGTCTGGATGAGATCAACTTGAGTGAGGCCGGTTTGAACTGAGCTGGGATCGACTTCAAAGATGCTGAGCTGCGTGCCGGGCTGCTCCGGCTGAGCGATGCCTTCTGCAAGACGCGGCCGCATGCGGCGGGTGGCGACCAGCTCGCGCGGAAAGTGAATGAGATTGGCGTGGATGGTGTGGGCTTCAATCTCAAGCGGCTCGTGCTGCGGGTGAGCGGTTTCGGCGGGAGTGAACCAGTCCTCCGTGCTGAGGTCGAGAGGCTCCGATGCGGATGTGGCGGTCTCACGGAGCGGCATGTCCGGCTCCCAGCGAATGTGCAGGAGATTGCCGGAGCTGTCTTTTGCGCTGGTGACGGGGCCGGATGGCGGCTCGGGAAGTGGCGCGGGATCGACAGCCTCGGGAGCGGTTGTTTCCGCGTAAGGCTCAGCGGAGAAACCGGTATTGAGACCAAGAGGCTGGTTGGCAACCGGCTCAGAAACAAGCCTGTCGTTGGTCCACTCCCACTCGGCGGGCGCGGACGGCGCGGGCTGACGGGTAGCTTCACGCGGCATGGTGACAACCGAAGCGGCTGGACGGGCGGGAGCTTCGATGGAGGCGGCGTGCAGCCCGGCGAGCGCGGACTCTGCGGCGGATTGAGCTTCAAGAGCTACCTGGGTGGCGATCTCCGCTGCCCGGACAGCCATGCGGGCTTCCTCGGCCTGCATCTGGCTGTAGCTCTTGGCCTGGGCGTAACGCGCGGCGACGCGGGCTGCAGCCTGCGCTGCGCGACTGGCGCCGGGGGCGATGGGCTGAGCCGGAGCAGAGGCATCCGAGGTGTTGACCTTGCGGTTTTTGTGTTCCGCGAGGCGGCGGTTCACTTCCTGCCGCCATTCGGGGGCGATGGGCTGGCCGAGTGTACTCAATCGTATCTTCCCTTCAAATCGGCTCCTCTTCCAGTCTGGTGGTTCCGCAGATTTCAGAGCCGGTTGTGTTTGACTGGCCTTACGGACAGCCGGTTGCTCGCTTGAAAGGTCGAGTTCGCGGAAAATACAGGGCTGCGCAAGCAAACCGCTGATTGTGCGGCGGTTGACTCGCGTGGAACCAGGTTAAACCTGAGCCGAATTTTCCTGTTGCCAGAGCCGCGCTGGATACGTCCTTAAACAAGACGCCGCATTTGCTATGCTGAGCCTTGGTTGAAGGATGCACCTGCGCAATTTTCTGTTTATCACGGCAATCATGCTCTGTCACCTGCAACTTACGGGACAGACGTTGACCAATGGGTTACCTCCCACGCCTCAGAGCAGCGCGACTGAGCAGTTGCCGGACGATCCGGGGCTGCAGGCGCTGCCTTTAGCGAAGCAGGAGCCGGTACCGGTTGGAGGCGAGCCGGTGAGCTGGGTAGCCGACCGGCAGACCCTGGGAAACAAGATTGCCACCCTTTATAACGTGACCGAGTTTCGCTACAAGGACTATGTTTTGAGCGCGGACAAGGTGATTTATCACCAGGACACAACGGATGTGGAGGCAGAAGGGCACGTCCGGATGGTGGGCGGGCCGGACGATCTGGCGCTGACGGCTGACCGCGGCGAGATGCGGCTGAACACGCATACCGGACAGTTTTACAACGTGACGGGTACGGTGGGTGTCCGCTCAATGGGGCGGACGGTGGTGTATTCGACGGTGAACCCGTTTGTGTTTACGGGCCGCGTGCTGGTGCAGAGCGGCGAGGGCAAGTACCAGATTGTCGACGGAACGATGACCAATTGCCGGCTGCCGAAGCCGGACTGGCAGATTCTGTCGCGACAGATTCGCGTGGAGGACCAGCAGGCGACGACGAAGAACGCGCACCTGACGCTGCTGGGGATTCCGATCTTTTACCTGCCGTGGCTGCAGCATCCGACGGATGAGTCGGGTCGCGAGAGCGGGCTTATGAACTTTGAGACTCCGAGCAACTACAACTCAACTTATGGATATACGATGGGCGCGGATTACTACTGGGTCATCAGCCGCAACATGGACATGACGGTTGGCCTGAAGTACTTCTCGAAGCGCGGGTTTGAGCCACGCGGGAACTTTCGCTACAAGGGGCTGGGACAGGATCACCTGACATCCACGTGGAACGCGCTGCTGGACCGCGGGGTAGAGCAGTTGCAAACTTCAGGACCACAGACAGGCCAGACCGTGCTGGTGAACCAGGGCGGCGTGGATATTGTGGCGCTGGGACGGAAGGATCTTTCGCAGGAGACTAGGATTTCAGGCAATGCAGAGTTTCTTTCGAGCTATGTGTACCGGCTGGTGTTTAACGAAAACTTCTTGCAGGCGATTGCCTCCCAAGTGAAGAGCGACGTGGCGTTGACGAATCAGCATAACGGACTGGTGGCGTCCGCGGAGTTTTACCGGATGCAGAACTTTGCGAGCTCAACGAACGGGGATGAGGCGCGCATTATGAAGCTGCCGAGCCTGCGCTACGAGGTGCTGGACCGGCCGCTGGGCACAAGCCCGGTTTACTGGGGGGTGGATTCGAGCATCGCGCACCTGAGCCGGTCCGAGCCGGATTTTCACGCGCATAATGAGGGGCGGTACGATCTCTATCCGCATATCTCGATGCCGATTGTGGCGGGGGGATGGAGTATTGTGCCGGAGGCGGCGTTTCGGGAGACGTTTTATACGGGGAGCCAGACACCGGATCTGACGGGAACGAACAGCTACGTTCCGTCTGTGAGCCACGAATCGCTGAACCGGGCAGATCTGGAGGCTGGAGTGGATGTGCGACCGCCGGCGGTGGAGCGGGATTTCTCTCTGAGCAGCGGATGGGTGCTGCGGCACGTGATTGAGCCGGAGCTGACCTACCGGTATATAGGCGGGGTTGGGGCGAAGGAGCAGAATGTGCTGCTCTTTGACACGGCGGATACTGTCTCGAATACGAATGAAGTGGGTTACAGCCTGACGCAACGGTTTTATGTGAAGCCGCCTGCCGGATCGGTTGCGAAGGATTGCGACGAGACGATCGAGGATGCGGGCTCGGCCGATTGCACGGCGCATCCGCGGGAGTGGGCGAGCTGGCAGATTACGCAGCGATACTACCTGGACCCGAATTTTGGCGGAGCGGTGATTGACAACAGGCGAAACATCCTGGAATCGACGCTGGATCTGACGAGTGTTGCGTTTTTGACGGGATCGCGGGATTTGTCACCGCTGGTTTCGCGGATGCGGTTTGAGGCGATACCCAATCTGCGGATCGAGTGGGACCTGGACTATGACACGAAGTCGGGCCGGCTGGACGCGAACAACATTTTTGCGGGCTATAGCTGGGGGATTACGACGCTTGGGCTGGGCCACTCGCTGCTGAGTGCGGTGGATGAGCAAGGTCCGGGGACGGCGCCCGTCCAGAGCCAGCAGATCAATCCTTTTCTGGAGATTGGCAAGCAGAGCCGCACCGGGTTTAACCTGGCAGCGAATGCGGGGTACGACCTTGTACGCAGCACACTGCAATATGCGGGGATTCTGGGCGTGTACAACTGGAACTGCTGCGGTATTTCGCTGGGATACAGGAAGCTTGACCTGGGCACGCTGCGCGGCGACGACGTGGAGTACCTGTACAGCTTTACATTTGCGAACTTTGGATCTGTGGGAAATGTGCATCACTCGACGACGCCCTTCCGAGATCCGACGCTGCCGCCGGTGTATTAAAGGCAGGGAACAGGGATCAGGGATCAGCACACAAATACACCCTCCCCGATGCATCGCTAAACAGCGCTGTGCGGCTTGAGCATTTAAAAAAAGACAATGAGCTTCATCGATCAAGGACACATCATGTTTTCTGATCCCTGATCCCTGATCCCCGACCCCTTTCCCCTGCCTTTCAATCCACGACAAGTGTGAGACTGATGGAATGCTGGACGCCGTTGGCGGTGACCTGCACGGGGATGGTGTAGGTTCCCGCAGGAGTTGTGCTTGTGGAGTCGCCTCCGCCGCCGCCGCCGCCGCTGCTACCGCCGCCACCGCCGCCCGAGCCGGAACAACTGATGAGCACGCCGGTGGAGAGCATGAGCACGGCGGCGAGCAACACGGCTCTGCGGAATCCGCGGAGCGCGGCGAACGGCAGCAGAAGAACAAGACAGCAGAGAGCTGCGAATGGGCCGGATGAACTGGAGTGGGAGCTTGAACGCGGGCCGGACTGCAAGTGGGGCCGGGAGCGAAGAATGAGCGCGCCGGTGGTCTGGCTGGTGGTAACGTCGACGGTTTCTGTGCCAAAGCCGCCAGCGGCGACGCTGAGTGTGGCAGGCGTGGAGGTGCAGCCGGCGTACTGGGGGAGAGTTCCGCACTGGAAGGCGAAGCTGGCGGAGACTCCGCCGAGCGGTGTGATGGTGAGCGCGTATCCGGCGGTCTGGCCACTGGCTACGGTGACATTGGAGGGTCCGTCCGCGACGACGGTGAAGTCGAATCCCGTGCCGGTGAGTGGAACCGTAGCGGGAGCGCCAAGCGCGGTGCTGGAGACGATGAGGTTTCCGGTAGCCGGACCGGCCGCAATGGGCGCGAACTCAACGCCGACGGTGCAACTGGCATTTGGCGCAAGCGCGGAGCCGCAGGTGTTACTGACCAGCGCGAAGCCTGTGGAGGCTGTGAGATTCAGGCTGGAGAGCGTGCTTGTGGGATCGACGTTGGTAATGGTGACGGCGGTGGGAGCGCTGGTCTGGCCGACGCCGGTGACCGGGAAAGCGATGGAAGAGGGCTTGAACTGGACAGCGCCATTGAGTCCGCCTGTTCCGGTTAACGAGATGGTAGCGGAACCGAGCGCCGAGGTGGAGTTGACCGCGAGCTGACCGTTGATGGGGCCGCTTGACTCCGGTGTGAAAGTGACGCCGACTGTACATGTGGCTCCGCCGGCGAGGCTGGACGTGCAGGTGCTGCCGGTCAGGCCGAAGGAAGAGGAGACAGCGAGGCTGAAACCGGTGGCGGCGGCGCTGCTGGTGTTGCTGATGGTGACTGCCTGAGCGGCGCTTGTCTGACCCAACTGCTGGGCAGCGAAGGTGAGCTGCGTGGGAGTGACGTTGAGGCCGACTCCGGTTCCGTTTCCACTGAGTGAAACTGTGGCGGGGCTGACACCGGCGGTCGAAGTGGAGACGGCCAGCGAGGCCGAGGCTCCGCCAATGGCGATGGGGGTAAAGACGATTTGCGCGGTACAACTGGAGCCGGCGTTGAGGGTGGCTCCGCAGGTGGTGGAAGCGACGGAGAATGAGGAAGATGAGGCTCCGGTGATCTGGAAGCCGATATTGCTCATGGGCGCGCCGCCGGTGTTCGAGACGGTGAGGGTTTGCGGCACGGTGGCGACGCCGGTGGATTGCTGGCTGAAGATGAAGGAAGCGGGGCTGACGGAGATGATAGGTGGATTCAGGCCCGTGCCGCTGAGGGAGATTGTCTGCGTCCGGATGCCATCCGTTAGCGTGAGCGTGCCGGAGGCAGAGCCTGCGGCTGTGGGCACGAAGACGACATTGATGGGGCAGGTGGACTGCCCGGCAAGCTGAGCGGCGCAGCTTGTGGTTTGCTGGAAGGGTCCGGAGATGGAGACGGCGATTCCGGTGAGAATGTTCTGGCCGGTGTTGGCGAGCGTAACGGTCTGCGCGCTGCTTGGTTGAGCGATGACGGTTCCGGAAAAGACGAGCGAGGAGGGCGAGAGCGCGTCGGTGGGCGGGGTGGTTCCGGTCCCGGTGAGCGGGACGATCTGCGTGCCAGCGGAATCGACCATGGTGAGGGTACCGGTAAAGCTGCCGGCGGTGGTGGGATTGAAGCCGATGGAAAACGAGCAGTCGGATGAGGCGGCGAGCGTGCTTCCGCAGCTATTGCTATTGGGGGGCAGGACGAAAGGCGGCGTGACGGTGAGGCTGGTGACGGGCACCGAGGCGGAGGCTGTGTTTTGCACGGTGAGAAACAGAGTGGAGGATTGCGATCCGACTTCCACATTGCCGAAGGCGAGGATGCTGGGGGCGATGGTGACTGAACTGGCTGGAATACCCGTGCCGGTGAGCGAGGCGGTGAGCGAGCTGGGTATGTTGCCGGAGACGGTGACCTGGCCGGTGTTATTTCCCGTGGCGGCGGGGGTGAAGTAGACCTGGATGGCGCAGGAAGAGCCGGCAAGAATCTCCTGGCCGGCGCAGTTGTCGGTTTCGGTGAAGTTGCCGGTGATGGTAACGCCGCCGGTATCGATGGAAAAGCCAAATCCTCCGGTATTTGTGACAGTGATGGTCTGCGGGCTGCTGGAGGATCCGACGGACTGCGCAGTGAAAGTAAGAGACGAGGGTGAGAGCGATGCGGTGGTGAGCTGGGCTCCCGCGGTCAAGAGCGGGATTTGCCAGAGGCCGCGACCGTATGTTGCAGCTACGAGTACCGGCGTGGAAGAGGCGGCAGGCGTGGCTCCGAGAGCGACCGCGGGCGTGCCGGGGAGTCCGGCTCCCATGGGCTCCCAGCAGGTGGAAGGCGCGGTGGCGCAGGCGCCGATCTGGCGTGTGGCGAAGACGCCGAAGTCCGTGGCGACGTACACCGTATTGGGGTCTTTGGGATCAATGGCGAGCGCATTCACGGGAACGGCTTCAAGATTGGATATGAGACCGTACCAGTGCGCGCCGCCATCGGTGGAACGGTAGACGGTCGAGAAGATTTCAGATCCGGTGGGAAATCCGTCAACGGTGAGGTAAACGGTGTTGCCGGTCGAGTCGCTGGGATCGATGACGATGGTGGAGATGTCGAACTGGTAGATGTTGAGCCCGACGGTGCCATTCACAACTGGGTTCAGGGAGAGATTGGTCCAGGAGGACCAGACGCCCGTAGAGCTCATGGTGGCGCTGAAGACCTCACCGGCGAGGCGCGCGCCGCCATCGAGGAAGCCATACATGCCGGCGTACACCACTTCCCCGCCCCCGGCGAGCGGCATGGCGGCGAGGGTGCGAATAAGAGCGTCGCCGTTGCAGTAGCCGCTGGTGGAACCGGTATCGAGGATGGGACTGATGGCGTTGGATGCGGTCCAGCCGGTTCCGCTGGCGGGGCCGCGCCAGATGCGGCAGGTGCCGATGAGAAGCTGCGTGGGGTCGGCAGGATCGACGAGGAAGGGCGCGGGGGTGGTCATGGTGAGGCCATCGTTTGCGACCTGCGAGTCGCCAACGACGGGACTGAGGCCGAAATCCGACGGGGTGCAGGAGCCTGAGCTGGAGCAGAGATGAATGGAGACGCCTGCGCCATTGTTGACATACCAGTTGTTGGAGTTGGAGGGATCGATGGCGACGGGACCGCCTTCGCCGGAGAGAATCTGCGGCCATTGCGCGGTGGGCGCGGATGCGCCCTTGATGCCGGCAGTACCGTTTACGCCGAGGCCGAGCATTGTGTTGTAGGGCGAGAGACCCGGCGGCGGCATGGATTCGATTTCCGCGAGTGAGCCGAGGCTGGAGTTGAGGTTCTGAAAGTGGCTTGCGTCTGTGGAGGCGCAGACGGAACCCGTTTCGCCGATGCCATCGAGGCTGCGCCAGAGGCCGCTGTCATTGCCGATGAGAAGCTCGGTTGGGTTGGCGGGATTCCAGGTGAGAGCGTGCTGGTACGGGCCGACCTGGGCGCTGAGGCAGGTGAGGGCGTTGGTGGTGTTTCGCCAGGCGCAACCGGCGGCGAGGGAACACTTCCAGAGATCGTTGGCCCCGGCGTAGAGCAAAGTGTCCTGCTGCGATGGAATGGCGGCGAGAACGAAATTGTAATCGCCGTTCGAGATGGTCTGCGGGCCCAGGGAGGTGTTGGATTCGAGCACGGCAGTGTTCCACTGCGTGCCGAAGGCTGGAATGGGATTGGGGCAGGCTCCGCCGGAGATGCCGCATGCATCCTGCCAGAGACCCTGATCCTGATTGTTGAGATCGACGCTCCAGGCAAAGGTGTCGCCTGTGAGTGGGTTGACGGCGAGCGCGCCGCGAAAGATGGGGCATGCCGGCGAGCCGGTGGTGGTGGCATTGGTGGGGCACAGGACGGTGGTGAGGTTGACGCCGGGCTGGTTCGCAAGCCGCGTCCAGGTAATGCCGTCCGCTGACTGATAGTAGCCGTGGTAGCGAATGGCGGCGAAGAAGAGCTTGCGGATGGGATTCCAGATGACCGCTGTGGCGGAGTTGCCTTCGCTATCGCCCGTACTGTCGTCGGGACCCTGCACATCGACTCCGTTTGGATCGACGATGCGCGAGAGATGCCAGGTGGCTCCGGCATCTGCCGAATAGTAAAGACCTGCGAAGCTGAGACCGGGCTGCTGGGCGTTGACGAGGAGGCCTTCATAGGCCTCAGAGACAGCGGCAACGGCGACCTGCGGATTCGCCGTGCTCCAGGCAAAGCCGGCAAAACCAAGGCCGGTAAAGAGGAAATTCTGGGAGCCGGCGCCGGTTTCAAAATCGGAGCTCTGCTCGATGAGCGTCCAGGTGGCGCCATTGTCCGTGGAACGGAGAATGCCGGCTCCGTAATAGGAATCCAGAGCGTCATTGGTATCGCCGGTGCCGGCGAGCAGGACACCTGTGCCGCCGGGCTGAACGGTGACTGCACCGATGCTGATGGACGGATCGGAGGCGCCGTTCAGTGCGCTGGTCGAGTCCGTGAGCGGCGAAAAGACGATGCTGGCGGGGTTGGATGTGGCGGCATTCTGCGAGGCCCAGACGCCTCCGCCGGTGGATCCTATGTAGACGGTGTTGCCTGTGGTGTCCGATGGGTCGATAGCGATGGAGGCGATGCGGCCGGTGACGGCTCCGTAGTAGGGTGTGACGACGCTCTGCGGCCCGAGCGGCTGCCAGATCGATTCTCCGGCGGCAAATTCAGGGGATGCGAGTGCGGAGGCAGCGCGGCGCGGCCGAAGAGGCTTGCTTTGCAGGCCGGGCTTGAGGCCGCGACGGGCGAGAAAGCGCTGGGCCTGAAGAACACGCGGCGGAAGTGGATGCGTGGGAGCGGGCGCGGCAAGCTGTGCTTGCGCGGCGGCGGCGATCAGAATTGCCAGGCAAAATGCTGCATACAGGCTTGCGATGCCTGCCCGGAATAATACTTTGATGATAAACACACGCATCCCTTCGCCGCCCAGGGATCTGCGCCTAAGCCTTTCTCTGAAGGCGGAGCGCAGGTCCGGTAAAACGGCTGAGTGGAGACACGCAGTTCCAGGGAGAAAAGAGTGTGCTGCTTATGTGTGATTTCTAATCGCATTTTATGACATGAAATGCGGCTGTGCGAGCTAGGCGAGATTATTCTGTAGCTGGCCAGCCAACAGTCCTGGCTGAATTGAAAGACGCAAAATCCCGATGCCAATCCAGCTACAGCTTGCGAACGACGATGATGCACCGGGGCTGGTGCGACTGCGCGAGGCGGTGAATGCGCGCCTGGTGGAGGAGTTCGGGCCGGGATTCTGGTGCATGGCGCTGAGCGAGCATGGAGCGCTGGCAGCGGTACGGCAGGCGCAGGTGTATGTGGCGCGGCATCGCGGCGGGATTGCAGCTACGCTGGCGCTGACGGCGCGCAAGCCGTGGGCGATTGACCTAAGCTATTTTGAGCCGCGGGAAAGGCCGTTTTACCTGACGAATATGGCGGTCCATCCTGAGTTTCAGAGGCAGGGAGTGGGATGTGAGGCGCTTCACGAGGCTCGACGAATTGCGCTGGCCTCGGGCGGAGATGCGATTCGCCTGGATGCCTACGATGTGCCGGCAGGAGCGGGACCGTTCTATGCGAAGTGCGGGTTTACGGAGGCAGGGCGGGCGGTGTATCGCTCAGCGCCGCTGATTTATTACGAGATGCAGTTGAACGGGAAGCCTGCCAGCTATTTTTGATTACGTATGGCACGCATAAGCAGAACAGCCGCGAGGACCAGCGCAGCACCGATCCAGATGAAGCGAGCGAACTGGATGATGAAATGCATTCGGTTTCTCCGATCAGTATAAGATAGCCAAACACAAAGGCCGCCTGATGGCGGCCTTTGTGCTGATCTCTGACAACTGATCCCTGATCTCTGTTTTACCAGCGGCCCCAGGCGCGGCTAATGTAGTCCGAGAGCGTCATGAAGATGAGGATGAGGAAGGTGAAGACGCCCGCGCCGACGGTGAGCTTGGTGAGCTTGGGGCTGTACTTGACGTGCATGAAGAAGAGCACGACGAGCGTGGCCTTGACCACTGCGATGGCGATGGCGACGATTGGATTCCACGGTCCCATTTCGACATAGGAGGCGCCGATTGTAAGTGCAGTGCCAACAAGCAGTGCTCCGAAGATGATCAAGTAGATGATCGGGCTGACGATGTGGCCTTCAAGTGCGTCGTCATGATCTTTCGGGGCGTGCGAATCGTGTTGTACGTTGTGCTCGCTCATAGTGTCAGTTCCTGAAAAATGTTTCTGCTGGTGTTCTTTACTGGTGCCTGCTGATCAGGTAGAGCAGCGGGAAGAGGAATATCCAGACAATATCGACAAAGTGCCAGTAAAGCCCGAAGTATTCGACAAAGCTGACGTGGCCGCCGGTATATGCGCCTTGCCTTGCGCGCACGATCATGAAGCCGAGAATGCAGATGCCGATGATCATGTGCAGCGCGTGCATGCCGGTCATGGCGAAGTAGAGCGAGAAGTAAATCTCGGTGTGACGCGCCATGTCGAGCGGCAGCGGCTTGTCATGGGCCTCTCTCGCTTCCTGGTCCGAATCCGGATTTAAGAAGGACTGCAGGCTGTAATGCGCGCCGGGGACGTGATGCTTCTCGAACTTCTCCTTGTACTCGATGGTCTTGATGCCGAGGAAGGCGAGACCGAGGATGAAGGTGAGGATGAGGCAGAGCACAAGCGCGCCCTGCTTGCGCATCTGCGCGCTCCACACTCCCATAGCCATGGTGAAGCTGGAGCTGATGAGGATCAGCGTGTTGAGACTGCCCCAGAAGATGTTGAGCTGATGCGATGCGGCAACGAAGGCCGGATAATACCAGTTGCGATAGATAAGGTAGGCGGTAAACATGCCGCCGAAGAACATGATTTCCGTGAGCAGGAAGAGCCACATGGCAAAGCCGGTGGCATCCACCTGCTGCTGCATGGTCTCAAAGTGATGGCGCTGGTACGGCGGATGCTCGTGCGCGTGATCAGCGTGAACCAAAGTAGAGCTATCCGACACTGGAAACCTCCTGCCCCTCATGCTGCTTCTTGGCCAGTTCCATTTTTTCCAGCCACTCGTAGTCGTA